>JBBSMS010000224.1:0-4060 GCA_038233055.1 Nitriliruptorales bacterium
CCGAGGCGAACTGGTCCTGGTAGGCCGCGGCCATGGCGGTCAGGACGGCCGGAGCCGGGATCGATGTCGGCAGCGGCAGTCGGCTCGCACGCGGCCACAACTGCCGCACCACCATCCCGCACAGTTGGGCATGGCGCGCGGGGTCCAACCCCTCGCGCAACAGCGTGCTGCGCATGACCTGGTAGTCGGCGTCGTCCAGGTCGGCCATGTCCAGCGCCGCCACCAGGTCGCCGGTCCCGTGCACCGGGGTGAATCGGACCGGGCGGATGTCGGTGCGACTGACGGCCTCCCGCACCACCAGCGTCCCCGCCACCATGTCGCCCAGGCGCTGGCCCCGCGGCGACAGCAGCGCGACCAGCAGGGCCAGCAGCCCACCCGTGCCCAGCAGTTCGAAGGCACCGGCGGTGGCACGGATGGCCGCGTGGCCCCAACCGACCGGTCCGGCCTCGACCGTGACGACCCGCAGTTTCGCCATGTACTTGCCGGCACTGCGCCCATGGGTGGTGGCCTCGACCACGGTCGGGACCACGATCGCCATCGACACGACCGTCACGACGACCACCCAGATCGCCGCCTCGGCGCTGGCCTCGTCGGTGACCACGGTTCCCAGGACGAGGCTCAGGCCGAAGAACATGGCGATGCCCAGGATCCCCAGCACGATGACGTCGACCAGGATCGCCAACCCGCGCAGTCCCACCGACGCGGTCGGGATCTCCAGTTCCACAGCCTCGGCGGTGACCAGCCCGGTCCCCGGCGCCCCCATCCCGGCCTCCCCGACCCGGCGCCCACCCGGGCGGCCGGTCGCACCAACTTCACGGGTGGGCGTCGCCGGCCGACCCACGGCGCCGGGCGGGGTCGTGGACATGGCGGGACTCCTGTGCGTTGCCCGGCCGCGAGCGCCGGGAGCCGGTGCCAGCGGGACGTTACCGTGGGCGCCCCACCAGCCGGAGAGGTGCCGCACGCATGGACCGCGACAGCTTCGTGGCTCGCCACCTCGACGAGTGGTCGCGCCTGGACGCCCTCGCGGGCCAGCGCCGCCACGACGGGACCGAGGTGGACGAACTGGTGCGGCTGTACCAGCGCACCTCGGGGCACCTGACCAGCGCCCGAACGCGCTACGTGGACCGCGACCTGGTGATCTACCTCACCCGGATCCTGGCTCGTGCCAACGCGGTCCTCAACCGCCCGGCGCCGGTCAGCATCAGCCGCATCGAACGCGCCTTCACCCGCACCATCCCGGCCGCGCTGTGGCGCTGCCGCTGGTCGATCGCGGTCGTCACGGGGGTGTCTGTGGTTGCGGCGATCGTGGCGGTGGCGTGGCTGTCGTCGACCCCGGGTGCGATCGACCTCGCGATGCCGGCCGACTACCGGCAGTACTACGTCGAGGAGGCCTTCGAGTCGTACTACTCGGACGGGCCCGCGTGGCTGTTCAGCATCCGGCTGTTCCTCAACAACGCCACCATCGCGCTGCGCATGTTCGGCGCCGGCGTGGCCCTTGGCCTCCCGACGCTGGCCATCGCGGGCGTGAACGGCTGGCAGGTCGGGCTGGCCGGCACGATCATGACCGACGCCGGGCAGGGCTGGAACTTCTGGCGCCTGATCCTCCCCCACGGGCTGCTCGAACTGTCGTCGATCTTCGTCGCGGGCGGGGCCGGGCTGCAGGTCGGGTGGGCCGCCATCGCCCCCGGCGACCGCACGCGCGGTCGCGCGATCCAGGACGAGGGCCGACGGGCGGCCACCGTGGCCTTCACCGCCGCCGGCGCACTGGCCCTGGCAGCGCTGATCGAGGCCTGGATCACGCCGTCACCGCTGCCCGACGCCGTCCGGATCGGGATCGGCGCCGTGACCCTGTTCGTGGTCTGGATCGGCCCACTGCTGATCGGACGCCGCCTCGAACTCGAGACCGAGCCGACCCTGGTGGCCGGGATCCCGGCCGGTACGGCGGCGATTGGGACCAGGGGGTTTCAGAGCCGGCCGCGGGCCTTGAGGTCGAGGTAGGTGTCCATCAACCGTCCGGCCAGCCGGTCGGGTGGCTCGTCCACCACGATGGCGCCGCGCTGGGTGAGCAGCCGCGCGGTCCGGCGCCGAGCGCGTTGCAGGGTCGCCGCGCCGGCGGCCAGGTAGGCGTCGTCCACGGAGGCCCCCGGCTGGTCGATCCAACCGGTCACCTCGGGGTCGACCACCGCTCCGACCACCACCAGGTGGGACGCCAGCAGCACCGGCAGCGCCGGCACGAGCGTGTCGACCAGGGCCTCGCTGGACAGGTCGGTCAGCACGACCAGCAACGCCCGGCGGCGCTGGCGGACCACGATGTCGGTGAACGCCGCGCCGTAGTCGGACTCGACCAACAGCGGTTCGAGCCCTGCCATCGCGCTGGCCACCCGGCTGCGTTGGCGCCGGTCACCGGACGGACTGATGGCCAGGTGCACGTCGGTCGCGAACGCCTGGAAGCCGACCTTGTCGCCCACCCCGGTGGCGACCGTGGTGACCGCCAGGGCGGCGTCCATCAGGTGCTCGAGCCGGGTCGTGCCCGCGACCAGACCGGCCGAGTGGCGGCCCGTGTCCAGCACCACCTGCACGGTCTGGTTCCGCTCGACCCGATAGGTGCGCACGATCGGCTTGCCGGCGCGGGCGGTGGCGGACCAGTCGACCCGACGGACCTGGTCGTCGGGGGTGTAGTCCCGCAGGGACTCGAACTCGGTGCCCGCGCCGACCAGGCGGGCCGACCGCACGCCCGCCTCGAGCACGCGCCGGTCGGTGATCCGCAGTTCCGCGTCACGACGGGACGGGAAGGCCGGCAGGACGTCGATGCGGCCCGGGACCGAGCGAGCGTGCTGGCGCGCGACCAGCCGCAGCGGCCCGGCCACGCGCACCACCACCTCGTCGGGCCGATGGGTCGCCCGCCGCGTCGGCTGCAACGGCGTGCCGACCGTCGTCGTCCGGTCGAGGCGAACGGTCGCGCTCACCCGCCGCACGGCCCCCAGTGACGGGGGCAGGTCGTCGGCCAGGTCGACGCGCTGGGGCCACCGGCGTGATCCGCGCAGGTCCCAGGCAACTGTCGCCGACTCCCCCAGCGTGACCGCGGCCGGCAACCGGCGGGCCACTTCGAGCCGCCACGGCCCACCGACCAGGAGGGCGTCGATGACGGCAAGGACGGCCACCACGCCCAGCATCGCGGGTCCCGGCGCACCCACCATGTCGGCCGCCGCGATGGCCAGCACCATCCCCGCCAGCGGCAACCGCGGCAACGGCACCAACGCCGCCCACCACGACCGGGTCCACCGGGCGGGCCGCGGCGCGGGCTCGGGGCCGGTGCGCTCGGCGTCGCCCGACGGGTCCCGGCCGGCGCTGCTCGACGACGAAACGGCATCGTCGGGGCGAGCGGCCGCAGTCGCTCCGCCGGCACCGCCCGACCCCGCACCGGGGGCGACGGGGGCCGCGACGGAGGCGACAGCCGGCGTAGCCATCAGCGCGGGACCGGCACGGTGGACAGGACCCGCTCCAGCGCCGCGTCGATCGTGCCGCCCTCCAGCGACACCTCCGGGCGCAACTGCATGCGATGGCGCAGGGTCGGGCGGGCGATCGCCTGGACGTGGTCCGGGGTGACGAACGACGCCCCCGACAGCCACGCCCAGGCCTTCGTGGCCTGCAACAACATGGCCGCACCGCGCGGCGAGACCCCGAACGCGACCGCGGGGAGGTCCCGGGTGGCCCGTACCACCTCCACCACGTAGCGACGCACCGCCGGCGTCACCCGCAGCGCCCGCACCGCGGCCCGCGCGGCCAGGATGTCGGCCGCGGTCGCGACCGCGTCGATGTCGGACAGGTCGTGCGGGTCCATGCCCTCGTCGTGTCGCCCGACCACCTCGACCTCCTCGTCGAGGTCCGGGTAGCCCACCTCCAGTTTGAACAGGAACCGGTCGAGTTGGGCCTCCGGCAACGGATAGGTGCCTTCGTACTCGATCGGGTTCTGGGTGGCGATCACCATGAACGGCGCGGGCAGGTGCCGGGCGTGGCCCTCGGTGGTGACCTGCTTCTCCTCCATCGCCTCCAACAGGGC
>JBBSMS010000225.1:0-4030 GCA_038233055.1 Nitriliruptorales bacterium
AGAACCTTCTTGAGTACCTTGTTGACACGCACGCCGTCGTTCTCCTTCGTCGCCAGCTCTGAACAGCCGGAAACGTAGGCAGAACACGGCGTGCGCCCCCGTAACCGCTACACCCCGACCCACGGCAGCGTCAGTAGACCCCAAAATTCGTCGTGGATGTTCTCCACTCACGCGAGATCGACGGGGTCGACGTCGACGACGAGGGCGACGTTGTCGGCCGACCACGGGGTGCGCAGTGCCCGCAGGCGTGCGGTCGTGGCCACTCGGTCGGTCGTGAGTACCAGCAGGCGGTGGCCGTCCGGGACCGGGGCTGGGCCCAGCGCCAGGGTGTCGAGGTCGACCGCGACGGCCTCGGCCACCCGGCTGGCGACCTCGGTGGTGGGGGCCGTGACCGCGATCGCTGTGCGGGCCGGGGGGAATGGTGCGCGGGCGTCGGCCTCGTCACGCCAGAAGCCGCCCGCGTCCCACCGTCGCAGCGCGGTGACCACCGCCGCGTCCGGCTCACGGGTGACGACCACCATCGGGGCGTCGGTGCCGCCCAGCCACGACCCGAGCGCCATCAGCAGGCGCAAGGTGTCCTCGGGGGCGTCGACGGCCGGGCGTCGCATCAGCGAGTCGACGTCGCCGACCACGACCCCCCCGACAGGGCCGGGCGGCGCGTCCATGACCGAGCCCCGGGTCATCACCAGCACGGCCGGCGCCGGGGGCACGTCGGCGTCGTAGCCCTCCATCACCTGCACGGGCACGTCGACCGACTGCCGGAGCTCGGTGGCGAGGCGTCTGGTCCCGGCGGCCAGGGGCACGAACTCGTTGCCACCACAGTCGCGGCAACGGCGGCCCGGGGTCCCCCAGCCACACGTGCGGCAGGTCAGCCCACGACCGGCCCCGGCCACCGACGACCCGCAGTCGGGGCAGACCGGCCGGTGGCCACAGTTCGCGCACACCATCGCGGTGCCCTCGCCGCGTCGAGCCGCCAGCACGACGGCGTAGGCGCCGTCACGGACGGCGTCGCGGACCACACCGGTCCCCCGGCGCCCCAACCGCAGCCCGCTGTCGGCGTCGACCAGCACGGTCGGGGCTGCGGCCACCTCGGCCGCTCGAGGTGCGGTGACCCCGCCGATGCGTCCGGCCCGCAGCAACGCCCAGGTCGGCGCCGACGGGACGTGGGCGGTCAACAGCGCGACCGCCCCGTCTCGACGGGCCCGTTCCAGCGCGACCTCGCGGACATGGTGGCGGGGGCTGCGGCGTTCCTTGTGGGCCGGGTTGGCCTCGTCCACCACCACGTACAGGCCGGGGCGCGCCAACGGCCAGAACGCGACCCGGCGTTCGCCGACCAGCACGCGGGCACGCCCGGTTCGGGCCCGCAGCCACGCACGCGAGATCGCCGACCCCGACGACAGGCCGGTGACGTCCACAACCTCGTCGCGTTCCAAGCCCGCGTGCCCGCGCAGGTGGGCCACCAGCGCCACCGCGACACGGGAGTTCGCGTCGGGCACCACCACCAGCACGTCGCGGCCACCGGCGAGGGTCGCCATCGCCGCCTCGGCCAGGCGGATCCCGACGTCCTCGCCCGGCAGCGGCCGCCACACCCGCGTGTCGGCCCCGTCGGCAAGCGACGCCCACAGGTCCGCGACCCCGCGCTCATAGGCGGCCCAGGCCGCGGGCGGGTCGGGGGCCGGGCCGGGGGTCCGGGACGTCGGCCGGGCGTCGACCGGCGCCCACGGAAGCAGGCCGTCGTCGACGAAGGACTCCTCGACCCGGACGGCCCGACCGGGCAGGGCGTGGCGGATCACGTCGGAGCGGGTGCCCAGCCACCGGTCCGCTGCCCAGTCGAACAGGGCGAGGTCGTCGGCACTCGCCCACGGGTACTCGCCCAGCACGCGCTTCGCGGCCCGCAACCGCGACTCCTCGACGTCGGTGTGGTCGGGGCGACCCACCACCAGCGCCCGCCGGACCCGGCCGGAGAACACCACCTCGATGCGCCAGCCCACGTCGACGGTGTCTGGGAGGTCGCCCAGCAGGTAGTCGAACGGCCGATCGAGGTGGAACGGTTCGACCTCGACCAGCACCCGGACGAGATCACGCCGACCCCGTGACGGGGTCGGCGTGTCGGCCATGGCAGGTCCTAGTGGCAGTCCGGCGGCGTGGCGGCCGGCGCCCCGGGTGGCCCGGCGCGGTGGCTCAGATGGCGGCGCGGAGGTCGTCGGCGCGGTCGGTGCGCTCCCAGGTGAAGCGGTCACCGACCCGGCCGAAGTGACCGTAGGCGGCGGTGGTGCGGTACCCGGGCGACTTGAGGTCGAGCGCGTCGATGATCGCACCCGGACGCAGGTCGAAGACCTCGCGGACCGCGGCCTCGATCTTGGCCGGGTCCTCGGTCTCGGTGCCGAAGGTGTCGACCATCAGCGACACCGGGTTGGCCACCCCGATGGCGTAGGCGACCTGGAGTTCGCAGCGGTCGGCCAGACCGGCGGCGACGATGTTCTTGGCCACCCAGCGGGTCGCGTACGCGCCGGACCGGTCCACCTTCGACGGGTCCTTGCCGGAAAAGGCGCCACCACCGTGGCGGGCGACGCCGCCGTAGGTGTCGACGATGATCTTGCGACCGGTCAGGCCGGCGTCGGCGACCGGACCGCCGGTGACGAACCGTCCGGTCGGGTTGACGATGATGCGCACGTCGTCGGTGTCGACATCGTCGGGCAGGATCGGGCGGATGACGTGTTCCTCGACCCCGGCGCGGACCTCGTCCAGGGTCACGTCGGGGTCGTGCTGGGTCGAGCACACGACCGTGTGGATCGCGACCGGCCGGCCATCCTCGTACACGGCCGTGACCTGGGTCTTGGCGTCGGGGCGCAGCCAGGTGAGCTCGCCCTTCTTCCGGACGTCGGCAATCTTCTCGGCCATGCGATGGGCGAGGTGGATCGTCAGCGGCATCATCACCTCGGTCTCGCGGCACGCGAAGCCGAACATCATCCCCTGGTCGCCGGCACCCAGGGAGGCGTAGCGGTCCTCGGTGTCCTCACCCCGGTGCTCCAGGGCCTCGTCCACGCCCATCGCGATGTCGGCCGACTGTTCGTCCAGCGCGACAGACACGGCGCAGGTGCGACCGTCGAAGCCGATGGCGGCCGAGTCGTAGCCGATGTCCAGCACGGTCTCGCGGACCACGCTGGGGATGTCGACGTAGGTCGAGGTCGAGATCTCCCCGGCCACGAACACGTGCCCGGTGGTGACCAGGGTCTCGCAGGCCACGCGACCCTCGGGGTCGTCGGTCAGGATCGCGTCGAGGATGCTGTCCGAGACCTGGTCGGCCATCTTGTCGGGATGGCCTTCGGTGACGGACTCGGAGGTGAACAGGGTGCGGGCCACGGTGGTGTCCTTGGTCGCGCGGGTGGTGCCGACGGGGCCGGGTCACGCGTTGGAGGGAGGGGGGGGTGGGAGGTGGGGTCGTGACGCGGCCCGGCGGGCCGACGTCGGTGGTGCCGGCTGGGGTTGTCAGGCGGTGTCGTCAGGGGCGGTGGAGCGGCTCGGCCGGTCGCGGCGATGGTGCCACGGCCGCGAGCCGGTCGCCGATCAGGTCCAGGAGGCGCTCGGCGACCTCGTCCTTGCTGGTCAGGGCGATGTCGAGGCGGCTGCCGTCGGCGCCCAGGACCACGACCTCGTTGGTGTCGTGGCCGAACCCGGCCCCGGCGGCGGTCACGTCGTTGACGACCAGCAGGTCGGCCTGCTTGCGGTCGAGCTTGGCGCGCCCGTTCGCCTCGACGTCGGTGGTCTCGGCCGCGAACCCGACCAGCACGGCCGGCCCGCCCCCGCCGTCGGCCCGCCGCTGGCCCAGTTCGGCCAGGATGTCCGGGTTGGGCACAAGTTCGAGGTGCGGGGTGCCGTCGGCCTTCTTGATCTTGTCGGCCGCCACGTGCGAGGGCCGGAAGTCGGCCACGGCCGCGGCCTTGACGATCACGTCGGCGTCGGCGCGTGCCAGCACGGCGTCGTGCATCTCCACGGCGGTGGTCACCTCGACCCGGGTCACCCCGTCGGG
>JBBSMS010000226.1:0-3988 GCA_038233055.1 Nitriliruptorales bacterium
ACGATGACCTCCGGGCAACGCCCAACGCCGTTTCGGTCGCGGCCGTCCTGGCCGTCATCGTGGTCATCTGTTCGGGACTGGTCGTCGTCGATGCCACGGCTGACGTCGACCTCGCCATCAGCCGATGGTCGGTCCTGGTCGGCGGTCCCGGTTGGCAGGCGGTCCAGGTTGCCGCCACTCGGGTCGGCGGGTCGGCCATCCTGGTCCCGGTCGCGGCCGCTGCCAGCATCTGGTTGGCCAGGCGGGCCCGGTCGTGGCGACCCATGGTCGTCGTCGGGCTTGGCTACCTGGCGGCGGTTGCCTCCTCGAGTGTCCTCAAGGTGGTCATCGGCCGGGCCCGGCCGGACCTGGGCCTGGACCGCATCGGCATGCCCACGAGTGCGGCCTTCCCCTCGACCCATGCGGGCCCAGTCCATGGTGGTCGCGGTGTTGCTAGCCTGGCTCGCCCGGTCGGTCCTGTCCCGGCACGCGAGCGGGCTCGTGATGGTCGCGGCCGCAGCGTTCACGATGGCTGTGGGGCTGTCACGGATCGGTCTGGGGGTCCACTGGCCCATCGACGTCGTGGCCGGCTGGTCGCTGGGAGGAATGTGGGCCATGGTGATCGTGGCCACCACAAAGCCCCACCGGCTCGGTCGCGACCCCGGCCGCTCCCGACCGCTTGAGATGGTCGTGGTCGTCAACGGACGGTCCGGTTCGGGCCGGTCGACACGCCGCACACTGCAGGCGCTGCGTCGTCCCGGCGTGGTGATCACGTCCGAACACCGGCTCGACCACGATGTGCCCGCCGGCCTCCGGGTCGCCGTCGACAGTCCCCCCACGGGGCCACGATTGCCGTGGCGGGCGGGGACGGAACGATCGGCGCCGCGGCGGCCATCCTCACCACCCGTGCGAACCGGTTGGCGATCCTGCCGGCCGGGACCGGCAACGACATCGCCAGGGCGCTGCGGATCCCGTTGGACCCGGCCCGCGCCGCCGATGCCGCCACGGGTGACGGCCAGCGTCTCGTCGACCTCGGATGGAACACCCACGGGGGCCTTCCTGCACGCCATGAACATCGGCGTGGCCGCCGAGTTCGCCGCCGCGGTCCGAAACGTTCACGGCCCAGACGGCCCCTGGTGTATCCCTGTCTTGCGTCTGAGTTCGTGATAGAGATCCTGGATTCAATACCCAAAGTGTGGGAGGCTCGATGGCCTGATCCCGAGAGGGCAGATGATGAGCAGCCAATCACGATCCGGGGGGAGCGGCAAGCGTCGCCGACTGACACCGGAGCAGAAGTGGGAGGCGTTCCTGGAGGTGACCTCCCAGGAGCTGACCCAGGCCGACACGGCCCGCAAGTACGGCGTGGACGTGTCCACGGTCATGAAGTTGCGACGCGATGCCAAGGATGCAGCGCTGGCGGTGTTCGCGGCGACCAAGCCGGGGCGGTCCCGCGATCCGCGCGATGTCAGGATCGACCAGCTCACCGACGAGGTCGCCCGTCTGACCGAGGCGATCAAGGAGCAGGCGATCGAGCTCGCCCTGTTGCGGGGTCATGGGAAAATCGCGTTGGGGCTGACCCTGGGCGCGGTCCCGCCACGGGTCCCGGCCAACGTCAAGGAAGGTCTGCTCGTGCTGGTCGACGAGGCCGTCGCCGCGGGGTGGCCACACGTGCGGGCCTGTCGGGTGTTGGACATCTCCGCCTACAACATCGCCCTGTGGCTACGCCACCACGCCCTGCCCGACTCCTTCACCCGGGTGCGCGGCAAACGGCTCCGGCTGGCGTTTCTCAACGTCGCCGCCCGGATCGGCCACCACGGTCGACGCCTGCAGTTGAAGTTCTCACGTGGGTCGACGACTTCGCCGCCGCGCTGCGCCGCCTCCACGCCCTCCCAGCCTTCGGCTGACCTGTCTGCTCCGGAAGCTCACCAGCCGGAGAGCCGACCAGCCCTGCCCGAAACGGCCGGATCGGCGTCCCGACCGCCGCGACACCCGCCACCGGCCGCCGGCAAGGCCGCTGCCGCCCCATCCAACCCGGCCCACCGCCACCTCACCGGCCACCCGAGCATCCCACAACGCCATCAGGCCAACCTCAACCACCCCGTTGCGATATCTGGGTCAGAGCGACCGGTCGCCCGGCGCTGCTGGCGGAAGGCCTTGCCGCGCAGCGGGCCCTGCACCAGCGGGCCCAGCAGGCAGACGTCTGCTGCGCCTGCCGCGAGCGGCACGACGCCGGCCGCGGAGGCGGCCCACCCTAGGCCGTCGCCGCGACGCAGCCCCCAGCCGATCAGGGCGCTGCCGGCGGCGATGCGCAGCACCCGCCCGGGCTGGCTGCCGATGAGGTCGACGGGTTTAATGATCCGTCCACGGCGTTCAGCGCGGCACCCAGCCGCGCGGCGGCCTCGTCGGCGACCGGCTGCAGCTCCGGTCGCCCGGGCAGGTTGACCATGACCTGGGGGTCGAGTGCCTGCACGACGGTGGTGTCGCCGCTGCGGCGGACCACGACGTTGCAGGGCAGCAGCAGTCCGATGTCGCGCTCGACGTCCAGCGCCTGGTGCGCGAGCTGGGGGTTGCACGCTCCGAGGATCAGGTACTGCTCCATGTCCTGGTCGAGCTTGTTTTTCAGCGTCGCCTGCACGTCGATCTCGGTCAGCACGCCGAAGCCTTGCTCCTGCAGCGCCTCCCGGGTGCGGGCGACCGCGTCGTCGAAGCTCAGGTCGGTGGTGACGGTGGTTCCGTAGTCCATCTTCGGTCTCCTCATCGGCTGCGGTCTGCGCCCTCAGATCTCTGCCTCGCGGGTGCGGGGCCAAGCAGCGGCTCGGGTCGCTGGCGGACGAGCTTGCCTGCTGTGACCGACCTCACTACCGACCTCACTACTGTGGCGCTCGACCTAAGTACGCACATCGTAGGCGAGGGGCGTCAGATGTCCACTTCAGGACAGCGCCGCAGGCACCACAAGGTCGTGATCGTGGGGGGCGGGGGCGTCGGCGTCTCGGTGGCAGCACGTCTGCTCGGGGCCGGCGAGACCGACGTCGCCGTCGTCGGCCCAGCGACGACGCACTACTACCAACCGCTCTCGGAGGATCGCTGCCGGGGCACCGATCGCTCGGCCGGCCGGTCGGGGCGCTGTTCGGGGTGTGCCGCGTCTCCAGGGAGGGCCCTGCGGCGCAGTTCGGAGACCCCTTTGGAAGGTCTGGCGGAGGGCTGGGCTCCGGGTGTGCGACTTGTCGTCGAAGCTGCCGTGGGCCTGGACCTCTCGCTGCAGACCGGCTCCTAGGTGTTGGCCGTCCTCCCGGGCGGGTCGTGGTCCGGCGATTGCTGGCCCTTTGACGTTGGTGCGGGCCAGTTGGCGGTCGAGGAGCGCGGCTGTGACACGGTTCCCGAGAATGGCGAGCACGGTCGGCAGGCCACCCCCATACGGTCGCGTCACGACGGGAACCGGGTGTTCTATTCCCTGGCCGACGAGCACGCCCGCACCCTGGTCACCCGGGCTGTGCTCCAGGCCCAGCATGCCGTCGATGACCAACCTGCCCCACCACGGGGACTACCCCATGAGCGAGAACGGCGCACGGCAGTGACCGGAACGCCCGGACCCTCCCGCACCCAGGACCAAGTGAATCCCGCACGCGACCAGGACGACGACACCCATGGCCATTCCCACCCGAAGGGTTTCAAGGGGTGGTGGCGCGAGGTGTTCGTGCCGCACAGCCATGACGCGTCCGATGCGATCGATGACGCGCTCGAGGCGAGCAGCCAGGGGATCCGCGCGGTCAAGGTCAGCCTGGTCCTACTGGCCCTTACCGCCGGTACACCAACAGGCCGCTACGGCCCGATGAGTACGTGATCTCGGTCGACGAGAAGACCTCGATTTAGGCCCGGTGTCGCTGCCACCCCACCGTGCCCCCAGCACCACGGCAGCCGATGCGTGTCGAGCACGAGTACGAACGTCGCGGCGCGTTGGCCTACTTCGCTGCCCTCGACGTCCACCGGGCCACGGGGATCGGCCGTTGTG
>JBBSMS010000227.1:0-3947 GCA_038233055.1 Nitriliruptorales bacterium
ACCCCGACCGTCCACCCGCGGGCGAGCGCGCGCAGGATCGTGCCGAAGGCGGCCGTCGACTTGCCCTTCCCGTCGCCGGTGTTGACCAGCACCAGCGACTCGGCGTGGCGCAGTTCCGGTCCGGTCGAGGTGTCCTTGGACACCGGTGGCGCTGGCGCTCCCTCCTCCGTCGGGCGGTCGTCGGCGGACGCATGGTCGTCGGGGTCGGGGGTGGTCACGAGGGTCCTCCGGATGTCGGTCGGGCACGGTGGGGGTCGGTCGGGCGGGGCGTGGCCGTCACGCCGGCGGGTGGTCGCGGCGTCCGGGGCGCGGCCGGGTCGACTCCGGGTCGCATCGGGACGACGACGATGCCGCCGGTGCCGTCGGGCACGACTCGGATCGTGGCGTCATAGTGGTGGGCGACCCGGTCGGCGGTCAGGACCTCGACCGGGGTGCCGGCAGCAATTGCCCGCCCCTGGTCGAGCAGGACCACGCGGTCGGCGTACTGGCTGGCCAGGGTGAGGTCGTGCATGGCGGCCACGATCGTCAACCCGCGTTCGCGACGCAGGTCGTCGATCAGTTCGAGTACGTGCTGGCCGTGGCCGATGTCGAGGGCGGACGTCGGTTCGTCCAGCAGCAGGATGCGGGCCTCCTGCACCAGCGCCCGGGCCAGGACCACCCGCTGCAACTCCCCGCCCGACAGCGCCAGCACCGGGCGTCGCGCGAAGGCGTGCAGGTCCAACCGGGTGAAGGCCTCCGCCACGGCCGCGAGGTCGGCCCCGGACTCGACCCCGAACGTCGGGATGTGGGCGGTCCGGCCGAGCAGGACGTAGTCGGTGACGCTCAATCCGGGCGGGATGATCGGTCGCTGCGGGACCAGCGCCACGGTCGTGGCCCAGCGGCGCGGCTTCCACGGACGCGGGTCGTCGCCCAACAGGCGCAGGTCGCCGTCGTGGCGGACCAGCCCGGACAGCACGCCCAACGCGGTCGACTTGCCGGCGCCGTTGGGCCCCAGCAACGCGACCCACTCGCCGGCGGCGACCCGCAGCGAGAAGTCGGTGAGGACCGGTCCGGCGCCGTAGTCCACGTCGACCCCGGCGACCTCCACGGCGGGCGACGCGCTCGGGTCGT
This sequence comes from Nitriliruptorales bacterium, assembly GCA_038233055.1. Classification (GTDB taxonomy): domain Bacteria; phylum Actinomycetota; class Nitriliruptoria; order Nitriliruptorales; family Nitriliruptoraceae; genus Salsipaludibacter. The sequence continues at coordinate 1,111 of JBBSMS010000227.1, forward strand.
CGAGCCCCGATCGGGCGAGGGGCCGGACCTCGACTGGCGTGTCGGGGGAGCGTGCGTCCAGGTCGGCGCTCACATCGTCACCCCCTGCCGGTTCCGGCGCAGCAGGATGGCGAAGAACGGCGCGCCCACGAAGGCGGTGACGACGCCGATCGGCAGTTCCGCCGGCGACACGATCGTCCGGGCCAACAGGTCCGCGCCGATCATGAAGGCCGCCCCGACGACGACCGACAGTGGCAGCACGATCCGGTACGACGCCCCCACGGTCAGTCGGATCGCGTGTGGCACCACGATCCCCACGAACCCGATCAGGCCGCTGACCGCGACGGCGGCGGCCGTGGCCAACGACGCCGCCACGACGACTGCGATCCGGGCCCCACGGGCGTCCACGCCCAGCGTCGCGGCCTCGTCCTCGCCCACCGACAGGACGTCGAGCGTGCGCCGGTGGAGCCAGATGACCGCGATCGACCCGGCTGCTGGGACCAGGACCCGGAGCACCTCGGACCATCCGCCCGTGGTCAGCCGACCGAGGATCCAGGTGTAGACCTCGGCCAGCGTGTCGGCGTTGCGTTGCTGGACGAAGGTCTGGATGGCGGTGAGGAAGGACGCGATCGCGACCCCGGCCAGGACCAGCCCGGCCGTGCCGCCGCCACCCGCCGTGCGGCCGACCAGCACCGCCAGCGCGACGCCACCCAGGGCCCCGACGAAGGCGGCCAGCGGCACGGTCACGGCCGTCGGGAGCACGGACGGGTCCAGCGTGATCACCAGGGTCGCCGCCAGTCCGGCACCGGCGGCCGCACCCAGCAGGTAGGGGTCGGCCAGCGGGTTGCGGAACACGCCCTGGTAGGCGGCGCCGGCCACCGCCAGGCTCGCCCCGACGATCCCGCCCAGCACGATGCGGGGCAGTCGCAGTTGCCACAGGATGGCTGTCGATCGGGCGTCAAGCCCGGAGTCCACGTCCACCCACGGCAGGCCGTCGACCAGTTCGGCCAGCACGGCCCCCGGGGACAGGTCCGCGGCCCCGACCAGCACGCTCACCAGGCCGATCGCGAGCAGCGCCAGCACGGCCACGGCCAGCACCAGCGGGGACAGTCGAGTCGCGCGCAGACCGCCGTCGACGGCACCCGACCGCGGCACCGAGCCACGATCGGCACCACGGTCGGGTCCGCCCGGTGCCGGCGCGGCCGCGCGGGTGTCGTCGGGGCGGTCGACGGCGGTCATCCGGTCTCGCCGAGCGCGTCCGCGATGACCTGCACGAAGTCGACCACTCGTGGCCCCCAGCGCGACGGGATGTCTTCGGGGAGTGGCACGACGCGACCGTCGGCGACCGCGTCGATGGTGTCCCAGCCGGGTCGCTCGGCGACCGTCTCGGCCGATTCCCCGAACGACGCGTCGGCGAGGAAGATCCAGTCCGGGTTGGCGTCCACCACGTACTCGGGGGACAGCTTCGGATACCCCCCGGCCGGGTCCTCCACCGCGTCGGCGATGTTCTCCAGGCCGAACAGGTCGTACACCTCGCCGACGAAGGTGTCCGAGGTGACGCTGTAGAGGGTCGAGTCGAGCTCGTGCAAGTAGGTCTGGCCGGTGGCGTCGGGCGCGTCGCCGACCAGCTTGTCGATGTCGGACTGCATCCGGGTCACGACGTCCTCGGCCCCGTCGTCCTGGCCGGTGACCACGCCCAGCTGGGCGATCTGGGCGTAGACGTCGTCGAACGTGGCGGGTGCGGACTGCACCAGCAACGGGATGTCGAGTTCCGCCAGTTGGTCCGCCAGCCCGGCGTCCTGGGCGATCACCAGGTCGGGGTCGTAGTCCGCGATCGCCTCGACGTTGGGCGTGAAGGCGTCGAGGTCGGTGACCGGTGCCTCCTCCGGGTAGTAGGAGTACTGGTCGACCGCGGTGACCTGGTCACCGGCGCCGATCGCGAACAGGGACTCGGTCGCGGTGGGGCTCAGCGACACGATCGCGGTCGGGCTGGCGTCGAGGGTGACGTCCGCGCCGCTGGTGTCGGTCACGGTCACCGGGAAGGCCGCCTCCGACTGGTCGTCGGTGGTCGCCGGGGAGGGGGTGGCGGTGGTCGACGATGCCGTGGGTGAGGTGTCGTCCGAGGGCGTGGGGGGGGTGGGCGAGACCTCGGAGGAGGTCGTCGCCGTCGCGGTGGCCGTGGCCGTGGGCGAGGCGGTGTCGTCCGCACCGTCGTCGCCGGCACAGCCGGCCAGGGTCAGCGCGAGCGCGGCGATGGCCACGAGCACGCGGGAGGTCGATGGAGCCGTCATGGCAGGATCCTGGGTCTGCGAAGCGGTGGTGCAGACGTGGGGGATGCCACCCGGTCGAGTCGACCGATGGAACTCCGTCACGAACGCCCCCGTACCTCGCGGGTCGTCAGTTCGCACCACGGACCCAGGCGACCTGGCTCGTCGACCATGCGGACCGCGGGGCGGTGGCACGACGACTCACAGTTGCGGGACAGCGCCGGATTCGCACCGGACTTCGCTGGTGTCCATGATCCCGACAGGGATGCCGGGACCGGCGAGTCTAGCCGTCGGCTCGCACACCGGGCGGAGCGGGGCCCGGGGCACGGTCGTCCGGCGACGACCGCGCCCGGACGACCCTGCGTCGACCAGGCGCAGCAACGGTGCGTGCCGGGGCCGCGTGGCCAGCGCCCGATCCGGAGTCGGCCACCTACGATGCGTGGCGGAGAAAGAGCCCATCGTGCCGGTCCTGTTGTTCGTCGCCTTCATCGCCATCCCGCTGCTGGAACTGTTCGTCATCTCCCAGGTCGCGCAGGTCATCAGCCTGGGTCCGACCATCGTCCTGCTGGTGGTCGACTCGCTGGTGGGGGC
>JBBSMS010000228.1:0-3938 GCA_038233055.1 Nitriliruptorales bacterium
ATCACGCAAGCACCACCGACGAACTGTTGTCCCTACATCATCAAACCGGACAAACGCTACATGGCCGCAAACCGCCCCACAACGGCCAAATCGGCCCTCACGGGGCCACGAACCGGCCCACAACTGTCAAAGTCGGGTCAGAGGCCCGCCAGGTCACCTGATGGATGCGCCGGCGGTGTCGCCGACGAGGCGGCCCGATGATCACCGGTGGCGGTCGAGGTGGTGCAACTTGTCGGGGTTGGCGACCAGGCGCACGGCGGTGATCCGACCGTCCCGGACCTCCAGGACCCCGACGGTGTGCTGGCCGTCCCGGGTCGCCACCACGCCGGGGTCGCCGCTGACCGAAACCACCTGCCAGGACTGTGGTGGGAACCGGTTCCAGACCCCGATCGTGAACCGAGCCACGTTGTCGGCCCCGTGGACCACGTTGCGTGCCGCCCGGGCGACACCGCCACCGTCGGTGACCAGTCGCACGTCCGGGTCGAGCAGGCCCAGGAGGCGCTCCAGGTCGCCGTTGGTCGTCGCGGCGACGAAGGCCTCGAGCAGGTCCCACCGCGTCCGATCGTCGACGTCGTCGGGCGGCGCGACGTCACGGACCCGCCGGCGCGCGCGGCTGGCGAGTTGGCGGGCGGCGGCCGGGGAGCGGTCGAGCACCTCGCCGACCCGGGTGAACGGTTCCCCGAACACGTCGTGCAGGACGAAGGCGACCCGCTGCTCGGGTGTCAGTCGGTCGAGGACGACCAACAGGGCGTAGGAGACCTCGTCGGCCGTCGCGCCCAAGTCGGCCGGGTCGGTGCCGGCGGGGCGCACGCGCGGTTCGGGCAACCACGGCCCGATGTACGTCTCGCGGCGTCGCTCGCGCGTTCGCAACCGGTCGATCGCCCGGCGGGTCGTCACGACGGCGATCCAGGCCTCCGGGTCCTCCACGGTCTCGGGGTCCGTGGCCAGCCAGGCCGCGGCGGCGTCCTGGGCCACGTCCTCGGCGTCGCTGACCGAGCCGAGCACGTGGTAGGCGATGGTCACGGCGCGGTCGCGTCCGCCCGGCACCGCGATCGGGACGTCCGGACGGGGCGACTCCGTGTTCATCGGGCCATCGCCCGGAGGGTCCCGGCCGACACGTCCTGGCGGACGGCTTCGGCAGCCGCGACCGCGGAGGCGGCGGCCGCGTCGGCGAGGACCCCGTCGTGGCCGATGGCGTCCCCGCACAGGGCGAGGCCGCCGATCCCTGCCGCGGTCACGGCGGGTCGCGCCTCGGTCCCGCCGCACGCGGCCCGCGCCAGGTCGTGGGCCACGACCAGGTTCGGGAGGAACGACGCCTCGACAACCCGTTCGCGCCAGTCGGGTTGGCACTGGTCGAGCAGCCCTTCGAGGTCCCGGCGGATCCGGTCGTCGCCGCGCGCACCCGGCACGAGGTACCGGGCGACATGGACGACCTCGCGATCGGACGGCGCCAGCCTGGCCACCCGCGACTGCACGAGCAGGTAGCGCGGGTCGTCGCCGTCGCCGATGGCCTGCATCGGGCCGGGCCGGGTGCTCCGCCGTCGTCCGAGACGAGCTCGGCCGGGGTCAGGCGCCGCGAGCACCAGGTCCAGCGTCGCCATCCGGATCGGCATGCAGGCGGACGCGACGGCGTCCAGGCGGTCGCGGTGCATGTCGGGCAGCAGCGCGGCCATCCGTGCGGGTCCGCCTGTGGCCAGCACGACGCCGTCGGCCACCCGGTGGCGGCCACCGGTCTGAACTACGCCTGTGGTCCGTCCGCCCTCGACCACGACGCGCCGGACCGGGGCTCCGGTCTTCACGACGCCGCCACGTCGCTGCAGCCGGGCAGCCAGGCCGTCCGCCAGCGCCTGCCAGCCGCCGTCCACGTACGTCACGCCCCGCAGGCCGAGCCAGAACTGTTCGTGGGCGACCCGGGCGTCGAGCAGGTCGGGCGTATCGCAGTAGGTGGTGGTCCGGACCAGGGCCCGGGCCAGTGACCGGCCGGGACCGTGGACCCCGGCGGCGTCGAACCAGTCGGTGGCGGTCATGCCCGGGTCGGGCGGTCGGCGTAGCCGGTGCAGGGCGGGCACGGCCGGTCCCACGAGTCGAGCAACCGGTGTCAGCGTGCCGTCGACCACGACCCGTGCCCGGAGGGTGGGTGGGCGACCTCCGGTCGGCGGCACCCCGAGTCGGCGCAACTCGCGTGCCAGGAAACCGGCGTCGTAGACCGCATGCGGCCCCAGGTTCACGACCGCGGTCTCCATCGACCGGCTGTGGGCGCGTCCGCCGGCGTGGCCGGCACCGTCCAGGACGGTGACGGCGAGGCCGGCGTCGACCAGGTGGTTCGCGGCCAGCAGGCCGGCGAGGCCGGCACCGACGACGATCGAGTGGGTGGACATGGCGTGCCTCCGGGGCTTGGAGTGTCACCATGGACGTCGCACCACGCCCCCCGAACGTGACCGTCCCGGGGTTGGTCGTGCATCCTGCGCACGCCTGGCGTCCCGGGGGCCGGGGGGACCAGCAGACCTCGCCTTGCCGGGCCTCCGGGGGAGCGGTACCCTCGACTCCTCGCGGCCCCACCGGGCCGCGTTCACGTGCTCACGGACCTGCCGTCGCCCCGGCACGCACGCCAAGACGATCGTGGCGCGTAGGCCAAGCATGCCTTGGTGCCACGTGCATGGGCGCGACACCGACCTCCCCACCGTCGGTGTCCGTGGGCACACCAACGAACCCCCGCCATCTTCCTTCGTACCTGCAAAGGCGTTCCCATGCGGACCTACAGCCCCAGCGGCAAGGACATCACCCGGGACTGGTTCGTCGTGGACGCCGAGGGCCAGACCCTCGGTCGCCTGGCGACCCGGATCGCGACCGTCCTGCGCGGCAAGCACAAGCCGACCTTCGCGCCCCACCTCGACATGGGCGACTACGTCATCGTGGTCAACGCCGACAAGATCGAGCTGGCCGGCGAGAAGGCGGCCAACAAGCTCTACCACCGCCACAGCAACTTCCCCGGCGGCCTGAAGTCGGTCCCGTTCGCGACCATGCTCGAGACCCGTCCGACCCAGATCGTCGAGACGGCCGTCAAGGGCATGCTCCCCAAGAACAAGCTCGGCAAGGTGGTCGGCCTGAAGCTCAAGGTCTACGCCGGTCCCGACCACCCGCACGAGGCCCAACAGCCCCAGGAGTTCCCCGACTGGGTCTGACACCGACCGGGTCACCTCCCGATCACCATCCGTCGCACCACCAAGACCGTGTCAAAACCGAGGCTGCAGCCCGGCCGGGACAACCAACGGCACATCAAGGATTCAATCCATGCCTGCCAACATCAAGGTCGGTCGTCGCAAGTCGGCCGTCGCCCGTGCCCGCATCGAGCGCGGTTCCGGCCAGTTCACCCTCAACGGTCGCACCTTCGAGGACTACTTCCGGACCGAGAAGCTCCGCAACCACGTGACCGAGCCGCTCGACCTCGTCGAGCAGCGCGGCCAGTGGGACATCATCGCGCGCCTGAACGGGGGCGGCACCACCGGCCAGGCCGGTGCCCTGAGGCTGGCGATCGCCCGTGCGCTGATCGACGAGGACCCCGAGTTGCGGCCCGCGTTGAAGGCGGCCGGCATGCTCACGCGGGACGCCCGGAAGGTCGAGCGCAAGAAGTACGGCCTCAAGAAGGCCCGTCGCGCACCCCAGTTCTCCAAGCGCTGATCGACGTCGGCGGTCATTGGCCGTTCGTGACCGCCGCCGACGCCCACGAAGTCCCCGGCGTCGCCGCTCGCGACGCCGGAGGCATGTTCGGGCGCCCCACCACGAGCGACGGCGTGCGCGGCTCGGCGCCCGACGACCAGGAGGTCGAGGTGGCACGGATCTTCGGCACGGACGGTGTCCGGGGTGAGGCCAACACCGACGTCACGCCCGAGTTCGCCCTGCGACTGGGTCGCGCCGTGGCCCGCGTCCTGGTCGAGGAG
>JBBSMS010000229.1:0-3830 GCA_038233055.1 Nitriliruptorales bacterium
CGTCGAGTCGTTGATCCGCATCCTCGACACCGGCGCCACCGAGGCCGTCCTGGGCGTCGCGCCGGAACTGGTGTTGTCCCAGACCTGCCGTGCGGCCGGATTCGACCGGTCCGACCTCCTGCGGGCTGCGACCACCCTGCCGCGGATGCCGGCCACCCGTGACGCCCTGGGACGAGGCGACGTGTCATGGTCGCAGGTCCGCGCCATCTGTCTGCACGTCCGCCGCCTCGACGTCGAATGGCTCGTCGCACAGCTGCAGGCCCACGCCGAAACGGAGCGTGACACGACCCCGATCGACCACAACGGGGTCTCGTTCAAGCCCCGTCTGGACGGGTCCGGGACCATCATCAGCGACTACGACGCCACCCACTTCCCGTTGATGACCCACACTGTCGACTCCCACACCGCCAACCATGACCCGCTCGAAGGCCACCATGACCTGCCCGACGACGCCGGGCTGGCCGACGCCGAGTTGACGCGTGCCCACCGCGAAGCCGCCAGGATGGCCGGCCGCAACGCCACCCGTCGTGCCAACGCCCTGTTCGAACTCGTCACCGGCCGCCGCGTCGACACCCTCGACCCCATCGACGACGTCCGGCACGCCACTGGTCGGACGTCGGTCCTGCTCACCTGCCCCGTCGACACGCTGCTTGATCCGGACTCGACCACGCCCGCCTGGGTGCTGTCGACGTTGACCGGCCGGATGCGGGTCACGTCCGACGTCGCTCGCCGCTGGGTCGACCGTCACGGCACCGACACCCGCGTGGTCCTGCTCGACGACGGCGACGTCGTCGGCGTCGGCCGCAAGACCAGACAACCCCCCGGCTGGCTTCGCGACGCCGTCATCGCCCGTGACCTCCACGACACCGCCCCGTGTTCGACCACGCCGGCGCTGCTGTGTGACGTCGACCATGTCACCGGCTGGGCCGACGGCGGCCCGACCGACATCGACAACCTGACGCTGTTGTCGGCCCGCTGGAACCGGCACAAGCACGACCACTGGCACCATGTCCGCCACCCCGACGGCTCGGCCACCTGGACCGCAAAACAGTCCGGGTACACCGTCCGAACCGCCCCGCCGTCACACCTCCCCACCCTGTTCGACCCCGACCCCCCGGGCGACCCACCCGCCGCCGCTGACACCACGGCCGGCGGACCAACCGGCGAGCACCATCCACCGAAGCCGCGCGGACCCTGACCAGCCCCGGCCGCCCCGACCAGCACGACTGCCGCCCGACTCGACCCGCTGCCAACCCGCACCGTCCACCGCCCAACCAGACCCCCGCTGAGCCGCCGGTCCCACGACCGTCGGCCCACACCCGTGCCTGCCGCACCGGATGCCATCACTGTCCCGCAACTCGCGTCCAACGCCATCCGCCGCCCACGACCATGGCATCAGCAGGTCCCGGTTCAGTCGTCGCCGGCCGAGGTCGGGAGCCCGGCCGCGCCGCGGCGGGGTGGGACCAACTCTCGGCTGTGGCCCGCCACCCACCAGTCCCCGTTGGCGCGACGCTCCTCGCGGGTGCTGAAGCGGTAGTCGACCAGCCGCGCGCGCAGCCACGTCGGCGCGTCGCCGTCGAACGGGTCGTGGCGCAACAGCGTCCGGACCAGCGGGTCGCCGGACGCCAGCCGGTTCAGGAACGTGTCGAACCAGCCCGCCGCGTACCGCGGCGACAACGGCACGAACCACAGCAGCCAGTCCAGCCGCCGGTGGTACGGGGCCACCTGGGGCGGGCGCCGAGACGGGTCGGTCGGCTTGCCGGGGAACTCGTACGTCCGCCAGTCGCCTTCGTCCGGGTCCTCCACCATCGTCCCCTCGACCACCACCTCCCGGCGGGACCGCGTCACCGACCCGAAGGCGCCGTAGGCGTTCACCAGCCGCCACCGGTTGAAGGACGCGTTCATCCGCTGCCGTCGGGACAGCAGGTTGCGCGCGGACGGCACGCTCAGCACCAACAGCAGCAGGCCGACCGCAACGACGACCATGACGAACCACGACGGCCCGCTCGTGGCCCCGGTGGTCGGGTCGACCACAGCGCCGAACCACGCGTCCGGCAGCGCCACAGCGCCCAGCAGCAGCGTGGTCGCGTTCAGCCACGAGTAGTTGCCGGACACCAGCAGCCACGCCTGGGTCACCACCACGGCTGCCCCGGCCATCCCGGCGAACGGCTGGGGCAGGAACAGCATCCACGGCAGCCCCAACTGCACGACGTGGTTGGCGGCGACCTCGACCCGGTGCACGCGGGGCGGGAGGTGGTGGAACCACCACGACAGCGGGCCTGGCATCGGCTGGGTCTCGTGGTGGAAGTCCAGGCAGGTGAGGTCGCGCCAGCACCGGTCCCCACGCCACTTGATCAGCCCGGCCCCGAACTCCACCCGGAAGAGCAACCACCGCAGCAGCACCAGCACCACGATCGGCGGGGCCACCTCGTCGTTGCCCAGGAACGCGACCAGGAACCCAGCCTCGACCAGCAGCGACTCCCACCCGAACCCGTAGAAGGTCTGCCCGACGTTGACGATCGACAGGTAGGCGAACCACAACGCCAGCCACCACGCGACCGACACCGCCAGCGGCACCAGGTCGCCGAGACCGACCGCCAGGCCCGCCGCGCCCGCCACGCCTCCTGCCGCAACCGCCCGCACGACGCGGTCGTCGTAGCGCCAGTGGAACAGCGTCGGCGTCGACCAGAACCCGGTCCGGGCGACGACGCGCCGAGCGGGCATCAACCCGCGCTCGCCCAGCAACGCGGGGAACTCGAACCACGCGTTGGTGAAGGCCACCACGTACACCAGCGCGAGCCCACGCTGGACCAGCGTCCGAGCCACCTCGTACCCGGGCGCCGCCAGCCATTGCGTCAATGCCTCCATGTCGCCGACCGTAGTTGGGTAGCCGATACCGCCCACGGGGGCCACCGTCGTCGAGCCCACCGCTGCGGTCTTGTTCTGTCACCAAGCATGGCGCAGGATGGTTGGCCTCCTTTCCAGCGACACTGCACATGACCGTCAGTACGATGTCGCGAGGGGATGCAATGGTGAGCCCGTTGTTGCCACCTGCCCGAATGCATGACTATCAACCAAGGATTGTTCGTGAGCGATACCCGCCCCCACCCCCCAACAGCGGCGAGAGCCCGAAGGAAGCCAAGGCGCGAGCCAAGGCCGACAAGGCCTACGCCAAGGCCTCACGCCCCTGGTACCAGAAGAAGCGGTTCATCATTCCCGGCGTGCTGGTCCTGTTGATGATCGTGGTCGCCGCCTTGAGCGGAGGCGACGCCGACGAGATCCCGGCCGCCAGCGAACCGGCGGCATCCGTGACCCCCGAGTCGACGACACCAGCGGACTCGACGGACGAGGAGACCGCTGCAACTTCCAGCGCTCCCTCCGCAACCGCCTCTGCCTCGGAGCCGGCCTCGACACCTTCCACCGCGCCGAGCACGCCCTCCGCTGAACCGACCCCTGCAGGTGGCTCGACCGTAGGTATCGGGGAATCGGCCAACGATGGCAAGTTCGAGTTCATCGTGAACGCTTTCGAGTGTGGCGAGGACTCCGTCGGCGACGACCCGTTCACCGAAGAGGCGCAGGGCCAGTTCTGTCTCATGGACATCCAGGTCACCAACACCGGCAACGAAGCCCAGTTCATGTTCGCGGACAACCAGTACCTGCACGATGACCAAGGTCGCGAGTTCTCCGCTGATTCCAGACCTCCTGACATAGTGGGCTGATTCGCTAGATTTCGGGGCCAGATCGTCGCTTTCGCACCCACAGTCGGATATAATCCCTTTCAAATAAGCAAGTCTTGGGATGTGGGGTTGAATGTGGCCATGACCGCGACG
>JBBSMS010000230.1:0-3788 GCA_038233055.1 Nitriliruptorales bacterium
GTGCGCCGCCAGGGACTTGAACCCCGAACCTGCCGGTTAAGAGCCGGATGCTCTACCAATTGAGCTAGCGGCGCAGGCTGCGGTCGGGGACGGTACTGCTCGCATCGGCCGACCGCGAACGTCCGACGGGACCATGCGTGCGTCCCGACCAGATCATGCATGGGGTGGCTGAGGGGACTTGAACCCCCGGCCTTCTGGATCACAACCAGACGCTCTAACCAAGCTGAGCTACAGCCACCAAGCGGCCCGGACTGGAAACGCCCGGGCGCGACCGCCGAGGCTACCGCACGAGGTGGCGTCCAGCCAAGGTCCCCCCGCCCCGAGAACGGCCGACGCCGCAGCGCAACGGACCTGGCCGACGCCGCAGCGCAACGGTTTCGACGGGCGCGCGTGGACGTTGTGAGCGCCTGCGCGAGCAACTCCAATGCCCCCGGATCACGTCGACTCCGCAGCGCGGCGGCCTCGACGGGCGCACGTGGACGTTGTGAGCGCCTGCGCGAGCAACTCCAATGCCCCCGGATCACGTCGACTCCGCAGCGCGGCGGCCTCGACGGGGGCACGTCACCCGGCGGTCACGACGTCGATGTCGCCGTCCTCGTGGTCACCGCGCAGCACCTTCTTGTCGAACTTGCCGACCGAGGTCTTGGGGATCTCGTCGACGAAGGCCCAGCGCTCCGGCAGCCAGAACTTCGCGACCCGTCCCTCCAGGAAGGCGAGCAGGTCGTCCTGGCTGACCTCGGAGCCCTCGGCCCGCACGACGCACGCCAGTGGCCGCTCGTCCCACTTCTGGTCGGGCACGCCGATGACGGCGGCCTCGACCACCTCGTCGTGGGCCATGATCTCGTTCTCGAGGTCGACCGAGGAGATCCACTCGCCACCGGACTTGATGACGTCCTTGGAGCGGTCCTTGATGACCAGGTACCCACCGGGCTCGATCACGCCGACGTCGCCGGTCTTGAGCCAGCCGTCATGGAACTTCTCGGCCACCTCGTCGGGGTCGAGGCCGTGGTAGCCGGCGGTGATCCACGAGCCGCGGACCTCCACCTCGCCCTGGGCATCGCCGTCCCACGGCAGTTCCTCGCCGGTCTCGTCGTCGATGATGCGCATCTCGACACCGGCCACGATCCGGCCGGCCTTGGCGCGGTACTCGACGCCCTCGTCCCACGACATCCGCGGGTCGGGCGGCAGGCCGACGGTGCCAAGCGGGGACATCTCGGTCATGCCCCAACCCTGCACCACGCTCACGTCGAACTGCTCGTGGTAGGTGTCGATCAACGAGCGCGGGACGGCCGCGCCGCCGATGACGCACATCTCGATCGACGACAGGTCGATGTCGGTCGACGCGCCGTACTGGGCGAGGCCGTTGAACACCGTCGGCACCGCTGCGGCGTAGGTCGGCTTCTCGGCCGCGATGAAGGCGGCCAGCGGTTCCGGTTGCAGGAAGCGGTCGGGCTGGAGGATGTCCATCCCGAGGATCCACGACAGGTAGATCAGCCCCCAGGCGTTGGCGTGGAACTGGGGCACGATCATCAGCAGGCGGTCGCCCGTGTTGACGCCCAGGCCGGCCATGTTGGCGCCGTAGGTGTGGGTCCATTGCGAACGGTGCGAGTAGACGACGCCCTTGGGGTCGCCGGTGGTGCCGGAGGTGTAGCACATGGTGCAGGCGTCGTTCTCGCTGATCTCGGGGAAGTTGGCCTCGGTGGAGGCGTCCGCGATCAGTTCCTCGTAGCGCAGCACGTCCCGCCCCAGCGCCGACGCGTCCCCGTCGCCCACCACGACGATGTGGTCCACGACCTCGAGCGTGTCCTTGACCTTGGCCAGCAACGGCACCAGCGAATCGTCGACGATGATGACCTTGTCGCCACCGTCGCGGATGACGTAGTCGAGTTGGTCGGGGAACAGCCGGATGTTGAGGGTGTGGAGGATCGCGCCCATGCAGGGGACACCCAGGTAGACCTCGGCGTGGTGCTGGTTGTTCCACTGGAAGGTGGCGACGACGTCGCCCTTGCCCACGCCCAGGTCGGCGAGGGCGTTGGTCAGCTGGATCGCCCGTTCGGCGGTCTCCCCGAACGTCTTGCGGGTCGCCGACTCGCCCTGCCACGTCACGATCTCGTGGCTGGCGTGGACCTTGGCGCCGTGCCAGAACATGTTCTGCACGGTGAGTTGGAAGTCGTCCATCATCGTTGACGTGACGGTCATGGCTGTCCTTGAGAAGTCGAAATCGGTGGTGGAGTGCCCCGCCCGTCGACTCTAGGAGCCCGCGGGTCGTGCCGTCAGGCCATCGGCCCGGCAGCGTGGAGATCCGGACAGCTCAGGAGGCGTGGGCCTCGGCGCCAGCCTCCTCGCCGGCCAGCACTCGCCGGGCCACCCCGATGGCGTCGTCGACCGCGGGCCGTTCCAGTTCCGACAGGTGCTGCTCGGTGGCGACCTCCTCCAGGTGGTCGAGATGGGCGACCAGCACGTGGCGTCGCGAGGAACCCTCCAGGCCCTCGCCGACGTCGCGCAGCAACTCGGCCAGGGCACGCAGCACGGCGGCGTCCGCGGCGCCGTAGTGGAGGAGCTGGTTGATCGCCAGCCCGACGTGGGCGCCGAACGACGGACGCGGGAACATGACGGTCGAGCCGCCGCCTGCGCGCACCAGCAGCCCGAGGTCACGGACGGTCAGTGCCCGCAGCACCCGGCTGAGATGCTGGATGGCCTCGACCGCGGTGGTGGGGTCGTTGATCCCCGGAGACAGCGCCCGCGAGCCGATGTCGACCAACTGACGGATCCCGAACGCGGGATCGTGGGCCAGCGTGCGATCCGACGACAACAGGACGTGGTCACGCACCACGGACGCGCACACCTCCTCGTCCGGCGCGCATCCCTCGCGCGACCACACCCACGCCAGCGTGGTCCCGGCGACCACGAACGCACCGATCGCCGGGCGGATGCGGACGGTCAGGTCGGCCTCGCGGGCCGCGTCCAGCATCGCGTCCACGTCGAAGTCGTTGAGGTGGCCCGAACGCGGGGCCGGGACGGCAATGGCGTCGTCGGGGAACTCCACCTCGTCGGCCTCGTCGTCGCCGAGACGCGCCGGGCGGTAGTTGGACTCGACGGCCCGGATGGTGTCGTCGGCGACACGGGTCATGACCCGGTCGATCCGCAGTTGCTGGGTGAGGTGGTGGATGAAGTAGACCAGGGCGATGATCGACGCCAGCACGGACACGATCGCCAGGCTCACCCCCAGGATCGGCACCTGCAGCCGGAACAGCTCGGTCTCGGCCTGGACCGACTGGAGCAAGACCATCGACATGGTGAAGGTGCCGAGGAAGATGGCCAGGACGATCTTGTTGCCCCGGTCGGACAGGAACGACCGCATCAGCCGCGGCGTGAACTGCCCGGAGGCCACCTGCAGGGCGACGACCGTGAGCGAAAAGGTCAGCGAGGTGACCGTCATGGTCGACCCGGCGATCACCGACAGCACGCTGCGGGCGCTGTCGGCCGACCCGGTGAACAGGGGCAGGACGCCGGCGCCGGTGTCGCCCAGCGGCGCCAGCAGGAACGCGCCCGCAACCCCGATCCCGACGCCGAAGGCCGGGATGACCCACAGCGACGAGCGCAGGGTGTCGATTTGGTGGCTGAGCCACAGCCGCAGGGTGTCCATACTCGCCGACGCTATCCGTCGCGTGGTCGGGGCATCCCCGGGGGCCTGCCGCGCTTGACACCGGGCACGGTGAGTCGGAAGATCGGATCGACACGTTGGGGGCCGGGTCGGACCGTTCCCAGGGCGTGTCACCCGGAGGGCA
>JBBSMS010000231.1:0-3753 GCA_038233055.1 Nitriliruptorales bacterium
CCACCTGGGCCAGGTGGAGGTCGTCGCCGACGCCACCGCCACCGACCTGTTGGCACGGTTGGCCGGCACCGATCCACCTCCACCCCGACTGGACGGCATCGACGCCACCCTGCGCCCCTACCAGCACCGGGGCGTGTCGTGGTTGCAGGCGCGCGCCGACCTCGGGCTGGGGTCGGTGCTGGCCGACGACATGGGACTGGGCAAGACCCTGCAGGCCATCGCGGTGATGGCCGGCCGTGACGGCACCCGCCCGCACCTGGTGGTCTGTCCGGCATCGGTGGTCGGCAACTGGGAACGCGAGATCGCCCGCTTCGCCCCCCACCTCCACGTCGTGCGCCACCACGGCGCAGCACGCCCGGACACCGTCGAGGGCTTCCCGGACGGCGGGGTGACGGTCACCACCTACGGCACGCTGCGCTCCGATGTCGACCTGCTGACCGCGGTCGACTGGGACGTGGTCGTGCTCGACGAGGCCCAGGCGTTCAAGAACCCCGGCACTCGCACGGCCCGCACCGTCCGAGCCCTACCGGCCACCGTCAAGGTGGCGATGACCGGCACCCCGGTGGAGAACCGCCTGTCCGAACTGTGGTCCATCATGGAGGTCGCCGTGCCGGGCCTGCTCGGTGGCATCACCGCGTTCACGCGCGACCTGGCCAAGCCCATCGAGCGCTGGGGCGACCGGGACGCCACGACCCGGCTGCGCACGCTGACGGCGCCGTTCGTGCTGCGCCGCACCAAGCGCGACCCCGACATCGCCGCGGACCTGCCCCACAAGCAGGAACAGGTCGAACCGGTGTCGTTGACCACCGAGCAGGCCACGCTGTACCAGGCGATCGTGGACGAGACCTTCGCGACCGACCTGGGGGAGGGCATGCAACGACGCGGGGCGGTCCTGAAACTGCTGACCGGGCTGAAACAGGTCTGCAACCATCCCGCCCAGTACCTGGGCCAGTCCGGACCGCTGTCGGGGCGTTCCGGAAAGTTTGCTCGCGTCACCGAACTGCTGGGCGAGGTGGTCGCCAACGGCGACCGGGCGCTGGTGTTCACCCAGTACCGGCGCATGGGCGACCTGCTGGCGCGCCACCTCGCCGACCAGCTCGACCTGCCCGACGTGCCGTTCCTGCACGGTGGCACCCCGTTGCGGCGACGGGACGACCTGGTCGACGCCTTCCAGCACGATGACGCCGCCGCACCGGTGCTGCTGATCTCGTTGAAGGCGGGCGGGACCGGTCTGAACCTGACCCGCGCCACCCACGTCGTGCACTACGACCGCTGGTGGAACCCGGCGGTGGAGGACCAGGCCACCGACCGTGCCTACCGCATCGGCCAGCAGCGCACCGTGTTCGTGCACGTGCTCAGCACCGTCGGAACGCTCGAGGAACGCATCGCCGTGGTGTTGGAACGCAAGCGCGAACTGGCCGAGGCGGTGGTTGGCACCGGCGAGACCTGGCTGACCGAACTGGACGACGACGCCCTGCGCGAACTGGTGGCGCTCGGAGCCGACGCCGCCGACCCGGAGGTCGGGTGATGGTGCAGCGCTTCGGGTTGACGTGGTGGGGCAACCGCTGGATCCAGTCGTTGGAGCAGTTGGGCGCCGCGTACGACAACCGGTTGCCACGTGGACGCACCTATGCGCGCAAGGGCACCGTGCACGACCTCGCCATCACCCCCGGTCGGGTCACCGCCCTGGTCGACGGCAGCCGCGCCCGGCCGTACCGGGTCGAGTTGGTGCTGGCAACCTTCGACGACGACACCTGGGCAGCGATCCTCGACGCCCTGGCCGGGCAACTGCGTCACGCCGCGGCGCTGTTGGACGCACGGATGCCAGAAGACGTCGACGACACCCTGGCCGACGTCGGGGTGTCACTGTTCCCGGCCGTGAAGGGGTCGGCCAGCGACCTGCGGACCTCGTGCAGCTGTCCGGACTGGGCCAACCCGTGCAAGCACGTCGCGGCTGTGCACTACGTGCTGGCGACGCGTTTCGACGACGATCCGTTCCTGTTGATGGTCCTGCGCGGTCGCGGTCGTGACGAGGTGTTGGCCGGCTTGCGGACCCGACGTGCCGGTGGCGACGAGCGCGTGACCGACGCCACTGTCGGCGCAGGCTCGCCTCGGTCGGTACCCCTGGCCGACCTGCGCCCGTCCGACCTGTTCGGTGGTGAGGTCCCGGAGTTGGTGATTGCGCCCCAACGTCGGGACGTCCTGGCCCTGCTTCGCCGTCTCGGTTCGTTGCCCGGGGCCCTGGAGGAGGCCCGGGGTGAGGTGGAGCATGCGGTCGAACGCGCGTCCGCCGCGGCGTGGGAGCTGTTCGAGGGCGACGGTGACCAACCCCGGTCGTGACTGGTGTGGGCGGCTCCCATCGGCCACGATGGCCACCGCCGCACCCCTCAGGCTGGATCGAGCGGGTGGCGCCAGCGCAGGTTCGGAAACCGTGAGAACCCGCGATCGGCCGACCACAGCGTGGCTCCGGCCTCGATCGCCATGGCGGCCAGGTACGCGTCGGGGAGGTCGTTCCCGCGGGCGCCGATCCGCGCTGCCGTCCGCCTGAAGATGTCCCAGTGGCGTTCGCCCGGGACGACGTGGACGACGTTGGGGCCGCTCCGCAGTTGCTCGCTGAAGGCCAGGGCCTGTTCCAGTTCGGTCGGCGTGCGGAAGATTCGGGGGTGGGTGACCACGCGCAGGAACCCGGACAGGACGAGGTCGCTCAGCCCCAGTGGTTCGTCGGACCGCCGGGCGTCGTCGAGCCATCGGACGTGGGCGTCGTGGTCGGGACTTTCGCGTCGATGCGCGTAGACCAGGATGTTGACGTCAACGAAGCGCATCGGCAGCCACGTCGTCGTCCATCAGGTCACGCAGGCCACGATTGCTGGCCAGGTCGACACCGGGCAGGACGCCCTCGCCACCAGTGGTCGGCAATGCTCCCAAGGACTCTTGGGCGGGTCGATCGTGCAGCGATCGTTGCACGGCATCGGCGATGACCTCGCCGATCGTGCGGCCTGTCTCGTCGGCCACCCTCTTGATCCGGCGGTGCAACTCGTCGTCGATGCGGATGGTCGTCCTCATACGGAGCATCATAGCACCACGTCCTGATGACTTGATGCTCGGCGCTCGGTGACCTCGTCGTCGGCCCTGCACGCACGTTGGCCGCACCGAAACGAAACGGGTATATGGGTCGACTGATACGGTTGCCCATATCATCGATCGGAAGGCGCGCATGAAGACCACGGTCGAGTTGTCGGATCAGCTTGCCGCCGAGGCGAAGAGGTTCGCGCACGAACACGGTGTGACGCTGCGGGAACTCATCGAGCGCGGACTGCGCCGCGAACTCCGGCGACGAGCCCGACCTGCAGACTTCACCTGGGAACCGATCGTGGTCGGTGAGCCGGGGGACGCCATGCCAAGGAGTGCACCGCACGAGTTGGCCTACGACGAGCCCGCGGTCGACATGCGACCCACGGCGTGATCGCCCTCGACACCAACGTGCTGGTGTACGCGCATCGGGGTGATTCGCCCGTTCACGTCCGCGCCGTGGAGGTGGTCCGGGGTGTCGCCGAGGGCGAGCACGGGGAGTGGGGGTTGCCGTGGCCCTGCGTGCACGAGTTCCTGGCGACGGTGACGCGCAGCCTGTGGACCACGCCGACCCCGGTCGACGTCGCCATGGCGTCCATCCGTGGCCTGGTCGCCTCGCCGTGGTGCGTGGTTTTGGGGGAGGGCGACGACCACCTGGATCGCCTGGACATGCTTCTCGGTCCC
>JBBSMS010000232.1:0-3730 GCA_038233055.1 Nitriliruptorales bacterium
GCGGAGGGTGAGGGATTCGAACCCTCGAGAGCGTTGCCGCTCAACACGGATTCCAACCGTGCGCCATAGGCCGGACTAGGCGAACCCTCCCTGCCACGTCGTGGCGAACGGCGAGGGTACGGGCCGACTGCAGCCCGGGCAATGCGAGCCCGTTGCCGACGACCCGGTCGTCCACGGGCGAACCGGACGTGGCACCGGACGGTGCGGCACACTGCGCGCCATGTCTGCCTCGACCTCCCCACCCAGTCCCCACCCACCCGACGTGCCGGTCCGCCGTGCCCGGCTGGCCGTGGCGAACCTGTTCGTGGTCAACGCGATCGTGCTCGGCAGCATCGTGCCGTGGCTGCCCGAGATCAAGGCCGACATCGGGCTGTCCAATGCCGCCCTGGGCAGCGCCATCGCGATCGGGCCGGTCGCCGGGATCGTGTTCGGCACCGCCGTCGGTGGGCTGATCGGTCGCTGGGGTTCCCGACGGGCCGCGACCATCGGCGCGCTGGTGCAGTTGCTGGGCCTGCCGGTGATCGCGCTGGCCCCGAGCTGGTGGGTGCTGGCGGCCGGCGTGCTGGTCGTCGGCGGGACCGACACGCTCACGGACGCGGCGATGAACGCCCACGGCCTGCGGGTTCAACGGCGGTACGGGCGCACCATCATCGCCAGCTTCCATGCGGGGTGGAGCAGCGGCGCCGTCATCGGTGGCCTGATCGGGTCGGCCGCCCTCGCGGCCGGCGTCCCGCGCGTGGTCCACATGGGAGGCATGGCCGTGCTCCTGGCCGTCTTGGTGCTGGTCGGCTTTCGCTTCCTGTTGCCCGGTGCGGACCACCAGGAGCGTCCCGAGGAGGAGGTCCGGATCAACGACGACGGCACGGCAGCGCGCCAGGGCGCGCTGCAGGCGCTGCGCCTCGCGCCGACGATCCTGCTCGGTTTGGGCCTGATGCTGACGGCCGCCGGCATGGTCGAGGACAGCGCCGCGACCTGGGGGGCCTTGCACCTGCGCGGGAGCGTGGGTGCGTCGGCCTTCGTGGCTGGGCTGGGCTTCGTCGCGACCCAGTCCGCGATGGTCGTCGGCCGCGCCACCGGGGACCGCCTGGTGGACCGGTTCGGGGCGCGGCAGGTCGCCACCAGCGGGAGCGCGCTGGCGTCGGCCGGCATGCTGCTCGCGGCGCTGGCGCCGGTGCCGTGGCTGGTGGTGGTGGGGTTCGGGCTGGCCGGCCTGGGGATCGCCACGCTGTTCCCGTTGGGCCTGGCCGCGGCTGGTGAGATCCCCGGGGTGCGAAGCGGGGACGGCATCGCGGTCGTGTCGCTGCTCGCCCGGACCGGGTTCCTCGTGGGTCCGCCTCTGGTCGGGGTCGTGGCCGACGCCACGAGCCTGCGACTGGCCCTGCTGGTGGTGGTTGCCGCCGGGCTGGTGGGCACGGCGGCGTCACGGCTGCTGGCCACCCGGGCGACCTGATCGTCGGCGCGATCGCCGGGGCAGCCACCCCGGGTGTGTGCCCCAACGCCGGTGGGCAGTCGGCCGTCGCGGCAACTCGCCGCGGCGATGTCGGTGCACGACCCATCCGGCGAGACCCTGGGCCAAGAGACTAGTTCGGGAGCACCCCGGTCCCGATCGCCCCGTTGGGGGTGGCCGGTGCCGGCAGGACCAACTGGTCGACGACGACCGTGGCCATCACGGCCACGCCCAGGGCGATGGCCAGCAGGACGGCGAACAGGGCCAGCCCCGTGCGTCGGCGTTGCTGGGCGTCGACGGTCTCGCGCGACGGCATCTCGGACATGGCGCCAACTCCCCCCGGGCGGTCGACCGGCGTGGTCGGCGCTCGGGCTCAACGTGCCTGGTGCCTCCCCGGGCGATCGAACGCCCTGCACCGGCAGTCACCATGGTGTCACAGGCACCGGAACGCGGCGTAGGACCGTGGTCCACACCAGGTGGGCAGGGCGGCCCGACATCGCCATGGGATCCGCGCCCGACCGCTCTCGGACGTGCCGTGCAGACGGTCGTCGGCCCCACGCACGACCGTGGGGCACCATGGCAACCTGACCAGGAGGACCCCATGCCCGACCGGCCGTGGATCCGATCGACCGACGAGGTCTCGACCGGCGATCCCGTCACCGACCAGGCGATCGAGTTGGCCCACGACGTGCTCGACCTTGCGCGGGCCGGCGACGTGACCGTGCTGGACTGGGTCGACCGGGGCGTGCCGGTCGACCTCACCGACCCCGACGGCAACACCCTGCTGATGCTGGCGGCCTACCACGGGCACGCGACCGTCGTCGCGGAACTGGCCGACCGCGGAGCCGATGTCGACCGGGCCAACGACCGCGGGCAGTCACCGCTGGCCGGGGCGGTGTTCAAGGGCGAACCCGAGGTCATCCGAACACTCGTGGCGGCCGGGGCCGACCCCGACTCGGGCGAGCCGTCCGCGCGTGCGGCCACCACCTTCTTCGAACGACCTGACCTCGCCGACCTGCTGGGTCCCGCGGGACCGACCGCGGGCGATCCCGCCGCCGGACCGACGACAGGCCACGGCGGCGCGTGATCCCGATCGGCACTCAGCGGCCGATGACGATCGTGCGGGTGGCCGGGTCACCGGTCGCCCCGACCGGGGCATAAAGGGCCGTCCCGCGCACGGGACTGGTCGACGTCGACGTCGGCGTGGTCTCGTCCTCCACGGCCGGATCCACGGATTCCGTGGACGGCTCGGACGCGGCCTGGAACAGCAGGACGAAGGCCGCCACCAGGGCCATCACCGCCACGAGGGCGAGGATGCGCTGGCGACGCGGGAGGAGGGTGGGATCACCCATTGGCGACCTCCGACACTTGTGCACGAGATCGTGGCCACGCGGACGCGATGACGGGTCGATGCATCGATTCCCCCCCAGGAATGGCGCGACGCCCGGCCCCGACGCGCCCGCCCCACGCACTCCTGCTGCCCCCGCCGGCAGCGCCCGTGGTCGTGCGCGACCGTGCAGACGATCGCCGCGCCACCGTGTCGGCTGCCCGGAGAGCCCGGCAACCTTTCCGCGCGGTCGGTGCACGCGAGGGCCACAAGCGTGACTTTCGTCCCGGGTGGCCCGGGACCGGTCGCGCCGGGCGGGACCGGTCGCGCCGGGAGGGCCGGGAGGGAACGTTGGCCGACCGACCGGCGTTGACCGCCTCGCCGACGACCTCCGGATCCGCGATGCCCATCCACCAGCTCAACCATGCCGTGCTCTACGTCCGCGACCTCCCGACCAGCGTCGCCTTCTACCGCGACGTCCTGGGGTTCCGGATCGCCATGGAACTGCCGGGTCGCGCCGCCTTCCTCCAGGCCGAGGGCTCGACCAACGACCACGATCTGGGGTTGTTCCAGTTGGGTGCGAACGCCGGCCCGTCGGCGGCAGGGCGCAGCACCGTCGGGCTCTACCACCTGGCCTGGGAGGTCGACACGCTGGCCGACCTGCGCGCCATGGCGACCGCGCTCCAGGACGCCGGCGCCCTGGGCGGCGCCAGCGACCACGCCACGACCAAGGCGCTCTACGCGCGCGACCCCGACGGCCTCGAGTTCGAGGTCAGCTGGCTGGTGCCGGCCGACCGCCTGGACGAGGTCCGCCACGACACCGGCGGCGAACCGACGATCGCGCCGCTGGACCTCGACGCCGAGATCGCCCGTTGGGGAGCCGACACGCCCGGTGGCATCGGCGTGTCCCGGCCCGCACCGGCCCGTGCCCCGGACACGGCCACCTGAGCCCACCC
>JBBSMS010000233.1:0-3684 GCA_038233055.1 Nitriliruptorales bacterium
AAGCCCACTCGGCCTGACCCCACGCCAGGGCGACGTACTGGACCTGGTCGCCGACGGGCTGCCCAACGCCGAGATCGCCGATCGGCTGTTCATCTCGCTGCGAACGGTCGAGAACCACGTGTCGGCGATCCTCGCCAGGCTGGGCGTGGCGAGTCGGGACGAGGCGGCGGTCGTGGCCACCACCACCGGCGCGCTCGGGTCAGCCCCGGAAGCCCGAGGCTGATGTCGATGTTGGCCGCCGGTGTGTCCGGGACACGAGGTCCGGGCCGGCTGGCCCAGAGCCCCGATCCCACGCCCGCTCAGCCGCCGTAGTTCACGACGTCCGGAAACACGCCCAGCTCGCCATGGGCCTGGAGGTGAACCCTTCGGCCGTCGGCGGTGGTGACCCTTGCGGATACCCGCATGCGGGCGTGCTCGACACCATCGGCATCGATTCGCGAGTTCACGCTCACCCGACCCTCGCCGTGCGCCAGGGCCGCGGGGGCCGCTACGACTGGCGACCGTTCAGGTAGTGCGTGGTCACCACTCATCTTGGGGAGAACCACCTGTCGAGCCGCGTCCGTCACCCGGCCGGTGACCGGACCCACGACACGGCCCGAGGGGCCCGCGCGACTCCACCGTCATCGCGTGCTGCTGCGGCCGCCTCGAAGCGGTGGGGAGGCCGGGGTCGCTGGCCGCCGTGCCGCCCGTGCCGCCCTCAGGGGCAGTCGACCGGGACCTGGTCGCCCCCGACGGCCGGGGGGAGCATGGTGTCGACGTCGTCCCCGACCTGCGCGAACGACAGGCTGTCGCCGGCCGCCAGTTCGCCCGGGCCCGCCGGTGTCCCGTCCAGGCACGCCAGCGCGTCCGCATCGAAGGCGACGACGACCTCCGCGCACTGGCCGCCGCACCGTCCCCGTCGTTGGCCCCCGATCCGTCGCCCGCTGACCCTAGTGTTGACGTCATCGATCCCTGGAGGTTGCGATGACGGCCCCGACGACACCGTGGGGCGGCCCGCTGCGCGGTCGCCTCGACGAGCACGTGATCACCAGCGACGCCCTCGCAGAAAACCCGCTGGGGGATCCGGCGGCACGACCCCTGTGGGTGCTGGCCCCGCCCCACGTCGAGCTCGACCAACCGACCCCGGTGATCTACGTCATCCAGGGATTCACCGGCCGGGTCGAGAACTGGCGGTCGCGTCCACCACTGCGCCCGAGTGCGTTGGAGCGCTTCGACCAGGCGCTGGCCGACGACGACCACCCGCCGGTCCGGCTCGCGTTCGTCGACTGCTACACGGCGCTGGGCGGCAGCCAGTTCGTGGACTCCCCGGCCGTCGGGAACTACCACACCTACCTGTGCGACGAGGTCGTCGACTTCGTGGACGACCACCAGGCGACCCTGCCGGTGGCCGCACACCGCGGGATCGCCGGGAAGTCGTCGGGCGGGTACGGCGCGCTGATCACCCCGATGCTGCGGCCCGACGTCTTCGGTGCGCTGGCCAGCCATGCCGGGGACTCGCTCTTCGAGACCTGTTTCGCGGGCGAGTTCCGTGACGTCGCGCGCTCCCTGCGGGACCACCACGACGGGTCGTGGGAGCACTTCTGGTCCGACTGGAACGACCGCCCCCACGGGACCCGGTCCGACGACAACACCATGGTGATGACCTGGGCCATGGCGGCGTGCTGGTCGGCCGATCCCGACGGCACGGTCCACCTGCCGTTCGATGCCAACGGCCGCCTCATCGATGACGTGTGGCAACGCTGGCTGGACTGGGACCCGGTCCGGATGGTCCCACGGCACGCGGACGCACTGCGGGGACTGCGGGCGATCTGGCTGGATGCCGGCACCCGCGACCAGTTCTGGCTGGACCTGGGCACGACGGCCGTGCGCGACGAACTGGCCGCGATCGGGGTCGAGCCCACCCACTTCGAACTCTTCGACGCGACCCACGCGGGCATCGAGTACCGCTACCCGCTGGCGATCCGCCACCTCGCCGAGCGCCTCCAACCCTGACGGGGGACGGGCGACACAGCCCGGCCCGTGTCGCCGAGAAACGCAAACGCCGCCCGACCGTGATGGTCGAGCGGCGTCCGGAACCCGTCGGTGGCCACGGGGGGGTGTGGCCGATCCGGCTTGGATCACGAGGTGGTGCGTGGTCCTCCGGCGTGTGGCTGCGGGGGGATGCGGCCACGTGTTGCGTTGGGGGGAACGTTATGGCCGGGGCGGCCCGGGGTCGAGGCAGGAGCCCGGCATCTTCAGGCGTGACCGGATTCGGCCACGATGGCCGGATTCTTGTCCGGTGGCGACGGCCCGGGCGTCCCGCCGGACCCGGAACCCCGATCCCGGAGGACGACCCGGGCGTTCGCTCAGCGCACGTGCCGACCGGAGGCATCGCGGCCCGGAGGACCCTCGTAACCCGAACCGGACAGGGCTGCCTGCGAGCACGACCGGCCGGGACCGCTGGCTACCGTCGTGGCATGGATGTCATCGCACGGGTCGAAGGGTTGCTGCGCAACTCACTGGTCGATCCGGTGCCCCGCGACCACCATCAGCCGGACCACGAGTTCCGGCGTCGGCGGGTCGTGGCCGGGATCACCGTGCTCGTCGGGGCGATCCTGCTCGGCTACTCCCTCCGCCTGCCCCCGGGCGACCCGACGTTCGTGTGGTCGACGACCGCGCTTGCGGCGGTCTGGGTGGTCGGGTCGTTGTCATCCGGCCCGCTGCACCTGGGCTGGATGCGGCTGCCCGACGGCAAGGGACTGACCCGGCCCGGCGTGCAGCCGCTGCTGGTGGGCCTCGCCGCCGTCGCGGTGTTCGCGATCGGGGCGCTGGTCGTGGCGCAGGTGTCGTGGCTGCGCGACCTGGTCGTGGACGTGCTCGACCATGCCCGCTTCGCCCGACTGCCCGTGGTGCTGGCAATCACCGTCCTCAACGGCGTGGCCGAGGAACTGTTCTTCCGTGGTGCCCTGTTCGCGGCCATCGGGCGTCGCCATCCGGTGACGATCTCCGCGATCGTCTACGCGGTGGCGACGCTCGCGACCGGCAACGTCATGCTGGTGTTCGCCGCGCTGGTGCTCGGCGTCCTGGTCGGGCTCCAGCGCCGCGTCACCGGCGGCATCCTGGCATCCACGATCACCCACGTCACGTGGTCGACGCTCATGGTGTTCGTCCTACCCCCGATCCTGGGAGCGGGTTCCACCTGACCGCCGGTCTCGAGGGACGCGGTCGTCGGACCCACAGGGTCCGGTCGCCGGGACCATCTGCATGCCGCGCCTCGGTCGGGGTCGTGTGCGGTGGCTCCGGCACGGCAAGGTGTGGCGGCCGCAGACAGCGCGCCCGGCACACCCCGGGTTGCCCGCGCCGGGTTGTGCATGCCGTGCCTCCGGTCGATCCGGTGGCCATAGCATGGGTCCATGATTCGCCACGTGGTCTGGGACTGGAACGGCACGCTGCTTGCCGACCAGTCCGCTGTGCTCGATGCCCTGAACCTGATGCTGGCTGGCATGGACCATCCGGACACCGACATGGCGACCTATCGGCGGCTCTACACACGACCGGTGCGGTACTTCTACCAGCGCCTGCTGGCCCGCGAGATCGACGACGACCTGTGGGCGCGGATCGACGCCGACTTCCACGACGCCTACTTCCGGGTCGCGCGCGAGGTGGACCTCGACGAGTATGCGCGTCCGGCGCTGGAGCGAGTCG
>JBBSMS010000234.1:0-3636 GCA_038233055.1 Nitriliruptorales bacterium
CTCGTGCGATCGGACCTGTAGTGTTCTCCTGCAAGGTGCCCTCCGGCGTAGATGCTGTTTCTAGACAGAACGCATCCAACCGTCTCGGAGGGCACTTTCCATGCAACCGCCCCGACCAACCACTGAATGATCGGGGCTAGGTGGGCGGTGCCCACCGTGTTGCGCGGATGGGGCAGGCCGGACCAGCATGCCGTCGCACCACGTTTCGGACCGGTCGCCACGGTGGGTTGCGCGGCCCCGGCGCTACGATGGCCGGTCGACCTCGTCCCTGTTTCGACCAGCCAAGGCCACGTCGTGTCCCGTGTCCCCATGTTCCACCTGACCCGCCCGATCCGGCTCCCGCTGATCGAGGAGGAGGGGCTGCGCACGCGGGCGGACCTGTCCGGCCTGCTGGGTCCCGTCGACGACTTCGACCTGGCCGCGCCCGGCACCTTCGCCCGGGGCAAGCGGGTCTCGGGGTACCTGTCGTCGTCGTTCGCCGCCGACCACACCGACCAGCATGGCGTCGGCCTGGTGGCCACCACCGTCGATCCGCGCAAGGCACTCGCCAACACCGTGGCCGCGCGTGAGTCCGAGTCCCCGTCCGACTACTGGTCGGCGGCCCGACCGCTGGCCGAGTGGGAGGCCGACGGCGACCTGCCGGAGGATCTCGAGGTGCACGTCAACGTCGGCGTGCGGGCCAAGTTCCTCGACCTGCGGGCGCCACTGGCGACCGACGACGACCTGGGCGAGTATGCCGGCCTGGTCCACGCGGCCGCCGACGAGGACCGCCTGTCGGCCAAGTCGCTGATGCACCTCGCCGTGATCGCGAGCGAGGGCGACTTCGAGTCAGATGTCTTCACGGCGGCCTGCGCACTGGCGTGGCGCGACGAGCCCGACCCCGCCAGCGTGATGTCGGACCTGGTGGAACTCGGCCCCGACAAGATCGCGTCCGCCGCACTGGCCGAGTTCGGTGCTGAGTCCCCGGAGGCGACCCTGCGGCTGCGCGAGGTGCTCGACGAGACCCGCGACTGGGCCGACGAGAACGGCATCCCGCACGGCCAGGGCATCCTCGCCCGGACCGCTCTCGTGCTGGACACCTTGCCGGCGGCCTGATCCGCTCGTCCCGGCCGCGACGGTCCGTCGCCGTTCGACCGAGGCCGGACGGGCGGCGACCCGTGGTCAGGCGGACGATCCTGACGCGCGTAGGCGTCGTCGTGGAGAGGGCGATGAACAGGTAGGTCAGCGCCAGTTCGGCCTGCAGTTCCTCCATCAGGTTCATCACGCCGGGCTGGATCGACACGTCGAGCGCCGCGATCGGTTCGTCGCACACGATGATGTCAGGCTCGGTGGCCAGGGCCCGCGCGATCTCGACCCGTTGGCGCTGCCCACCGCTGAACTCGTGCGGGTCGCGGTTGCGGAAGTCGGGGTTCAGGCCGACCACCTCGAGCAGGGTCGCCGACCCGCCCGTTGCGGTTGCCGGTCGATAGCGAGTGGATGTCGAGGGGTTCGGCGACGATCTCACCCATCGCCATGCGAGGGTCGAGTGAGGCGCAGGGGTCCTGGGAAGATCATCGACATCCGCTTGCGCAACGCCCGCAACTGGCCCTTGGAGTCGCCTTCATCCTGCAACGGGCCGGCCATGTTGCACCGGCATGATGTCCGTGGCAGGATGTCGGGCGAGTGCCGGGGGGCCCACATGGACTGTTCACGTTCACGCACGACCACACTGACTTCGAGCCCGGAATCCCCGGTCGTGGTGGACACCAGGATCCATGGAGGAACCGTGACGGTGATTGGCACTGAAGTAGTTGCATCGCGTACGATCTCATCATGAAGAATGACACGTGGATCGGAACCCCGGACGCCGCCGAGCGCCTGGGCGTCACCGTGCAGGACCTGTACCGGCTCATCGACCAGGGCAAGATCCCGGCCTACCGGTTCGGCCGGATCATCCGGCTGAGGATCGCTGAACTGGACGAGTTCGGCGCCACGCTGGACGGGGATCAACCAGCGGTCCAGCACCACTCGACCGACTGACGTCCGCGATCGGGCGGACGGCCTGGCCGATCCGTCGGCTCACAGGCTGACGATCCCCAGTTGCCCCACGGTCTCGCCACCGTCGCCGTCGTCGACGAATTCGAAACGCACCCGCTGGCCGATGCGCAGTTCCAACAGCGGGGCCAACTCGAACGCCTGGGCCGGGACCGCGTGCTCGACCAGGTCGTCGGTCAGCACGACGGACTCGTGCGTGTCGTGGTCGAAGCTCTTGATGGTTCCCTGGGGCATGCGCCGACTCCGGACGTGGATCGCGTGCCGGCGAGGATAACCCCCGGCTCGACGTCGTCGGGGCTGCCCTCGCGTCGACTCGTCGGGGACCAGGTCGTGGCTCCCGGATGGGTTGTGCACCGAGGTGACGTGAGATGCAGCGGCGACGGAATGTCAAGCGAGTTCGGGAGACACGGTCTAGCGTCGCGAGATGTCGACCACGGGAGCAGGCATGGGTTCGACCGCAGTGATGGGCGCGGGGTCATGGGGAACGGCCTATGCCCTGATGTGCCACGATGCCGGCGAAAGCGTGGTCGTGTGGGCCCGGCGCGGCGAGGTCGCCGACGAGATCAACGAGCAGCGCACCAACCACGCGTACCTGCCGGATGCGACCCTGCCCGAGATCCGTGCCACCGACGACCCCGAGGAGGCACTGGCGGGCGCCGAGGTCGTGGTCCTGGCCGTGCCCTCCTTCGGGATCGAGGAACAACTGCGGACCTGGGGGTCGGCCGTGCCCGCCGAGGCCTCGCTGGCCAGCCTGATCAAGGGCGTGGACGTGGCAACACGACGCTTCGGGTCGGAGGTGATCGCCCAGGGACTGGATGCCGATCCGGACCGCATCGTGGTCGTGTCGGGCCCCAACCTGGCCAGGGAGTGCGCCCAGCGACTCCCGGCCGCGACCGTGGCGGCCAGCCCGTCCCAGTGGCACGCCGAGCGCGTCCAGCGGGCCGCCCACGCCCCCTACTTCCGGGTCTACACCAACCCGGACAAGGTCGGGGTCGAGGTCGGTGGCGCGGTCAAGAACGTCGTCGCGCTGGCCGCCGGCATCGCCCACGGCATGGGGTTCGGTGACAACACGATGGCGACCGTCATCACCCGTGGTCTGGCCGAGATGCAACGACTGGGCGTGGCGCTGGGCGGCCAGGCACTGACCTTCGGCGGACTCGCGGGGGTGGGCGACCTGGTCGCCACCTGCACGTCGCCGAAGTCGCGCAATCGCACCGTCGGCACCCGCCTGGGGGCGGGCGAGACCATCGACGAGGTGATGGCCTCGATGACCATGGTGGCCGAGGGCGTGAAGTCGTCGAAGGCGATCGTGGCGCTCGCCGACGACCACGATGTCGAGATGCCGATCGCGCGGGCGGTCGTGGCGGTCATCCACGAGGGACTGGATGCCCGCGACGCCCTGAAGGCCCTGTTGTCCCGGTCCGCCAAGCCCGAACTCTACGGCTTGGAGGCCTGACCGAGCGCAGCGAGTTCTGCAAACCTGACCGAGCGCAGCGAGGTCAGGCGAGGTCAGCCAAGATCACCGCGCTGCCGGGCGCGCTCGACCAGGCGGCGGACGTTGTCGATCTCGCCGCAGTCGTCGAGGTGGCCCTGGCGGGCAGC
>JBBSMS010000235.1:0-3632 GCA_038233055.1 Nitriliruptorales bacterium
CCGAACCATCACCAACCCACGCCTACCGCCCCCTCACCCCCCAAAATCGTTCCCGGCCACCCACATCGATGCCGGGAGCCCCCGTTTTACGACCCGGCGGCCGACGCGGCGCTGTTCGACGCCCTCGAGGGCGGCTTCGAGCCCACCAACGACCACCGCCTGGACCGCCTGGACCTCCATGTCAACGACGAGGCCTTCGCCCGGGCCGTCGTCGACGCCCACCACGCGATCACGGGAGCCTGACCATGACCGTCCGACGTCGCTTCACCCGTTCCGAGGTCCTCGACCGCCTTCGCGCCAAGATCGACGCCGGTCGCCCCGTCATCGGCGGCGGGGCCGGGACCGGGATCTCGGCCAAGTGGGAGGAGGCCGGCGGGATCGACCTGATCGTGATCTACAACTCCGGTCGCTTCCGCATGGCCGGCGCCGGGTCGCTGGCCGGGCTGCTGGCCTACGGCAACGCCAACGACATCGTGGTCGACATGGCCGACGAGGTGCTGTCCGCGGTGACCGACACCCCGGTTCTCGCCGGCGTCAACGGGACCGACCCGTTCCTCGACACCGAGCGCTTCCTGCGTCAGTTGCGCGACCTGGGCTTCGCCGGCGTGCAGAACTTCCCCACCGTCGGGCTGATCGACGGCACGTTCCGGGCGAACCTCGAAGAGACCGGGATGGGCTTCGACAGGGAGGTGGAGGTGATCCGGGCGGCCCACGAGGCCGACCTGCTGACCACGCCCTACGTCTTCTCCAGCGACGACGCCCGGGCGATGGTCGACGCCGGTGCCGACGTCGTGGTCTG
The DNA here is from genome assembly GCA_038233055.1 of Nitriliruptorales bacterium. Lineage (GTDB taxonomy): Bacteria > Actinomycetota > Nitriliruptoria > Nitriliruptorales > Nitriliruptoraceae > Salsipaludibacter. The sequence goes on from JBBSMS010000235.1 coordinate 800, forward strand.
CCACATGGGCCTGACGGCCGGTGGCGACATCGGCGCCGAGACCGGTCGGACCCTGCAGGACTGCGTCGGCGTCGTCGACGAGTGGACCGCGGCTGCTCGCGAGGTCCGCGACGACGTGATCGTGCTGGTCCACGGCGGCCCCGTGTCGATGCCCGACGACGCCGCCTTCGTCCTGCGCGAGTGCACCGGCGTCGACGGGTTCTATGGCGCGTCCAGCATGGAACGCCTGCCCGTCGAGATCGCCCTGAAGGAACAGACCGAGGCCTTCACCGCGATCGAGTTCTGACCGCGGTCGTCCCCTGACCACCACCGAGGAGCACCCCATGGCCGGATCCTTCATCACCCGCGACCAGGTCACCGTCGACCACCTCGACTGGGGAGACCTCGGCTGGGTCGTCAACCCCGCCACCGCGGCGGGCGCGGACCTGACCGTCCTGGACGTGACCATCGAGGCCGGCACGGGCCACGCCTTCCACCGCCACCCCCGGCAGGAGGAGGTCATCCACGTCCTGTCGGGGACGATCGAGCAGTGGGTCGAGCAGGACCACCGACCGCTCGGTCCGGGCGACAGCGTGCACGTGCCGGCCGACACCGTCCACGCCTCGTTCGTCGTCGCCGAGGCGACCGAGTCCGCCCACCTGCTGGTCGTGCTGACCCCGTCGGTCGGCGAGGTCGGCTACGAGGCGGTCGAGGTCGCCGACCAGGAGCCGTGGGCCTCGCTGGGCCCGGACGCCGCCTGACCGGACCGCGGGCGCCCGCACCGGTCCGCGGAGACGTGGTGCCGGTGGGGGCCCGCTGCCTTCACCGGCGCGTCGCACCGGTCCGGGGCGGCCACCACGGCGTCGTACGCTCCGGCGTCCGCCACCACCAGGTCGTCGCCGTGCCCACGTCCCGTTCCTCCTTCAGTCCCGGTGACGCCGGCCTGTTGCTGGTGCTGGCCCTGATGTGGGGCAACTCGTTCCTGTTCATCAAGACGGCCGTCGCCTCGGTGCCACCGCCGTGGATCGTGGCCGGTCGGCTGACGCTCGGCGGGCTGCTGTTGCTGGGTATCGCGGCCGTCCGGCGCCAGGCACTGCCCCGGACCCGACGCGATCTCGTGCTGCTGGCGGTGGTGGGCGTCGTCGGCGCCGCGGTGCCGTGGTCAGGCCAGGCGTGGGCCCAGCAGTTCCTGGACTCGGGGATCGTCGCCGTCCTGAACGCCACCACGCCGGGCGCGACCTTGACCATCGCCGTCCTGGTCGGCCAGGAATCGCTCCACCCGCGCCGGGTGCTGGGGCTGCTGGTCGCGGTCGCAGGCTCGCTGGTGATCATCGGCGGCGAGATCGGCGGCGGCAGTTCCGCGGCAGCCCTGGCGATCGCGGCCATCGCGCCGTTCGGCTACGGGGCCGGCTCCGTGCTGACCCGGGCGCGCGTGTCCGGGCGCATCGCACCGCTGCCCGCGGCGGCGGTCCAACTGTCCCTGGCCGCGGTGTTCGCGACCTCGGTGGCGCTGGCCGCTGCGGGGCGGCCGCCGGCCGCGGCGACGCTGCCACCGGTCGCCGCCCTGTCGGTGGTGGCGCTGGGCATCGTCGGGACCGGGCTGGCGTTCCTGGTCTATTTCATCCTCATCCAGCGCGTTGGTGCGACGAACGCGTCGATGGTCACCTACCTCGTGCCCGTGGTCGGCCTGGTGTCGGGTGCGCTGGTCCGCGGCGAACGGTTCGGCCCCAACGTGCTGGCAGGCGCGGGTCTGCTGGTGGTGGGCGTGTGGCTGGCCCAACGCCAACCACCCGAGGTGCCCGAGCCGGTCACGCCGTGACGCGAGTTCCGGCCGGTGTCCGCACAACGCCGTCGTGCGTCAGCGCAACGGGGCCCCGCCGAAGCCGACCGAGAACCGCTCGCACCAGATCACGACACTGGCAAACGTGGTGACGTCGAGGCCGTCGGGGACGTCGTAGGTCTGGGTCCCTCGGTTGCCCTTGAGCCGACCGAGTTCGACGGCGTCGTCGTCGAAGCCGTACCAGTCGTCGGCCGCCGGGGGCTTCGGCGACAGGATGACCCGCAGGTCCGGCCCGTTGGACGTGTCGAGGTCGACCAGTGACAAGGTGAGGTCGGTCACCCACAAGGCGTTGGGCCGGTCGGCGGTGAACTGCCGATCGACCAGATCCGGATGCCGGTCCGCCGACGCGTCCGGCACGGTCGTGCGGCGGGTCAGACGCTTCTGCACGCCCTGGATGCCCAACTCGGCCATCAGACGGCCGACCTGGTCCCGGCCGATGTCGGTGTGGCCGGCGCGGCCCATGGCCTTCCACATCTTGCGCACGCCGTAGACCTCGTAGTTGGCCATCCACAGCGTCAGGATGATCGGCAGCCACACCGCGTCGCGCAGCGACCGTGCCGACGGCACTCGCGATTTCGCGGCGTAGTAGGTCGAGGAGGAGAACTGCAGCACAGCACAGATTGGCTCGACCCCGAACTCTTGTCTGTTCGCGTCGACGTAGTCGACCATCATCGCTGTGGGCGGTCGAGCTCCGCCGCGAAGAAAACCGACGCCGACTTCAGGATCGCGTTCGCTCGTCGCAGCTCCCGGTTCTCCTGCTCCAGATCCTTGATCCGCTCGGCATCCGCGGTCGTGGTCCCGGGCGTATCACCGGCGTCGATCTGCGCCCGCCGGACCCACGTGCGGACCGACTCGGTCCCGTAGCCGAGTTGGCGGGCGATCCTGCCGACCGTGCCCTGGGTCGTGCCCAGCTCCTCGCGCAGCTGCTGCACCAACCGCACCGCCTGGGCCTTCTCCTCCGGGCTGTAGCGGCGCCTCGTCGAGGACTTCGCTGTCGTGTTGTTCGTCATGATC
>JBBSMS010000236.1:0-3520 GCA_038233055.1 Nitriliruptorales bacterium
ACCCGGTGTCGGTCGGCTCGCCCCCGAACGTCCGGGCCTCGGCGAGGTCGAGCGCCACCACCTCGACGCGTGGAAGGGCGGTGTCGCGGGCGGGCGCCTCGATCGTGGCGGTGGTGACGGTGACGGACAACAGCCCGTCGACGCCGCCTTGGTCGGCGTCGCGGACGATGGCGGTGGCCACGTCGAACGTGTCGCGGTCCGCGGTGGTGACGGTGAGGTCGATCGGGCCGTAGCGGGTCCGGGCCTCGTCGGCGACGGCGCCGTCGATCACGTCACCGACGACGAACGCGGACGTGATGATGGCGGTGCCGAGCAGCGCGCCACCGATGATCAGGGCGGCTTCGGTGCGGCGGCGGCCGACGTTGCGGAGCGCCATGGCGGCCAGAGCACGCTGGCGCACCGCCGTGACGACCAGAGGCAGCGCGAGCAGCAGGCAGAGTCCGGTCAGGACGGCGACGGCGGTCACGACGCCACCTCGGCGCTCGTGGCGGCAGCGGTCGTCGCGACGGCGAGGACCAACTCGGAGTCGGCGGGGGCGGTGCGCGGGTCGGCGTCGTGGACGATCCGGCCGTCACGTACCTGCACGAGGCGCTGGCCGGTGCGGCCGAGTCCCTCGTCGTGTGTGACGATCACCAGCGTCTGTCCGGCGGCGTGGACCTCGAGCAGCAGTTCAATGATGTCACCGGCAGTGTGGCTGTCGAGGGCGCCGGTCGGTTCGTCGGCCCACACCAGCGCCGGTTCGCCGACGAGTGCCCGGGCGACGGTGACGCGCTGCTGTTCGCCGCCGGACAGCTCGCCCGGCCGGTGGTCGGCGCGATCGCCGAGCCCGACGCGGCCGAGCACGTCACGGGCGCGCTTGCGGGCGACCTTGGGGGTGACGCCGGTGATGAGCAGCGGCAGCTCAACGTTCTCCGCGGCCGAGAGGACCGGGATCAGGTTGAACGCCTGGAAGACGAACCCCATGCGGGTGGCGCGGTGGCGGGTGCGTTCGGCGTCGGACATGGCGAACAGGTCGACGCCGTCGACGGTGACGGTGCCGGCGTCGATGTCGTCGAGACCGGACAGGCAGTTCAGCAGCGTGGTCTTGCCGTTGCCGGACGGCCCCATGACGGTGACCAACTCGCCAACGTGGACGTCGAGGTCGATGCCGCGCAGGGCAGGCACCTCCTGGGTGCCCGTCCGGTAGGTCTTCGTCACGCCGCGTGCGGCCAGGATCGGTTCCGTGCGGGTGCTGGTGTTGTTCGTCTTCTTGCTCATCGTCTTGCTCCTTCGCTCGGTGGTGAGGCCGGTGGTCAGCCAAGGGCGGCTGAACCGGGATGGGTGCGATGCGGGTGCCGTTGCGTCGTATCCCGTCGCTCAGACGGTGACGACGACCTTCCCTCGGGTGTGGCCGGCCCCGACGTAGCGGAGGGCCTCGGCCGCCTCGCTCAGCGGGTAGTGCGGTCGATGACCGGCTTGAGTTGCCCCGCCTCGAGAAGGTCGGCCAGATCAAGCAGGTCTTGGCGCTTCTCGACTGAGAGGAATGGCTGCAGGGTCTGGCGGATGAACAGCGACCGCGCACGCGCCGATCTCGACGATGCCCTGGGGGTCAAGTCCGTTCGTCGGCTCGTCGAGGACCAGCAGGTCGGGATCGGGAAAAAGGGCCGCGGCGATCCCCAGCCGCTGTTTCATCCCGAGGGAGTAGCTCTTGTACGTGTCCCTGCCACGGTCGCCGAGGCCGACCACCTCGAGCATCTCGTCGATCCGACGGCGGTCATGGCCGCCCAACGTGGCGAAGACACGCAGGTTCTCGCGACCTGTCAGGGTCGGGTAGAAGGCTGGCGACTCGATGAGCGCCCCGACCCGGTGGAGGTAGCCGGACGGGTCCGCGATCGAGTGGCCCAGCACCTCTCCCTCGCCGCTGGTCGGCTGGATAAGGCCGAGCAGCATGCGGATGGTCGTGCTCTTGCCGGCGCCGTTAGGGCCGACGAACCCGGTAACACCTCCTCGGGGGAGGTCGAGGTCGATCTCGTTGACGGCCCGAAGGTCGCCGAAGTCCTTGGTCAGACCGGCTGTTCGGATCGAAGCCATGTCTCTACCGCCCCATCTGGATCTGCGGTCGATGCGGTCCGGCGAGGTCTGGCATCGACGCTGAGGACGTGCGAGGCCAGGTCCAGGCGAAGCGCAGGATGATGGCGAGGACGATCACTTCCAGTGCGACACCCAGGCCGTAGAAGTACATCCAGGACTCACCCACCGCATTGAACACCGAGACGGGCACGTAGAGCGATGCCACGATGAGGTTGATGGTGCGGTTCGCACGCGCGGGCAGCATCATCGAGAGCATGACCATCAGGATCGGGATCGCCATGAGCGTGAGCCCAATGACCAGGAAGGTTGGCTGATGTCGAACTCGAATACGACGCCGACGAGGATGTCGTCGACGACGCCGGGCCTGTACAGCTGGAAGTAGTCGACGTAGATGTACAGGAACATGAAACTGGTCCATGCTGCTGCGAGCTTCGTTTGAACTGGGATCTCGTGATCGTTCATGACCATCATTCTTTGGTGGGTGGACGGACCGTCGCCGGCCCGTTCGTGGCTCTGCCGCCGCGTTCGGTGACCTGTGTCAGGGGGTGACGACGACCTTTCCTCGCGCGTGGCCCGCTCCGACGTAGGCGAGGGCCTCCGCGGCGTCGCCGAGCGGGTAGGTCCGGTCGATGACCGGTGTGACCGCGCCGTCCTCGATGAGTTCCTTCAGGACGAGAAGGTCCCGCTGGTTCTCAGCCGAGACGTTCGGCCGCAACCTCTGACGCGTGAAGAGCGACCGCACGCCCGCCTTCGCCCAGCGACCTAGCGGTCCGATCCAGCGCCCGCCACGACCGCTGTTGAGTACGAGGGTCCCCGCCGGCGCGAGGGCCCGGCGGACGGCGGAGAGCGGCTGCGCCTCGACGTTGTCGAGGATGACGTCGTACAGCCGGCCGCTACGGGTGAAGTCCTCTGTCGTGTAGTCGACGACGTGGTCGGCGCCGATGGATCGGACGAGGTCGACGTTGCGGGTGCTGCACACGCCGGTCACCTCCGCGCCGAGCGACTTCGCGATCTGCACGGCGAACGTGCCGACGCCACCGGACGCCCCGACGATCAGCACCCTCTGGCCCGGTCGGACCTTCGCGGTGTTGCCGAGAGCGCGCAGGGCGGCCATCGCGGAGACCGTGACGGCCCCGGCCTGCTCCATCGTGACGTTGGCCGGCTTCGGCGCGAGGTTGTCGCCTCTCACGCAGACGTACTCCGCCAGCGAGCCGGTCGTCGTCCAGCCGAACACCTCGTCGCCGGGTTCGAACCGTCGGACGTTGCGACCGATCGCTTCGACGTGTCCTGCGAGGTCGAACCCGCGCACGCCCCGCCGCGGCCGCCGTAGCCCGTACACCGGGCGTAGGACGTAGGGCACGCCCGTCATGATGAAGTGGTCGCCGGGATGGACGGCAGCGGCGCGGACGCGCACGAGCACGTCGTCCTCGCCGACGACGGGCGTCTCGAC
>JBBSMS010000237.1:0-3518 GCA_038233055.1 Nitriliruptorales bacterium
ACCACGACACCGTGGAACAGGTCGCGGATCCCCGAGGCCGCGAGGCGACCGTGCACCACGTCGGAGAAGCCGTTGGTGACGGCGACGACCGGCACCACCGCGGCCAGTCTCCGCAGGGCCCGCACGGCCCCGGGGAACACCGGGCCGGCCCGCCCGAGACGGGACAGGTAGTCGTCGGACACCGCGACCGGGTCCGCATCGACGCCGGTGGCCGCCAGCAACTCGGCCCACCGACGCACCCGCAACTGCGCGGCGGTCACCTCGCCACGCTCGTAGGCCTGCCAGCAGGCGACGTTGATGCGCGCGTACAACGGCTGCACGGTGGCGAGGTCGTGCAGGCCCAGTCGGGTCGCCGTGCCCGCGAAGGCCATGGACTCGGCGGCCGGGTAGTCCAGCACCACGCCGTCCAGGTCACACAGGACCACCTCGTGCTCCATGATCACTTCCTCACCTCGGACGACCGCGCACGGTAACGGCGGCCCGTGACCACCGACGGTCGCGACGGGGGGCGGGACGACCGGGCCTACGCTGTCGCGACGTCCCGCGCTCCCGAACGGCCCGACCAGGACCGCCCAATGCCACCACCGCAGCAGACCGTCACCTATCGCCTGGCCGTGCAGAACCTGCCCGGGATGCTGACCAGGGTCACCGAGGTGATCGACGCGCACGAGGCCGTCATCGTCGGATCAGAGCGGCTCGACGCGCAGCGCCATGTCATCATCCGGGCCATCAGCGTCGAGGTGCGTGACGACGTCGAGGCTGCGACCCTGGGCGCGGACCTGCAGGGCCTGGATGGCGTGGAACTGCTGGCGATCGACGACGACGTCATCGACGCCCACCTGGGCGGCAAGATCGAGATCGCCAACCGCCGCGCGGTCGACAACGCCCACGACCTGTCGCTGGTCTACACCCCGGGCGTCGCGAAGATCTGTCGCGTGATCGCGGCCGACCCGGTGGAGGCATACCGCCTCACCATCAAGTCCAACGCGGTGGCCGTCGTGACGGACGGGTCCGCGGTGCTGGGACTGGGCGACATCGGCCCGCTAGCCGCGCTACCCGTCATGGAGGGCAAGGCGATGCTCTTCAAGTCCTTCGGCGACGTCGACGCCTACCCGATCCTGGTCGACGACCAGGATCCCGACACCTTCGTCGACACCGTCGCGCGCATCGCCAGTGGGTTCGGCGGCATCAACCTCGAGGACATCGCGGCACCCCGCTGCTTCGAGATCGAGGGCAAGTTGCGCCAGCGCCTCGACATCCCGGTGTTCCACGACGACCAGCACGGCACCGCCGTGGTCGCCCTGGCCGCCCTGCTCAACGCCGCCCGAGTGGTCGACAAGCCGTTGGCGGACCTGCGCGTGGTCATCCAGGGGATCGGGTCGGCCGGGGTCGCGATCGCGAACCTGTTGGCTGCGGCCGGGATCACCGACCAGGTGGGGGTCGACCGCGACGGCATCATCCAGCCGACGCGCTCCAAGGGCATGGACCCGATCCGACGGCGGCTCGCCAAGCAGACCAACCCGCGCGGACTGGTCGGCGGCCAGCGCGAGGCACTCGAGGACGCGGACGTGTTCATCGGGGTGTCGGGGCCCGAGTCGCTGCCGGTCGCCCACCTGGGGCTCATGGCCCGCGACCCGATCGTGTTCGCGATGGCCAACCCGACCCCCGAGATCCACCCCGACGTCGCTGCCGGCCACGTCGCCGTGATGGCCACGGGACGGTCCGACTTCCCCAACCAGATCAACAACGTGCTGTGCTTCCCGGGGCTGTTCCGCGGCCTGCTGGATGCCGCCGCGACCAAGGTCACCGACGAGATGAAGGTGGCGGCCGCCGAGGCCATCGCCGCCACCGTCGGCGACGACCTGGCGGCCGACCACGTGATTCCCTCGCCGTTCGACCGCACGGTCGCGGCCCGGGTGGCCGCGGCCGTGGCCGACACCGCGCGCCGCCAGGGCCACGTCCGTCCCGGCTCGCGCGGGTCGTTGGAGGAAGAGGCCGCGGCGGCCGCCCATGCCGCCGCTCGTCGCCGCATCGCCCGCTGAGGCCGCGAGCCGCGTGCTCGCTGGCGTGCGAGCGTCGTCCGGATCGTCGGGCCCCCACGCAACGACGACGGGACCGCCGTGGCGGTCCCGTCGGGTCGTGCCTGCTGGTCGGCCTCAGCTCATCGGGCGGCCCGCCAACTGGTCCCGGATCTCGGCCAGCAGCGTGGCCTCCTCGGAGCGAGCGGTTTCCACCTCGACCTCCTCCGGGCCCTTCATCCGGTTGTAGGCCTTCACCACGAAGAACAGCGCCAGAGCGACCAGCAGGAACTGGACGATGGCCGTGATGACCACCCCGAGGGATGCCTCGCCGTCCAGGAACACACCGACCTGGTCGAAGTTGGGCTGGCCGAAGATGGCGCCGATGATTGGCATCAGCAGGCTGTCGACGATGGCGCCGATGACCGGGGCGAACGCGGCGCCCAGGACGACGGCGACCGCAAGGTCGATCACGTTGCCCTTGTTGATGAAGTCCTTGAATTCCTGGATCATGGAGCGTGTCCTTGACGGGTTGGGGCAAGCTGCGCCCGACTCTAACCAGCCTCGGCGGCGCGAACGACCATCCACGCCACCAGTGCCCTGTCCCGTCGTGTGGCGTCGTGGAGGCCCGGTCCCCCGTGTCACCGCTGGCCGACAACGTCCGACCACGCCGCCACCGTCTCGACCAGGCCCGCCACGACCTCGGCGACGCGATGGGTCTTGCCGTCCGCCGAACGGGTGCGAGGGACGTGCAGTCCGTGGTCCGCCCCAGCCACACCGACGACGGTCGCGGGGCCGCCGGTGCGGTGGAGGTGGCGACGCACGTCGTCGGGACCACCGAACGGATCGTTCGTCCCCTGCACCACCAGCATCGGCACGGCGATGTCGGGGAGGTGCGCCACACGCAGGCGGTCGGGACGGCCGGGCGGATGCAGCGGGTAGGACCAGCACAGCACCCCGGCAACGCCGACACCCGCGGCCGCGACGAGGCTGGCGACCCGGCCGCCGTATGAGGCACCACCAAGCACCCACGGCCGGTCCGGCTCGGCCTCCACGACTGCCCGCCAGGTCGCGGCCAAGTCGTCGACGCTGGCCTCGGCACGCGGGGTTGGGCCGCTGGGGCGGCGTTGGCGGTACGCGAGGTTGACCCGGACGACCGGGTGACCGTGGGCCGCCAGGCCGCTGGCAGCGGCCACGAGCAGCGGCGCGTCCAGGTTGCTGCCGGCGCCGTGGGCGAGCACCACCCCGGTTCGCCGCGGACGGTCCACGACCGGCCGGTGCCAGGCAGCCGTCACCTCTCGGGGGTCCCCGTCGGCGCGCACGATCGTCATACCGACCGACGCCGGGGCGTCCGGGGGCACTAGGTCCTGTCTGGTGAATCGGCTCGGCGTAGCCAGAGCATGATTGCGGCCATGGTGAGCGCGCCCAGGTAGTTGCGTGCCTTCTTGTCGTAGCGGGTCGCGATGGCCCGCCAGTGCTTGATCCAATTGAAGCACCGCT
>JBBSMS010000238.1:0-3397 GCA_038233055.1 Nitriliruptorales bacterium
CCAGGTTCCAGCCGGCCTGGTGAGCGAACCATTGGCGTAGCCAGTCGGCGTGGCGCCGGACCAGGCGGAAGGCGTCGAGGTCCCGTTCGGCATGCAGCAGCGGCGACATCAACAGGGCCCGGACGGCCCGGCGACGTTCGTCGTCGACCTGCTGGTCCAGTCGGCTGCGGACATCCCCGGTCACGACCGCACCTCCTGTCGGGGCCGTCGTGCGTGGTCGGCGTCATCGAGCCACGGTTCGCGGGCTGCCTCGCCGCCACCGGGATCCGGCCCGACCGGTTGGGGCGCGTCGTCGGGCACCTCCCCGTTCGGGCCGTCCGCGCGGTTCGAGTGATCCGTCGCGGCGTCCTCGGGGACCGGGTGGTCGATCACGGGCGCGGACTCGGTGACCGGACCGGCGAGGTCGATGATCTCCACGACGTGGTCGGGCCCAGACAGCACGCCGTCGCTGGTGCGCACGGTGGCCACGCGGTCGTCGCCGGTGGGCGTCAACGCGATCTCCAACCCGCCGTCCGCCGACGTCACCCGGACCGGTTCGTGGGTGGCGGCGTGGACGGCCAGGGCTTCGCCGAGGAGGTCGAGGAACAACCCGAAGGCGTTGCGATCCAGGTCCGCGAGTTCGGACAGTCGGACCGGCCCGTCGGTGACCAGTTGGGACCGCGCCGCCGCCAGTTGGGCGGCCTCGTCGTGGGCCTGGCGGGCCAACAGCGCCTTGTCGGCGGACCGGTCGATGACCGAGGACGGCCGGCCGCGTCGGACGTAGTGGCCGGTGCGGCGAAGTTGTGGCGACACCTGCAGCGGCGGCGCGTCCAGCCAACTGGTCGTGGCGGGCACGGGCCGGGCGTCGCGGTCGTCCAGCGTGTCGCCGTCGACCTTGAGGTGGCGTGACGGGGTCAGGCCGAAGGCGGCGCGCCACAGGCGGTGGGCGTCGGCGTCGGTCGGGCAGTCGGCGAACCAGCGTGCCAGGGTGCGCAGGTCGGCGGGCCGGTCGGTGCGCGACACTCGTCGCTCGTTGATCTGGCTGACCGCCAGCAACAGGGCCGGGATGGCCTGGCGGGACCGTGCACGGAGGATGTCGGCCTGTGCCGGGCGGGTGTCGGTGGCCACGAACCACGACGCCAGCCCGTCCCAGCGTCGTTGCCACCGTTCATGGGCCGCGCGACGGTCCTCGTCGTCGACGTCCAGTCGGTCGGCCAGGTCACGGTCGGCGGCCAGCGCCAGCAGGCGGTCGGATCCGGCCGCGTCGATGTCGGCCAGGAGGCTGGCGATGTGGGCCTGGGCGACCACCAGGTCACCCACGAACCGTTCGAGGTACTCGACCAGGCGGTCCTTGTAGGCCACGAACGCGTCGAGGTCGATGCCGTGCAGGTCGATCGTGCGTTGCAGCCCGGTGATGAAGGTGCGGGCCCGGTCGGTCAACTCCTCGAAGCGAGTGCTGAGCGTGGTCAGGCAGCGATGGACCTTGCCGGGGTCGGGGGCGTCCGCGCCGGCCAGGCCACGCAGTTCCGCGAGCAGTTCCCGGATGTCGGACAGCGCCGCGGTCTGCAGTTCGCCGGGGGTGACCAACAGTTCCTCGAAGTGGGCCACCGCGCGTTCGGCGGCCTCGCCCTCGACCGTGAGTTGGTACAGGAATCGCGCCCGGTAGAAGTCGGTGACCGTGGACACCTCGGAGGTGTCGGGGTCGGCGCGCAGGTTGCCCCACTCGACCAGTTGGCCCAGCAGGGTGCGGACCTCGTCCCCGTCGGGAGCCGGCGCCGTCGTCGGGGTGCCCGGTGGCGCGGGGCGGTCGGTCGTCGTGGCGGCCGGTGGCTGCGATGTGGCGTCGTCGACCAGGGCGGCCACGACGTCGTCGGGACGCTGGTGCAGCACGAACCGCTGCTTGGCGGCCAGGAAGTGGCCCATGACCCGCCGGTACGCGTCGGACTTCTCGGCGGTCAGGTAACTGAAGACCGCCAGCCGCTGGTCGCTTCCCACTTGGCCTCCTGGGTATGGACGTGGGGGTGGACATGATCGGGATCTGGATCGAACATGGTTCGGAATTGGGGCCCGGATCGGATCGGTTCGTCCGGTTCACGACCCTACCGCCGAGCCGCGACAACGGACCCGAGCCCATGCGACCACGAGCCCATCGGGGTCTGCCGACGCGTCCGTCAACGCCGCAGGTCGGCCGGGAAGGTGGCCAGGCCGGCGTCGGCCCCGCCGGAGTGGAGCCGTCGGTCCCACGTGGCCAGCACCGTGTCCTCGGGCCCGAGCAGCAGGGCGCTGGCGAGATGGATCGCGTCGAAGCCGCTGAGCGCATGTCGCCCGGCCAGGGTCCCGGCGTGGTCACTGACCGGTGACGTCACGTCGACGAGGTGGAGCCCTCGGCGGTAGTCGCCCCAGAGGTCACGCGCCGTCTCGTGGTCGTCGTGGCCCAGTCGACCACCTCGGCGGGCTGCCGCCAACGCCGCGCAGACCTCGGCATGGGCGACACGACTGGACACGACCGTGTCGGCGCCGTCCCACAGGAGCGCGACCTGGTCGCTGCCAGACTCCTCCACGACCAACTTCACCAGTGCGCTGGAGTCGAGGTAGGCGATCACGACCGACGACGGTCGCGTTCGGACACGATCGCGTCCGACACGGAAACCGACCCGGGTTCGTCGGGTCCGCCTCGATCAGCCTCCACCCGGTCCCGACCGACGGCGCGGGGACGCCGCCCGGCCGGCCGGCTGAGGGTGCCCGCGGCCACCAGGTCGTCGAGTCGTGTGGTCGAGCCAGCGCCGACCAGCCGCCCGACCGGTCGACCACGATCGGTGATGACCACTTCATCACCCTCACCCACCCGCTGGAGCCACGTCTTGAGTTCCCGGCGGAACTCGGCCACGCCCACCTCGCTCACGTTCGCCTCCCGTACATGTTTGTTGTGATAGAGTGTACAACTCGCCGCGTTGGGTTGGACACGCGTCAGGACAGGCACACCCCCGATGGGTCGTCATCTTGTTCCACGAGCCCGTGGCCGAGGTCGGGAAGGCACCGACTGGCCCCCGGCGTGCAGACAGAGACCACCGAAGGCCTCGGGGGGTCAGCCGTACGAGCACGACGATCGGCCACGACCAGATGGTCACCGGTCGGCCGCCGGTCCGACCAGGGGGTTGTGGGTCACGAGGTCGGGGAAGGATCCGAAGTCTCTGTCCGCCGTCCACAACGACTGGACGCGATGGGACAGGCAGATCGCCGCGATCCTCGCATCGTGCACCTTCGGGCCCATCGTTGCGGGACCGAGAAGCATGTCCAGGCGATCCAGGTGGTCGTCGCCCTCCCCCAAAACCACGCACCACGGCGAGGCGACCAGGCCACGGATGGACGCCATGGCGACGTCGACCGGGGTCGGCGTGGTCCACAGGCTGCGCGTCAC
>JBBSMS010000239.1:0-3303 GCA_038233055.1 Nitriliruptorales bacterium
CCGGCTACCGCAAGTTCGACGACGACGACATCGATCGGCTGCGGTACGTCCTGCGGGCCCAGCGCGACCGCTACCTCCCGTTGAAGGTGATCCGCGAGGAACTGGACCGCATCGACGCGGGACTGGACGTCGACTCCGCCGCCGGCCCCACGCCCGAGGACGTCGCCAGCGTGCGCGGTGACGACGACGGACTCGGCGGGGACCAGCCCCTGCTGGCACCAGTGGGCCACGAGACCTGGGACCTGGCCGGGCTGGCCGCGGCCGCCGACCTGGACCAGGCCGACGTCGAGGCCCTGGTCGCCCACGGCCTGCTGCCCTCGACCGGCACGTTCGACGGCGCGGCGCTGCGGGTCGCACGCCTGGCCGCCGACCTGCTGGACGCGGGGCTGGAGCCGCGTCACCTGCGGATGTACCCCCAGTTCGCCGAGCGCCAGTATGCGCTGATCGAGCAACTGATCGCGCCGGTCCTGCGCCAGCGCAACCCGGAGGCCCGCTCGGCCGCGACCGCGCGTGGCGAACGTGTGGCCGAGCGTGGCGCCGCGCTCAACCGGGTACTGCTGGGCAACCGACTGCGGGACAACTTCCATTCCTGACCGTCGTCCGCTCCCGGGGCTGCGCCGGCGCGTGGTCCGGGCCAGGCCGACCACTCGGGCGAGGCTCGTGACCGCGACGGTGGCGATGCTGGTCGCCACCACCGTCGCCGGTGCCGTGCCGGGCGCCTCGCCTCGCGCGCTCGCCCAGGACACGACGCCGACCGCCCCGATGCCGTCCCCGACCGCCCCGACCGCCCCGATGCCGTCCGCGACCGCGTCCGGTGCGCCGTCCCCGACCGCCCCGACGCCGTCCGCGACCGCGTCCGGTGCGCCGTCCGCGACCGAGTCCGGTGCGCCGGCTGCGCCCGAACCGGCCGACGAACCGGCCGACCAGCCGGACGGGGGGGTGGCCGACGGGCTCACGCTGGCCCCGCAACCACCGGCGGGCTGGCCGACCGTCCCGGTGTCCACCGCCCGGGCGGTCATGGCGGTCGACGCGACCACGGGACAGGTGCTCGCCACGGTCAACGTCGACGAGCGCGTCCAGGTCGCCTCCACGGTGAAACTGCTGACCGTGGTGACAGCACTGGACGTGCTGTCGCCCGACCAGGAGGTGACCGTCGGGCAGGAGGTCGCCGCGGTCGGCGGCTCGACCGCCGCGCTCGACCCGGGCGACACCTGGACCGTGCGTGACCTGGTCGCCGGCGCCCTGGTCCGATCCGGCAACGACGCCGCCGAGGCCCTGGCCGTGGCCGGCGGCGACGGGGATCGGGACGTGTTCCTCGCGCTGATGAACGACAAGGCCGCGTCGCTGGGCATCACGGGCGCCACCATCGCCGACCCCAGCGGCCTCGAGGACGCCAACCTCCTGTCCGCGCGTGACCTGGTCGCGATCGGTCGGGCGGCGCTGGCCACGCCGCTGGTGGCAGAGATCGCAGCATCGCGGACCTGGGACCTGCCGTCGACCGGCGTGGTCCCCAACCGCAACCTGTTGCTGGAACAACGCGAGGACGCGACCGGGCTCAAGACCGGGACCACCGACCTCGCCGGGGCCTCGCTGGTCGGCTCGGTGCGCAACGGCACGGGGCCGGACGCCCACGACCTGCTGGTGGCCGTGCTGGGCACCCGCAACGACGAGCAGCGCTATCTCGAGACCAACGCGGTCTTCGACTGGATCGAGGCCGAGCTCGCTCGCGAGCCGGTCGAGGTGGGGGCGCGCATCCGCCTGCCGGGGGAGTGGATCGGCGAGGTCGTGACGCTGGACGTGTGGAGCCCGGCCGTGCCCGAGGTCGACACCACGTTGGCAGTGGACGGGTCGTCGGTCGTGTCGGAGTTGTCGTTGCCGAGCGGCGGGCAACTGGGCGAGTACGTGGCCACGGCCGACCGCCCACCACCGTCGTCGATCGGCGAGTCCGTGGTGGGGACGCTTTACGACGGCATGCGCCAGGCCCACGAACTGGGGATGTGGGACCGGTAGGCCGATCCGGGGCACGGTGGCTGGTCCGGCGCTCCGGCAGCCGTCGTCGCGGCCCGAACCGTCCGAGCATCCGAGCCGTCCGTGGTGGCGGCCGACGGTCGCTTGCGTGTGCTGACCGCACCCGGGGTTGGGAGTACCGTGACCTCCGATGTCCGTCGACCGAAAGGCTGGCCCGGTGAAGCCGCTCGAACTGGTGGGAGTCAGGGTCGAACTGCCGGCCAACCAGCCGATCGTCCTCCTGAAGGAGGCGGACGGGTCGCGCTACCTCCCCATCTGGATCGGGGCCGTCGAGGCCACGGCGATCGCCTTCGCCCTGCAGGGGGTCGAGACCGAGCGACCGTTGACCCACGACCTGATCGTGGACGTGTTCGCGTCGCTGGGCCAGCGCCTCGACAGCGTGCGGATCACCGAACTCCGCGAGGGGACCTACTACGCCGAACTGGTGCTGGTGGACGCCGACGGGGTCGAGGTCGGCGTGTCGTCGCGCCCGTCGGACGCCCTGGCCATCGCGGCGCGGTTGCCGGGCACGCGAGTCTTCGGTGCGGCGGAGGTGCTGGACGAGGCCGGCGTGGAACTGGACGACGAGGACAGCGTCGACGGCGGGGACGAGACCCGCGAGGCCGAGGCCGAAGTGCGCCAGTTCCGCCAGTTCCTCGACTCGGTGACACCCGAGGACTTCCTCGAACCGTGATGGCGGGGCGTTGTCCCGGGACGCCCGCACGGCCGGACGGGTGCCCCTGACGCGTGCGGCCAGCAGCGTGGTGCGGGAAGCACACGCAAGAAGTTTCACGTGTGTGGCTCGTGTTGCTAGAGTGCTCCTGGACATCGTGGTCCCGTCATGGTGGGCGCGCGATCGAGTCCCTGGTGTGGACACAGCGATCACGGTCGCCATGCTCGACGAGATGGCGGGCGGTCGCCGGGAGGAGCACGCGATGGCGGACAACCAGTTGCGACTGGACGTCGGTGACGAGGCGCCGGTCGGGTACCGCGGCCCGACCGCCTGCAAGATCGTCGGCATCACCTATCGCCAGCTCGACTACTGGGCCCGGACGGATCTGGTGTCGCCGTCGGTGCAGCGCGCCGACGGATCCGGCAGCCAGCGCCTGTACTCGTTCAACGACATCGTCTCGCTGCGGGTCGTGAAGCGCCTGCTGGACGCCGGCGTGTCGCTCCAGCGGGTCCGGCTCGCGATCGAGACCCTGGCCGCGCAGGGCCGCACGCCGTCGGACGTGACCGTGGTGTCGGACGGGACGAACGTCTTCATGGTCGACGACGACGCCGAGGTGATCGAAC
>JBBSMS010000240.1:0-3248 GCA_038233055.1 Nitriliruptorales bacterium
AAGGTTTCGCTGCGGCCGTCCGGGACGCCGCGGGGCTGTGAGGCGGAGGCCGGGTCTGGTCCGGTCCGGGTGTCGCGACTGCGGGTCCGTCGGCCCGGAGGCTGCATCCCGTTAGCCTGCCCTCACGCGGGCCTGTAGCTCAGCTGGTCAGAGCAGACGACTCATAATCGTTTGGTCGTGGGTTCAAGTCCCACCGGGCCCACTCGCCTGTCCGTGCTGGCGCTCGTGTTGATTGTGCTTGCGCGGCGTGGGGAGGTAGTGGGGGAGTGGGGACGGCGGGGCACTACGGCCGAGGTCGACGACGTGGTCGCCGGTTTCGGCGAGATGATCACCCACGCCTGGCCGCGCAACAACCACGTCGGCGAGGTCGACCTGGTCGTCACCGACCGTGAACACCAGGGCCAGGGCATCGGTCGCAAGTTGCTGGAGACCATGATCGAACTGTCCGATGACTGGCTTCACCTGGTGCGGCTCCAACTGTTCGTGTGGTCCGACAACACCCACGATCCGCCTGTACGAGCGTTACGGCTTCGAGATCGAGGGCACCCTCAGAAGTACGTCCGTGGCCGCGGCGCCCACGTCGACGCCCACATCATGGGACGACTGCGAGCGCCCGAAGCCTGACGGCGGCCGTCTGGTCGGATGTCAGTCGCCGATGGCCGCGCCGTCGCGGCGGGGATCCGCGGCACCCAGCAACCGCCGGGGCGAGACCACCTCGATCGCGGTGCTCCCGCTCCGCAGGTCGTCGAGCCGCGCGCACGGATGGCCCAGCGCGACCAGGTCGCTCAGCAGGCCGGCCACCTCCGTGCCCTCCTCGATCTCGGACCGGGCTCCGATCATGTCGGGGCATCGGCTGGTGATCGCCTGCCCGCTCCAGTGGCCCTGGTTGATGGCCTCCTGTGGATCCATGCCGTCGACCACCACGCCCAGGATGGCCTGGGCGACGTAGTCGGGGATCGCCCCGCCGCCGGCGGCCCCGACCACCAGTTCCACGCGCCCCCGTCGATCGAACACCAGGCTCGGCGCGATCGACGTCCGCGGCCGCTTGTCCGACTCCATCTGGTTGACCTGCTGGCCCGGGGAGATCGAGTCCGGTCGGGTGAAGTTCTCCTGCACGTTGTTCAGCGCCATGCCCCGGGCCTCGATCTGGGCCCCGAACGAGGAGTTGATGGTGGTGGTCATGGACAGCGCATCACCGAAGCGGTCCACGATGCTGATGTTGCTGGTCGTGTCGGCGTCGGTGTGCGTTCCCCCGATCGGAGTGCCGTCGCCGTGGTCCGGACGTGCCACGGCGGGCGGAGTGCCCGGCTCTATCGCGGGCAGGGCCGCGTCCGGGGAGAACAGCGAGAATCTGGTGTCGAGGTAGTGCTCGTCGAGCAGGCCGGCGGTGGGGACGAACTGGAAGTCCGGGTCGCCCACGTACTCGCGACGGTCGAACTGGACCAGCCGGCTCGCCTCGATGGCCAGATGCATGCGCTCCAGGGACGTGGGCGCGGTCGCGGCGACGTCGCCACGTTCGAGGTACTCCAGCATCGACAGCACCGCGACGCCACCGAAGGACGGGGGCGGCGCGCTGCAGATCCACCGCTCCAGCACGGCCTGGCAGAGCGGGTCGCGCTCGATCGCCCGGTAGTCGGCGACGTCGTCGACGGTCATCAGGCTCGGGATCTCCGCCGGCCCGTCCGCGTCGGCATCCAGCTTGTAGGAACCCTGGGCCAGGCGATCCACGAGCGCCGGGGCGATCGACCCGTTCGGGTCGTAGAACGCCTCGGCGCCCCCGTCGCGGACCTCGGCCAGCACGTCGGCCAACGCCGGGTTGGTGACCGTGGCGCCGACCGGCAGTGGTTGATCGCCGTCGCAGTACCTCGCGAGGTCGGGGTGGCCACACCGTGCCAGCCCGCCCGCCGTGCCGGCCATGGTGTCGGCCAGGTACGGCGCCACCTCGAAGCCGCCGTCGGCCAACCTGATCCCCTGGTCGAACAGGCGCGACCACGCGACGTGGCCGAACTCGTCGTGGACCAGGTCGAGCACCGCGAGCGTCCCGGGGACGCCCACCGCGCGTGCCGTGTAGGTCGTGTCGCTGCCGAACGAGTCGATGCCGAGCTGCTGCTGTTCCTCGATGGTGGGCGTGCGCAGGCCCGCGGTGGTGCGACCGGGAGCACGCGCGAGGCCGTCGAAGAAGCGCACGCGGTTTCGCGAACGGTCGTAGTAGGTCATGACCGTGCCGCCGGCGAGTCCGGACGACTGCGGTTCGACGACGGCCAGGACGGCCTGCACCGCCACGGCTGCATCAGCCGCTGTCCCACGCCCGGCGAGCACGGAGCACCCGGCCGCCGAAGCGGCCGGATGGGCACTGGCGACGACGTAGCGGCGGGCGATGGCCGGGGTGGTCCGGTCGTCATCGGTCCGGGCGTCGCAGGTGACGCGCGGATCCTGCGTCGAGCGTTCCGCTCCTGGCCGCTCGTCCGACCGTTCGGTGCTCGGGTTCGCCATGGCCGGGGCAGCCGCCAGCACCATGGCCGTCGCCGCGGCGACACCTGCCAGGCGACGCGTCGAGGCCCGCGGCGTCGAGTGCATGGTGGTCGGGTGCATCGTCCATCCCTTCCGGTCGTCCCCGCGACCCAAGCTCCTCCATCCCCGCGACCCGGGCCTCCTCGGGTTCCTACACCGCTGACGGGATCGGTGTCAATGATCGAACGGCCCGCCACCACGCCACCGTGACCTCCCCGTCGTCCACACGCACCCAGCAAGTGTGCGGCACGTCTGCCTCGCCGAGGCTTGCCGCAGTCGAGTTCTCCACATCTTTGTGACAGATGAGCTTGTATTCGAACATGTGTTCGGATATGTTGATGCTTCTAACCCGTCGAGGGGACCGGCATCACCGTCCACCGCCACCCCGCAGCCATCCCGCCTCTTGACGGGTGGCCGGTGCTGGCCGCCGACCACCGCGCCGGCTACGACCCGGCCGGTGACCCGACTGTGGATGGGTCCGGGGCCGATCGGGTCGGGTGGCTGGTCGACGAGCTCGCCATCGAGTTGGGTCGCAACACCGCTCTGGATGGCATGGGTGAGGTGGAGCTGACGCGGCGGGTCGCATGCCTGCACCGGCTCGAGGGCCTCGCCGGGCTGCACCTGGCCGCCACGTCCCGGGCGGCGCGACGGTCCGGGGTCGTGGACCGGTCCGGGGCGGCGTCCACCACCGACTGGCTCAAGGCCACGACCGGCCGGTCCGGCCGTGACGCCGCCCG
>JBBSMS010000241.1:0-3218 GCA_038233055.1 Nitriliruptorales bacterium
CACCTGGGCGTGTTGTTCCTCGACGAGGTGCTCGAAACACCCCGGAGCACCCTGGACGCGCTCCGAGAACCGCTCGAACGCGGCGAGGTGGTACTGGTCCGGTCGCAGGGCCGGGTCACCTATCCGGCCCGGGTGCAACTGGTCGCCGCTGCCAACCCGTGTCCCTGCGGGCACGCCGGGTCGTCGACCCGGCCGTGCCGGTGTCGCCCGGACCAGGTGGCGCGGTACCGCGGTCGGCTGTCGGGCCCCTTGCTCGACCGGATCGACCTCCATCTCGAACTCGAACCGGTGTCCGAGGACGCCCTGGTGGGCCCGTCCGACGGCGAGCCCTCCGCCGTGGTCGCGGAACGGGTGCGTCGGGCCAGGGACGTCGCCGCCACGCGATGGGCTGACGGCGGTGGACCGCTGGACAGCCGACTCAACCGTGATGTGGACCCGGCCCGGCTGCGCCTGACCGTGGCCACGGCGGCGCAGCGGCGCCTGGCCCGGGCCGTGGAGGCGTTGGGGTGGTCGGCCCGGACCTTCGACCGTTGCCTGCGCGTGGCGCGGACCATCGCCGACCTCGCCGCGTGCGACGTCGCGGGGCCGGACCACGTCGACGAGGCGATCGCGTACCGCCTGGACACCGGACCGAGGCCGACATGACCGACGACGAATGGACCGCGGTCGCCGCCCCCGGGACCGACCCCCGCCGCCTGGCGCGGGTGGTCACCCGGGCGGTGGTGGATCGCCGCGGCCTCGAGGCGGCGTGGCGCACGGCGCGGCGCGCGGGCCGATCCGGGGCGGACGCGATCGACGACGTCCTGGGCGCACCCGTCCTGGTCGACGACGGAGCGGCGGAGGTGGCCCGCTCGTGGGCGTCAGCCGGCGTCCGGGTCGTCCTGGCGGGTGATCCGTCCATGCCGGCCCGGCTGGACCGCCACGACGTCGTCCCGCCGTGGTTGGCCGTGCGCGGCGACCTGGGCGGCGAGCGTCGAGCCGTGGCGATCGTCGGCAGTCGCTCGGCGACGCCCTACGGGACCGGGATGGCGGCCTGGTTGGCCGAGGCCGCGGCCGACGCCGGCATCCGCGTCGTCAGCGGTGGCGCTGTCGGCGTCGATGCGTCCGGCCACGAGGCGAGCCTCGCGCGTCCCGGCGCGACGACGGTCGTCCTGGGCTGCGGGCACGCGGTCGCCTACCCGCGTCCCCATGCCACCCGCGGGGCACTGTTCGATCGCGTGCTGGCGGCGGACGGGGCGGTCGTGTCCGAGTCGCTGCCCACCGATCCGGCCCGCCCCCACCGGGTGCGGTCCCGCAACCGATTGATCGCCGCGCTGGCGGACGCGGTCGTGGTCGTCGAGGGCGGCGAGCGCTCGGGCGCCCTGATCACGGCATCGTGGGCCGCGGACCTCGGCATTCCGGTCCTGGGGGTGCCGGGGGACGTGCGGGCACCGGGGTCCGCCGCGCCCCACCACCTGTTGCGCGAGGGGGCTGCGGTCTGCGCCGGACCCGTCGACCTGCTGGCTGCGGTCGACGAGGGACTCGGCCCGCCGGCGGCGACCGGCCAGGATCCCGTGGCGGCGGTCACCGGCCTGCCCCCGTGGCTGCGGGACCCGCTGGTCGATGCGTGGCCGCGACCGCTGTCGACCGCACGCCTCGTCGAGGGCTCGGGGCGCGACGCCGGGGAGGTGCTGGCGGCCGTCACCCGGGCCCAGGTGGGAGGACTGCTCACGCGCGACGCCGACGGCATCCGACTGTGCCGTCGGCCGTGACCGCGACCCGGGCCGACCTCGCCTCGCTCGGACACGGTGCCGGCCGACGGCAGCCGGCCGCGTCCGTGCGCGACCCCGGGCGGTCACGCCCGGACGCCGGATCCCACTGGCCCCGCAGCGCGGTCGCCGTGGTGCTGACCGCGGCGGCCGTCCTGGTCGCCCGGCCGCTCCCGGCGTGGGCCCGTCCGGCAGCCGGGACCGGCCAGGCACCCGTGGCCGCGGGTGCACCAGCCCCTGACCTCTCCGACCGAGCCGGTCCCGGAATCGTCACAGCCGGGGCCGTGGTCCTGCCCCGCGACGCCATCGGCACCCACCTCTGGCCCGCGGCCGGGCCGGTGGTCGCGACGTGGGAGGCCTCGGCGAACCCCTATGGCCCCGGCCACCGCGGGGTCGACCTCGCGGTCGCGGTCGGCGACCCCGTGGCGGCCATGGCCGGTGGGATCGTGGGCTTCGCCGGAGTGGTTGCGGGCCGGGCCTGGGTCAGCATCGACCATCCCGATTCGCTGCGGACCACAGTCGGGCCCCTGGCCGTCGTCGCGGTGTCCGCCGGTGATCCGGTCCGGCAGGGACAGGTCGTGGGCACCGCGGCCGCGACCGCCCACGCCGACGCACGCGTGCTCCGGACCGGGCGACTGCACGTCTCGGCCCGGGTCGCGGGCACCTACGTCGACCCGGTTCCGTTGGTCGGGCGCCTGGTCGCGACCCTGCTGTCGCCGACGACCGACATCGGTTCGTCCGCTCGCTGAGCCGAGGCCGGGAGCGGTCGGAGCCGGCGGGGCGGGACGCGTGGCCCACCTCGCCACGGGCCGCTCAGGTGGCACCCTCGGGGCGGGTGTCGTCGGCGGGCTCGCGGTGCTGGTGGCGTGCCAGGCGGTCGGCACCGGCGTCCAGTCCGGGCAACTGCAGCGGCATCCCGCCGAGCTTGGCCGCGGCCAACTCGGTCACGATCGCCTCGACCTCGTCCCACGAGCGCGCGCGCAGACCCTCGATGTCGCGGTTGTAGGGCTGTTCGAAGGCGATGACGGTGTTGCCGCGATCCCGCAGGGCGATGATGTTGTGGGGCGCGTCGTCGATGTAGGCGTCGGCCTCGACCTCCGGTTTGGCACCGAGGAAGCACAGGTCGCGGTACGGGATCTGGTGCACGTCCAGCCATGCCGCGGTGTCGCCGACCGCCTTTTCGTGACCCCAGTTGATGTAGAGCCGGTGGGTCACGATCCGGATCCAGATGCCGGCGTCGGACAGGCGCCACAAGACGTCCGCGGCCCCTTCGATCAGGGGCATGGTGCGGAACAGGTCGTGTTCGAGCACGGCCGTGCGGTGCCACCGCGAGTAGTCCTCCGGGGCGAAGCCCCACTCGGCGAAGTCCCAGCCGCGCTCCAGCGGCAGCGATTCCGGGTCGAGGCCGTTCAGCTCGGCGTAGATCTCCCGGAAACGGTGGGTGTGGTCGCCCACGACCCCGTCCAGGTC
>JBBSMS010000242.1:0-3134 GCA_038233055.1 Nitriliruptorales bacterium
CAACCGGCAGCGTCGGGGGTCCGCCGGCGGCCGGCCCTATGCCTTCGACCGCGAGATCTACAAGGGCCGCAACGTCATCGAGCGGTGCTTCAATTGGATCAAGCACTGGCGGGCCATCGCGACCCGCTACGACAAGAAGGGACCTAGCACCCCACCACGAGGCAGTGGCGGTCCCGGGGGGGAACAGCACAATGGACAATTCTGCATGCACGGACAATTCTGCCGAGAGGGGGGACGAGGACGGCGCCGTTGCCGTGGTCGTGGCGATCCTGTTGATCGTCCTGCTCGGCATCTCGGCGTTCGCCGTCGACTTCGGCCTGTCGTACACCAGCAGCCAGGCCCTGCAGTCGGCCTCCGACGGTGCCTCGTTGGCCGCGGCGTCGTCGTACGGCGACGAACAGGTGTCCTGTGTCGGTGGCACGCTGGCCGTGACCGGGGGTGCCCGCAGCCTCGCGGACATGGAGTCCGACGCCTCCGACGACGCCGTCGAGGTCATGGAGGCGAACCATCCGGTTGCCACGGAGACTCCGGGCTCGCTGACCGTCGGGTGTGAGTCCGGGGCGGGGGACATCACGACCGAACGTGACTCGGCGGCGGCCATGTCCGTCCCGACACCCTGGTCGACGGATTGCGGCCCTACGCGGTGTGCTCGGACGACCTCCCGGCCGGACCGCTGCCCAGTGGGACCACGGTGATCCGATACCCCGGCCACGCCGCAACCGGGTCCCAGTGTCCCGCGCCTTCCGGCGGTTGGCTTACGCTGGTCTGCCCCACCATCGCCGACGCCGACGACTACCCGGACGAGGGCAATGGACAACCTGCCCTGGAGTACGCCACCGAGTTCGGGTGCTCCAACCCGGTCTCCATCGTCCCGAACCAGTCGTCCGACCCGGCGACGCGGTACGACCAGATGCTGGCGGCCTGCAACACGCCGGACGGTGACGTCGGCAACCGCAGAATCTGGGACGCGTGGCGCGCCATCCTGGGCGAGGAGATCACGCTGCCCGTTATCTGCGGCGTTCCTCCGTGCAGCAGTGCCGTCACGATCGGGAGCGGCGACACGGCGCGCCATCGCGTGCAGCGCTTTGCCGGGGTGACGGTCTGTGGCTTCCACTTCAGCAGCAACAACCAGCGCCACGGCGAGACCACACGGCAGGTCCGTGTGCGGGCGCGGACGCCGGCCCTGGAGGCAACAACGCGACCGAGAACTACCTGCTGCTGGTGTTCAACAACATCCAGGCGGCGGGGACGGTGTCGCCCAGTACCTGCACCGTCGGCCACTCGTCCTGCGATGGCGGCCTGCGGCGGACCCTGCTCGTCGAGTGACGGTGGACGTGCGCGACGAAAATCCATGGCGCTCCTGAGGTCGACGTGTGAGTGGCTCTCGGCTCAGTCGAGGGCGTCCATGATGCGTTGCTGGTCGCGGGCGACCTTGCGGACGTAGCGCATCGTGGTGTCCTGGCTGCTGTGGCCCAGGAACTCCTGGACGGCCGGGGTCGGGACGCCGCGCTCAACCAGTTGCACGGCCACGGTGTGTCGCAGCGCATGCACCAGGGCGCCGGGGGAGCGTTGTTCTTCCAGCCCGGTCCGGCGGTACAACTTCGCGATCCGGTACTGGACCTGGTTGCCCGTCAGCCTCGCACCGTCGTTGGCGACGATCAGGGGCGCCGGCCCGTCCAGTGACCCCACGTCGGCGAACCGGTCGGTGGCGCGGTAGTCGTCGAGGGCCACTTCGAGGTCAGGATGCATCGCCACCTGGCGGCGCTTCGACCCCTTGCCGATGATCGTGAGCGTCCGGTCGCCCGGCCGTCCCGTCACCGACCCGTTGTTCAGGTCGCAGACCTCCGACAACCGTGCCGCGGTGTAGAGGAAGGTCGCGACCAGGGCCACGTCGCGGGCCGGCCACGGATCCCGGTCCGGTGCCACCCGGGTACGCGGGTCGTGCTGGCGCGCGTGCAGGTCCGTCCCGGGGACCAGCTCGTCGTCGGAAGGCAGCGGGGTCGCCGCGGCCGCCAACAGCGCCGTGCGGACCTCGGCCGGGTCGCCGGGCAGCGACCGGACGTCGTCAGCACGGCCGGTGACCGCGTCGGCCGAGGCCCGTGCCGTGGCCTTGGGGACCCCCGACATCCGGTTGCCGTCGACCACCCCGGCCTCGGTCAGGTGGTCGAACAGCCGGGTCCAGGCCGAGTGCGCCCGGCGGGCCGACGACACCGCATGGGTGGCGGTCCATGCCCCGAAGGACCGTCGCAGCACGGATGGCGTCAGGTCGGCGACGGTAAGCGTGTCGAGGTCGGCGTCGGTCGCCGAGTCGGCGGCCAGCGCGGCCAGTTCGCGGCCGGTCAGCCCGCGTGCCGTGGTCCGTCCGGCCACTGCGGCAATACGGCCGATCCCGACGATGTCCGACTGGTAGGCCCGCACCGTGTTGTCGGCGACGCCCTGGGGTTCGAGGTACTCGACCATGAAGTCGTGCAGCGCCTCCATCAGCGGCTGGTCCGATCCGGACACGACCACCTCCCACGACCGTCGACGTGCGCCGAGATTATCCTGATCGGGCTCCGCCACGGCTGCAGGCGTGGCGGTCCCGTGGGCGCGGCGACGAACCCGCTCAATGGTCGACAGGCATCACCTCCACGCCGCGGCGGTCGGCGACGACCACCACGTGGGGGTCGGTGCGTCCGGCCAGTTGTTCGGCCAGCGCCTGCACGTTCCACGGCACGGCCACGGCGTCGCGGCGCTGCCACAGTTCGACGTTGGCCCCGGTGGCCTCACGCAGCGACGTCACGACGCGGGCATCGGCGACCCCGACCAGGGTGATCCGACCCGGATGGGGGCGCCGGGCAGCGGCCGCGAGGTCGGCCGGCTCGGACTCGCCCAGTCGCTGGTCGCGGCGGTACACCGTCCAGTGGTACGCGGCGACCGCACCGACGATGGCGATGGCGGCGATCCCGTAACGCGCGTCGTAGAGGGTCTCGCGCCCCGCCACGCCGCTGAACACGTCCTCCAGGACCGCCACGACCCCCACCAGCAGGGTGACGACGGTGATCAGTCCACCGAACCCGAACAGGCCGAACAGGTAGACACGCCGGGCGGGGGAGTGGCGTTCTGCCCGGCCGGGGTCGTCCGGGTCCGCGGCC
>JBBSMS010000243.1:0-3114 GCA_038233055.1 Nitriliruptorales bacterium
GAGCGGGGCTCGTCCGTGGCCGACGGATCCGTCCCCGGACGATCGCGGACGGTCCCGGCCCGGTCCCCGCCGTCCCCCCGCCACCGCTGGGGGGTCGCCCGCCAGCCCCTCCGTCGCCCGCCCGGCTGGCCCGCTGCTCGCGCTGGAGGCACCGGGTGCGGTCGGATTGCCCAACGGGCTGGACGTGACGGCCCGTGGGATCGTCGAGCAGGTGCGAATCGGTCAGTCGGTCACGCTCGACGGGGACCGGGTCCGGATCGCCGACGTGGTGCTGGGGATCCGGCGGTGGCGGCGCAGCCGGCCCGTGCCGGGTCCGGCCGACAAGGCGACGATGCGGCGCCGGCTGGACGCGCTGGGTGTGGTGGCCGCGCGGACCGTGCCGACCGACTGGCCGGATCCGCCGGCGCGCCTGCGCGACGGCCTGGACGACCTCGAGGTGCTGGTCCGCGACGGCGACGGTGACCTCGACGTGGTGGACCGCCTGCTGGGCTGGGGGAGTGGCTCGACCCCGGCCGGGGACGACCTGTTGGCGGCCTGGATCGCCACGATGGTGGTCCTGGCCCCCCGACGCGATGACGGGCCTGGCCTCGCGGACGGACTCCGTCGCGTGGTCACCCGGGTGCGGGAGCAGGCGCCGGCGGCGACCACGGCACTGTCGGCGACGCTCCTGGAGGCGGCCACGGCCGGCGCGATGGCCCGGCCTGCCGCCGCGGTCCTGGCCGCGTTGACCGCGTCCGCGCGCGGCCGGGTGGACGGCCCGGTCGATGGCCACGGCGACGGCCAGATCCACTCCCGCCACCCCCGCGCGGACGGGCGCGGCGCCGTCGTCGACGACGTGGTGAACCGCCTGGATGACCTCGCGGCCGTGGGGCACACGTCGGGTCGCGACCTCGCATGCGGCATGCTGGGGGCTGTGCGCCACCTGGTGGACGCCCCGACCCCCGGCGAACCGACCCCTGACGAGCCGATGCGCGACCGCCGACCCGTGACCACTGCCCCACGACCTCTCGACCTGGGACCACCCGACTCGTGACCGCCCGACGCGGACAGGCCTGACATGCTGGACCACCTGACCACCCGACGGGGCGTGTACGCCGACTCCGTGAGCCTGATGCAGGTGTCGCAGGCCGTCACCCGGGTCGACGGCGTCGAGACGGCGCTGGTCGCGATGGGGACCGGCGTGAACCTCGACCTGCTGCCCGGCATGGGCTTCGACGTCGCCGACCTCGACGCCCGGCCCGACGACCTGGTCGTGGCGATCCGCGCGGTCGACGACGACGCGCTGGCGGCCGCCCTGGCCGCGGTCGACGACGGCCTGGCCGCGACGTCCGGCGGCGGTGCCCACACGGGGTTCGGCGCGGTGCCCGCGCCCCGGACGACTGCCGACGCGATCACCGAAGACACCACCCTTGTCGTGGTCTCGACCCCGGGCGAGCATGCCGTGCAGGAGGCGCGGGACGCGATCGCGGCCGGCGTCGACGTCATGGTGTTCTCCGACAACGTGTCCGTCGCCGACGAGGTCGCCCTCAAGCAGGCCGGCCACGACGCCGGGGTGCTCGTGATGGGCCCCGACGCCGGCACCGCGATCGTCAACGGCGTCGGGCTGGGTTTCGCCAACGTCGTCGGGCCGGGACCGGTCGGGGTCGTAGCCGCGTCCGGGACCGGGGCCCAGCACCTCACCTGCCTGCTGGACGACGCCGGCATCGGCACCAGCCACGTGCTGGGCGTCGGTGGCCGGGACCTGTCCGCCGCGGTCGGCGGGCGCTCCACCCTGGACGCGCTGGTGCTGCTGGACGACGACCCCGCCACCCAGTTGGTCGTGGTGCTGTCCAAGCCCCCGGACCCCGACGTCGCGGCGGCGATCGAACAGGCCACCGCGACCATGTCCACACCCGTGCACCTGGCCCTGCTGGGGCCCGACGGCGACGACCTCACGACGGCGGCGGGTGCCGTGGCCGAGGCGCTCGGACAGCCCTTCGACGCGCCGGGATCGTGGCTGCCGGACCCCGCCCCGACACCGCGACCCGGGCGCATGGTGGGGTTGTTCGCCGGTGGCACGCTGGCGACCGAGGCCGCCCTGCTGGCCGCCGACCTGCTGGACGGACCCGTCCACGCCAACGTCGCCAGCTCGTCGACGGTCGCGCTGGACGGCGCCGTCACCGCGGACGGCCACGTGGTCGTCGACCTTGGCGAGGACGAGTTCACCGCGGGCCGCCCGCACCCCATGATCGACCAGTCGCTGCGGCTGGAACGCCTGGCGGCGGAGGCGTCGACCGCGGCCGTGCTGCTGCTGGACGTGGTGCTGGGCCACGGCGCCCATCCCGACCCGGCCGCCGAACTCGCCCCGGCGATCGCCGCGGCTCGCGCCACCGACGCGGTCCCGGCGGTGGTCGTGTCCCTGTGCGGCAGTGCCGACGACCCCCAGGACCGGGACGCCCAGGCGGCGGCCCTGGTCGACGCCGGTGCCGCCGTGTTCCTGTCCAACGCCGCCGCGGCCCGGGCCGCGGCGGCCCTGATCGAGGGCTGATCCCATGACGTCGCGACTGCTGACCACCGACCCCGCCGTCGTCACGGTGGGCGTGGACCTGTTCGAGGCCACCCTGCGTGACCAGGGCGTGGCGGTCACGGCCGTCGACTGGCGCCCGCCGAAGGTCGACGGGGCGGTGCTGGCCGCGTTGGCCGACACCGGCCTGGACACCGCCAACGCGACCGCCTTCGACCGCCTGGTCGCCGCCGAGCCCCACTGGGTCGGGATCGACACGGCGCGCGACGCCGTCGGGCTGGAGGTGGGCCAGTTCCTGCACGCCGGACCACCGTTGACGTGGGAGCGGGCGTCGGGGCCCATGCGCGGTGCCCTGGTGGCCGGGATGCTGTTCGAGGGCATGGCCGAGACGCCCGAGGAGGCCATCGCCATCGGCGAGCGCGGCGGACTCGAACTGGCGCCGTGCCACACCGCCCGCACGGTGGGGCCGATGGCCGGGGTCGTCTCCCCCTCCATGCCGATGTTCCGGGTTCACAACGACGCGTTCGGCAACGACGCGTGGTGCACGCTCAACGAGGGCCTCGGGAAGGTCCAGCGCTACGGCGCCTACGGCCCCGAGGTGGTCGAGCGAC
>JBBSMS010000244.1:0-3100 GCA_038233055.1 Nitriliruptorales bacterium
GCGGAGGCCATCGTGAGCACGGACACCACCCCGGAACAGCGACGCGAAGCCGCCGAAGAGGCGGCGACGGCGACGGTCGAGACTGCCGACGCCGACGGGTACGAGGGCCTGGGCATCGACGTGCAGACCGACTTCTACGACGTCGATGACCTGCTCACCAGCGAGGAGCGTGAGGTCCGGGACCGCGTGCGGGCGTTCTGCGACGCCGAGGTGATCCCGGTGATCGCCGAGTACTGGGAGGAGGCCCAGTTCCCGTTCGAGCTCGTGCCGGGGCTGGCGGAGCTCGGCATCGTCGGGGGGACCATCGACGGGTTCGGCGCTCCCGGGCTGTCCAACGTCGCCGACGGTCTGGTCAAGGCCGAACTGGCCCGCGGCGATGGCAGCATCTCGACCTTCCTGGGTGTGCATTCCGGGCTGGCGATGAAGTCGATCGCACTGCTGGGGTCGGAGGAGCAGAAGCAGCGCTGGCTGCCGCCGATGGCGCGCATGGAGATCCTGTCCGGGTTCGGACTGACCGAGCCGGACCACGGCTCCGACGCGGTCGCGCTGGCGACCCGTGCCCACCGCGACGGGGACTCGTGGGTCCTGGACGGGGCCAAGCGCTGGATCGGCAACGGCACCATCGCCGACATGATCGTGGTGTGGGCGCGCGACGACGACGACCGGGTCGGGGGCTTCCTGGTCGAGACTGACAGGGACGGCTACGACGCCGAGGTCATCCGCGGCAAGATGGCCAAGCGCAGTGTGTGGCAGGCCACGATCACCCTGGACGGGGTGCGCATCCCGGCCGACCAGCGCCTGGCCGGCGCCAACTCCTTCGCCGACACCTCCCGGGTCCTGACCGCGACCCGCCAGGGCGTCGCGTGGGAGGCGTTCGGCCACGCCACCGCTGCCTTCGAGACGGCGCTGGACTACGCCCGTCGCCGGACCCAGTTCGGTGAGCCCATCGCGAGCTTCCAACTGGTGCAGGAGAAGTTGGCGACGATGGTGGCGGAGGTGACCTCGATCCGGCTCCTGTGCCACCGCCTGTCGCAACTGGCGGACGCCGGGACCATGACGATGGCGCAGGCGTCCATGGCCAAGCGTCAGGCCGCTCGCCAGGCCCTGCACGTGTGCACGCTGGCCGCGGACGTCCTGGGTGGGAACTCGCTGCTGGCCGGCTACCGGGTCGCCCGTCACCTCGCCGACATGCAGGCCGTCGTCACCTACGAGGGCACAGACTCGGTGCAGGCGCTGATCGTCGGGCGTGACCTGACCGGCGAGACCGCCTTCACCTGACCGGGCGACACGAGTCAGCCGTCCTCAGTCGTCAAGTGCGGCGAGGTCGTCCGGGACGTCGACCGCGTGCTGGCGCAGGATGTCGAGCGGGACCACCTCCAGCGCGGCCGCCGACGTCGCGGCCAGCACGACCGGCGCCGCGACCCCGTCGTGGTGGGCCCGCAGCCAGTTCGGCGCCGTCACGCACCAGCGGTCGCCGGGGGTCAGGCCCGGGAACCCGTGGGCGGGCATTGCGGTCGCGAGGTCGTTGCCGATACCGGCCTGGTGGTCGAGGAACGCCGCCGTCATCACCGCACAGACCGTGTGACTGCCGATGTCGTTGGGCGCCGTCCGGCACGAGCCGTCGCGGAACCACCCGGTCACCGGGTCGACGCTGCAGCCCTCCAGCGGGCCGCCCAGCACGTTGCGCTCGTCCATGCGACGAAGGATAGGCCGACGAGGTGCTGCTCGGCCGTCGGTCGTGCCACCGGCGCCCCAGGGCTGCGGTCGGCAACGATTGAGCCTGACCCGACGGGAGGTGGGAGCCGAGCGACGATCGCCCCGGTCGGAGATCATGGTTCCGGACCCGTCCAGGCGGGTTTGAACGAATGGAACCGGCCAGCACGATCGGCCTCAACACCACGGAACGCGTCCAGGTCGTCCGTCGAGGTCGAATCCGTCGTCGGCACGGGCGGCGGAGGACCCGGGACGGACCCCGGCCGCATCCGACGGCTCAGGTGAAGGCGGCGACGCCGGAGATGTCACGGCCCACGATCAGGGTCTGGACGGTCTCGGTGCCCTCGTAGGTGTGGATGGCTTCGATGTCGGCCATGTGGCGGATCACGTGGTTCTCCAGCAACAGGCCGTTGCCACCCAGGATGTCGCGGGCCATCGCGCAGACCTCGCGGGCCTTGGACGTGTTGTTCATCTTGGCCAGCGCCGCGATGGTGTCCGTGAACCGTCCCTCCTCGATCAACCGCCCCAGTCGCAGGCAGTACAACTGCATCGCGGTCACCTCGGCCAGCATCTTGACCAGGCGGTCCTGGACCAATTGGAACGAGATGATCGGCTTGCCGAACTGCTCGCGGGCCGCCGCGTACTGGTGCGCGATCTCGTAGGCCGCGGTGGCGTGGCCGAGCGCGGCCCAGGCACACGTGTTGCGGGTCGACACCAGCACCTTCGCCGTGTCCTTGAACGACTGGGCGCCGGGGAGGCGATCGGACTCGGAGACCTCGACCCCGTCCAGGACGATGTCGGCCTGCCAGATGCTGCGCAGGGCCGCCTTGCCGGTCATGTTCGTGGCCGTGAAGCCGTCGGCGTCGCCGGGGACGAGGAAGCCCTTGACCTGGTCGTCCTCGGTGTCACGGGCCCAGATCACGACGACATCGGCGATGGTGGCGTTGCCGATCCAACGCTTCTCGCCGTCCAGCACCCACGTGTCGCCCTCGCGTCTCGCGGACGTGGCCAGGCCGCCGGCGATGTCGGACCCGTGGTCGGGCTCGGTCAGGCCGAACGCGCCGATGGTCTCCAGCCGCGCCATGCCGGGCAGGAACCGTTGCTTCTGTTCCTCGGACCCCAGCATCGCGATCGACCGCATCGCCAACCCGGCCTGCACGCCCAGGAAGGTCCCGATGCTCCCGTCGCCACGATTGAGCTCCATGTGGATGAGCCCGGCCGCGATCGGGCTGAGCTCGGGGCAGCCGTACCCGTCGATGCCGTCCCCGACCAGGTCGAGGTCGGCCAGTCGCATGGCCAGGTCGCGCGGGAACTCGGCCCGTTCCCAGTGGTCGTTGACGACCGGCAGGACCTCGTCGTCGACGAAGTCGCGCACGATTGCCAGCAC
>JBBSMS010000245.1:0-3053 GCA_038233055.1 Nitriliruptorales bacterium
CGAGGTGGCGGTTGGGGGCGGGGTCAGCGGTCGGGGGTGTCGATGCCGTCGTGGTCGTCGTCGAGGTCGCGGACGGCCTGGTCGCGGGCGTGCTCGTCGCCGCCGTCGGCCGCGTCGTTGACCACGCCGGTGTCGGTCTGGTCGCTCTCGACCACGCTGGACGAGTCGTCGAAGGCACCCGCCGATTCCGGAGCGGCGGCGTCGAGTGCGCGGACGTCGGCCGACAGTTCCTCGATGCCGTCGCCCTCGCCGGCAGGGGTGGCATCGTCGTCCCAGTCGTCGGCCTCCCCGGGGTCCGCTTCCTCCCAGTCCTGGTCCATGTCCTCGTCGTCGGTGTCCTCGGCGACGGGCTGGTCGGTCCCGGCCGGGGGGTCGTCGACGTCGTCGGCGTCCACGCCCGCCTCGTCGGTGGCCACGCTCCCGGTCGCCGCCGTGGCGGTGCCGTCCTCGACCTGGGCGGCCTGCACCACGGCCTCGTCGGCGGGGGCGTTGGCGGCGTAGACCGGGTCGTCGGCCTTGCGGGCCGCGGCGTCCGCAGCCGCCACGTCCTCGGCCGGCGGCTCGCCCTCGCGGTCGGGCTGGTCGTCGGCCGCGGCGTGGTCGGGCAGCAGGTCGTCGTCGGGGGTGGTCGGGTCGGGGGCGCTCGGGTCGGGCGCTCGGTTGTCGGACATGCCAGGCCTTGTCGTGTCGGGGGTCGACGTCGTGGCGACGACCGTACGGGGATGCGCGGGTTCGTCCGCGACCGAAGGGTCGGGTAGTGTCGCGGGTCGCACCAACGGGCTGTGGCGCAGTCAGGTAGCGCACTCGTCTGGGGGACGAGGGGTCGCCGGTTCAAGTCCGGCCAGCCCGACCACACCATCGTCGCCGCCCACCGGATCTGGTGGGCGACGACGATGGTCGTTTCCGGCTGTGGCCCGGCCCGTGACCTCGAGCGGTCACCGCGTGGCCGTGTCGCCGTTTCGGCCCCAGACCAGCGACCAGACCAGCGAGTCGACGTGCAACTCTTCGATCGTGGCAGGCACGACACGCCCAACGTCGTGACCAATCGCATCGTCAACGTGCCCAATGCGCTGTCGCTCGCCCGCCTGTTGATCCTGCCGTACCTGTACGGACTGATCGTTGACGAGCGTTACCTGTTGGGGCTGGTGGTCGGGTTCGTCTTCGGGGCCAGTGACTGGTTCGACGGCTACGTCGCCCGCCGCTTCGACCAGGTCACCCGGCTGGGCCAGCTGCTCGACCCCGTCTCGGACCGCCTGTTCGTCATCACCTTGATGGTGGCGCTGGTCGTGGCGGACGTCGTCCCGCTGTCCCTTGCCCTGGTGATCGTGGCCCGCGACGTGCTGCTGCTGCTGGGAGGCGCGCTGTTGGTCGGTCGCGGGGCCGCCTCGCCGCCGGTGACCTACCTGGGGAAGGCCGCCACCTTCGGCCTGATGTGGTCGTTCCCGTGGCTGCTGGTCGGTGCGCACCTCGCCAAGGCCGGTGACGGCGCCGGTGACCAGCCGTGGGCGTGGGTGACGATCGTCGGCCTGGTAATCGCCTGGGTCGCCACCGCGCTGTACTGGTGGGTCGGGATCGGCTACGCCCGCACGGTGCTGGGCGCCCGTGCCACGCCGACAGCGTCCCCATGACCGATCCACCTCCTGACCCCATGCCCGATCCACCTCCCGAGCCCCGCTGAACGGGTGCCGGTCGATGTCCCGTGGGGGAGGTCGGACGTGGGGAGCGCGACCCGGGACGGTCATCTAAGGTGCCGGGTGACCCGCGGCGGCGGGTCGTATGACACCCCCGACGGCAAGGATGGCGCGACCATGGCAGACGCCAGCAGTTCGGTCCCCACCGACCGCATGTACACCTCGGAGCACGAGTGGGTCCGCCTCGACGGCGACACCGCCACCATCGGGATCACCGACTTCGCCCAGGAACAACTCGGCGACGTCGTCTATGTCGACCTGCCGGCGTCCGGCGCCAGCATCGTCGCGGGCGAGGTGTTCGGCGAGGTGGAGTCGACCAAGTCGGTGTCGGACCTGTTCGCGCCCGTCAGTGGCGAGGTCACCGCGCGCAACGACGCGCTTGACGACGCACCCGAACTGGTCAACAGTGACTGTTGGGGTGAGGGCTGGCTGGTTGAAGTGCACGTCGAGGGTGAGGTCGACCCGTCCGGCCTGCTCGATGCGGCGGCCTACCAGGAACTCGTGACCGACTGACGGCCGAGATCGTCGTCGCGCGTGGCGAGGCGGTCGCCGGTGGCCCAAACCCTGAAGGTGTCGTCTACCCTTGGGTCGGACCGGGTCGGGCCCGGTGGAGGAGACATGATGTTCTGCAGCCACTGTGGCGAGTCGATCGCCGACGACGCCAACTTCTGCGCCGCCTGCGGCACACCCGTGCGGGGCGAGGCGGACCCGCCGAACTCCAACGCCACGATGTCGATCGACCTGTCCGCCGTGGACGGCGCCGAAGGGCTCGCCGACCTGCCGACGATGGCAGCGGGGACCGGGCTGTTCGTGGTGATGCGGGGCCCGTTGTCGGGCTCGCGCTTCCTGCTGGATCGCGAGACCACGACCATCGGGCGTCACCCGGAAGCCGACATGCTGCTGGACGACGTCACCGTGTCGCGCCACCATGCCGAGGTCCGGCGCGGGTCCGGCGGGCTGGTCCTGGTGGACCTGGGTTCGTTGAACGGGACCTACGTCGGCGACCACCGGATCGAGGAGCACCACCTGGTGATGAGTGACCAGGTCCAGGTCGGGCGCTTCAAGTTGCTGTTCGTGTCACCGGACGAGGCCGAAGGATGACCGGGACACGAACCATCGGCGAAGTGCTCAGGGCCCTCCAGGCGGACTTCGACGACATCACCATCTCCAAGATCCGCTTCCTGGAGGCGGAGGGACTGATCTCGCCGGACCGGACCGACTCCGGCTACCGCAAGTTCGACGACGACGACATCGATCGGCTGCGGTACGTCCTGCGGGCCCAGCGCGACCGCTACCTCCCGTTGAAGGTGATCCGCGAGGAACTGGACCGCATCGACGCGGGACTGGACGTCGACTCCGCCG
>JBBSMS010000246.1:0-3033 GCA_038233055.1 Nitriliruptorales bacterium
CAGCGGGCAGTAGGTGACCACGACCGGCACGCCCCCGACGACGTCGTTGACGATCTCGTGCTGGGTCATGATCGCCAGCGGATACACCCGGGTGTCACCGTCGACCTCCAGCACCATCACCGGACTGGTGGGCTCGAGCCATTCGTCGGCCGTGGACACGTCGTCGAAGCACGGCTCGTCGATCGGCATGATCCCGTCCGGTGGCGGGCCCCCGGAGATGATCGCCGCCGCGTCGAAGCCGTCGGCGACCACCGGGTCGGGTCGGTCCCACGGGAACGGGTCGTCGGTGGCCGGCGCGGACGCCACCCGTCCGTCGGGCACGTCGACCAAGGGGACGCACGCAACGGTCGGAGAGGACGTGCCGGTCGCGGAGGGCGTGCCGGGTGGCGCGGTGGAGTCGGAGGGCGGGCTGCTGGTTGGGCTGTCAGCCTCTGTGGACGTTGTCGGCAGGGGCACTTCGCCGGACGACGAAGACTCGGGCGCCGAGCAGGCAGCCAGGGCCAGTGCTGCGACCGCGATCGAGAACAAGAGGTTGCGTGTTCGCACGACAGTGCCTTCCCGTGGGGTGGAGGGTCGCGCACCGGGCCGCGCTCGCCCCCTCGGCAGACGGAACCCGCTCGGCGCCCGCATCCTTCCACCTCCTCGCCACCTGGCTGTCGACGCAGCTGTGGGTGTGATCCGCGGTGCGGTCGGGAATGCTGGTCGCCGACGCGTGGTTTGGTCCACGTGCCCAGCCCGGGATCACGGAGCGAGGACGCCACATGGACAACAATGCCTACGACCTCGTCGTGATCGGGGGTGGGACGGCCGGACTGGTCGCGGCGGTCGGCGCCGTTGGGACCGGCGCCCGGGTGCTGTTGGCCGAGGAGCACCGCACCGGAGGTGACTGCCTGTGGACCGGGTGCGTGCCCAGCAAGACCCTGATCGCGGCCGCGCGACGAGCCCACGACCTGCGCACGGCAGACGAGGTCGGGCTGGCGCCGGTCGAGCCCGCGGTCGACCTCGCCCGCGTCATGGACCGCGTGCAGGAGGCCATCGCGACCATCGAGCCCCACGACTCACCGGGGCGCCTCCAGCGCGAGGGCGTCGAGGTTGCCCGGGCGCGGGCGCGGTTCGTGGCGCCCGGACGGGTCGACGTCGGTGGCCGGACGGTGACGTTCCGGACCGCCCTGGTGGCCACCGGCTCCCGGCCCTCGGTGCCGCCGATCGACGGGCTCGCAGACGTGGACGTGCTGACCAGCGACGACGTCTGGGACCTGCGCACGTTGCCGGATCGACTGGTGGTCCTGGGAGCCGGTCCTATCGGGGTCGAACTCGGCCAGGCGTTCGCCCGACTGGGCAGCCACGTCACCGTGGTCGAGAT
This sequence comes from Nitriliruptorales bacterium, assembly GCA_038233055.1. GTDB lineage: Bacteria > Actinomycetota > Nitriliruptoria > Nitriliruptorales > Nitriliruptoraceae > Salsipaludibacter. The sequence goes on from JBBSMS010000246.1 coordinate 1,364, forward strand.
GGCCCTGCGCGTGCTCCCGACGGTGGACGCCGACGCGGCCGCGGTGGTGGCCGACCGGCTGGCCGCCGAGGGTGTCGACGTCCGCGTCGGGACTCGGGCCGTCCGTGCGGAACCGGGACTACTGGTGGTTCGCGGGGCTGACGAACGCGGCCTGCCGACCACCGACGAGATCTCCTTCGACCGACTGCTGGTTGCCACCGGCCGGCGGCCCCGGACCGAGGACCTGGGACTGGACGCGGTCGGGGTCGAGGTGGACCGCGACGGCCACGTCGTCGTGGACGACACCATGGCCACGACGGGCGACCACGTGTGGGCGGCCGGCGACGTCACCGGCACGATGCCGTTCACGCACGTGGCCTCCAACCAGGCCGGCCTGGTGGTGACCAACGCCCTGTTCAAACTGCGCCGCGAGTTCCACCCCGAACGCATGCCGTGGACGATCTTCACCGACCCGGAGGTCGCCCACGTGGGGATGACCGAGGCCGAGGCACGATCCGAATGGGGTGACCGTGCGGTGGTCCGACGCCACGACTTCGCCAACGTCGACCGGGCCGTCACCGGTGCGGTCACGACCGGGTTCGCCAAGCTGGTCGCCACGCCCCGGGGGAAGCTGGTGGGGGCCACGATCGTGGGCGAGTCGGCCGGAGAGGCGATCGCCGAGCAGGTCGCGTGGCTGTCGTCCGGGGCCTCCCTGACCACGATGGCGGGTGCCACCCATGCCTACCCGACGATGGCCGAGGGCCCGTGGAGCGCGGCCGTCGCCCATGCCCGCGAGTCGTTGTCGGGGCCACGAGCCCGACGGTTCCTGGTCCCGGTCCTGGCCGCACTCCGCCGCGTCGACCACGCGGGCTGACACTCATCTCAGGATGCGGCGGGCCAGGGCGAGACGTTGGAGGATGGTGACGAGCACCATCGCGGCGAACGCCCAGGCGATCGGGCCCATCCAGGCCGGGAATGCGACCAGCAGGGCGTGGGCGGCGATCGTCTCGGTGCCTTCGGCCAACCCACGGGTCAGGACGATGCCGCGCTCGTCGGCGTCCCCGCTGGTGGCGTCGCTCCGGGCCTCGGCAGCGGCCAGCGCGAGGACGCTGGCGCCGTTGGCGTAGTAGGTCCACAGCAGCGCCAGCAGGGGAATCCGGGCGTCGGGCTGGCCGATGGCAGCCCCGACGACGAACGCCCCGTACACGGTGAAGTCGGCGACGATGTCCAGCCATGCGCCCAGCGCGGTCGGCCCCGGCCCGGCCCGGGCGACCGCCCCGTCCAGCCCGTCGGCCACGCGACTGGCCAGCCACAACCCGAACGCGACCCACCACCACCTGGCCGCGGCCGCACCGGCAGCCCCCAGTCCCAGCACGAACCCCGTGGCGGTGAGATGGCCGGCCCGGAACCCCCGGTCGGCCAGCCACGTCGCGGTCGCGGCCAACGGCGGTCCGAGCCGTGCCCGCAGCGGTCGGTCCAGCATCAGCCGACCCTCCCCGTCGACCCCCACGAAAATCCACGTCGAGTGTGCTGATCAGCCCGATATGCCGGGCTGATCAGCACACTCGAGGTGGGTTTTCGTGGGGGTCGACGGGGAGGGGCGGCTGATGCTGGACCGACCGCTGCGGGCACGGCTCGGACCGCCGTTGGCCGCGACCGCGACGTGGCTGGCCGACCGGGGGGTCCGGGCC
>JBBSMS010000247.1:0-2903 GCA_038233055.1 Nitriliruptorales bacterium
CGTGCGAAGCGTCGGTGGGGGGCCGCTGGACCCCGACCAGGCCAGCCAGGTTGACCTGGCCGTGCGTTGGGCCGTGGGCCGCCTGGGCACCTGACAGCTGTCGTTCCACCGGGCCGCGGCGGCGGTCGGCCCGTTGGGGCTAGAGGATGCCGCCCTCGGCCATGCGTTTGTAGTCCAGCACGCGGTCGAGGGTGTCGCCGTCCACGCCGTCCTCCACCGCCACCTCGCGCAGGGTCTTGCCCTCCTTGTGGGCCTTCTTGGCCAGCCCGGCCGAGCGCTCGTAGCCGATCTCGGGCACCAGGGCGGTCACCTGCATCAACGACTGTTCGACCAGTCGAGGACCGGCGTCGGTGGCGGTGGCGCCGGCCAGGCACTTGTCGACGAACAGCGCGCTGACCGCACCCACCAGTTCGAGCGACTCGATCACGTTGCGGGCCATCAGCGGGATCATGACGTTGAGTTCGAGTTCGCCGGACAGGCCCCCGACGGTCACGGCCACGTCGTTGCCGATGACCTGCGCGCCGACCTGGCGGACCGACTCGGGGATCACCGGGTTGACCTTGCCCGGCATGATCGACGATCCGGGCTGGATCTCCGGCAACTGCAGTTCACCGAGGCCCGCCCGAGGGCCGGAGGACAGCCAGCGGACGTCGTTGGCGATCTTGATGAGGCTGGTGGCGACCACCTTCAGCGCACCCGACAGCTCCACCAGCGCATCGCGAGCGCCCTGGGCCTCGAAGTGGTCCTCGGCCTCGCGGAAGTCGATGCCGGTGCGCTCGCTGATGAGTTCGATGACGCGCGGGGGGAAGTCCGGGGGACAGTTGAGCCCGGTACCGACGGCGGTGCCGCCCAGGGCGAGTTCGACGATCGACTCGAGTGCGGTGGCGACGCGGCGCCGACCCAGTTCGACCTGGCGCGCGTAGCCCCCGAACTCCTGGCCGAGGGTGACCGGGGTGGCGTCCATCAGGTGGGTGCGGCCGGACTTGACGACGTCGGCGAACTCGTCGGCCTTGGCGCGCAGGCCCGCCGCGAGGTGGTCCAGCCCGGGCAGGGTCACGTCGGTGGCCGTGCGCGCACAGGCGATGTGGACGGCGGACGGGAAGGAGTCGTTGGACGACTGGGACGCGTTGACGTGGTCGTTGGGGTGCACAACGTCGCTGTCCAGTCCCTCGCCCAGCAGTTGCTTGGCGCGGTTGGCGATGACCTCGTTCGCGTTCATGTTCGTCGAGGTGCCGGAGCCGGTCTGGAAGGTGTCGACCGGGAAGTGCTCGTCGAGGTCGCCGGCGATCACTTCGTCGGCGGCCCGGCGGATGGCGTCGGCGACGTCGGACTCGACGACCCCCATCTCCTCGTTGGCGGTCGCGGCGGCCCACTTGATCATCGCCTGCGCGTGCACGACGGCGGCCGGCACGGGGATGCCGGAGACGGGGAAGTTCTCCACCGCGCGCTGGGTCGACGCACCCCACAGCGCATCGGTCGGGATCTGCATTTCTCCCATCGTGTCGTGGGCGGTCCGGAAGTCGGTCATGGGTGCCTCGGCATCGGATGGGCAACGGGCCTGGACGCCCCCGAGAGTAGTGTTGGGGCGGTCCCGCCATCGGTCGGCCGGACTCGCGCCATACGGCCTGCCACCCCGGCCCGCCCGTTCCGTCGCGACCCGCCCGGACCCACCCTCGACAGCTGAAGGCAGACTCGTGGAACTGGTCACTGCGGACGACGTGGAGGCGGCGGCCGCCGTCCTCGACGGCATCGTCGACACGACCCCGCTGGAACGATCCCGGGCCCTGGCCGACCTGGTCGGCCAACCGGTCCTGCTCAAGTGCGAGAACCTCCAACGCACGGGTTCCTTCAAGCTCCGGGGCGCCTACAACCGGATCCATCGCCTCGACGACGCCCAGCGCGCACGCGGGGTCGTGTGCGCATCGGCTGGCAACCACGCGCAGGGGGTCGCGCTGGGGGCGAGCATGCAGGATGTCGAGTCAACCGTCTTCATGCCTGAACAGGCTCCGCTGCCCAAGGTCCAGGCCACGCTGGGCTACGGCGCCACCGTCATTGCCGAGGCGGCCTCGTTCGACGACGCCCTGCACGACGCGCTGGCCTACGCCGACGAGCACGACCGCGTGTTCGTGCACCCGTTCAACCACCCCGACATCATCGCCGGGCAGGGCACCCTCGGTCGCGAGCTGCTGGCCCAGGACGACACCTTCACCACGGTCGTCGTGCCGGTGGGTGGCGGCGGGTTCATCTCCGGGGTCGCCGTGGCAGTCAAGGCGGCCCGACCCGACGTGCGGATCGTGGGCGTGCAGGCCGAGGGGTGTGCCACGGTCACCTCGTCGCTGGCGGCCGGACGACCGGTGGCGGCCGACCACGTCGACACCATCGCCGATGGGATCGCGGTGAAGCAACCCGGTGACCTGACGCTGGCACACATGGCCGAACTGGTCGACGAGGTCGTCACGGTCGACGACCAGGCGATCGCCCGCGCCCTGACCCTGTTGCTGGAGCGCAGCAAGCAGGTCTGCGAACCGTCCGGCGCGGTCGGGGTCGCGGCCCTGCTGGAGGGACGGGTCGAGGTAGACGGACCAGTGGTGGCGGTGCTGTCGGGCGGCAACATCGACCCCTTGATGCTGGACCACCTCGTGCGCGTGGGGTTGGCCGAGGAGGGCCGCCACCTCACCCTCCACACGCGCATCGCCGACCGCCCGGGTGCGCTCGCCGCGTTCCTGGACGTGTTGGCCGGCCTGCGCGCCAACGTCGTGGGGGTCGAGCACCAGCGCTTCGGTCGTCGTCTCCGGCTCGGACAGGTGGACGTGGTGGTGGAACTGGAGGTGCGCGGCGACGAGCACAGCCGCGAGATCCTCGACGAACTGCGCAGCCGGGGCCAGTGGGTCACGCGCCGCTAG
>JBBSMS010000248.1:0-2870 GCA_038233055.1 Nitriliruptorales bacterium
GCGGGCGAGGTCGTCGCGGTCCTGCTGCGGCGTCATCGTGGCTGGTGGCCAGCCCCATGCCGCGCCGTAGATCGACCACAGACGCTCGCGCGACCCCATCACGGCCACCATGTCGAGGTCGACGTCACTGGCCCGGATCGGCCGCAGGTGGTGGTCGGCGTCGACCTCGACCCGGGTCGGGTGCACGAAGCCCTCGGGCAGCCAGGTCCCCATCACGTGTCTCCTCCGTCGGGTGTCGCCGGACCAACCGATCGGCGACGTCGACAGTGTGCACGACCAGGCCGCGGGCGCCCGGGTCCGGACCACCGCCCTGCGGACACCCGCGACGCCGTGGTCCGGGAAACCGGCGAGGTCTATCCTCGGTCCGATCATGCCTCCACGACCAGTTCACCCCGCCACGGTCGCCGACGTCCGGGACGCGGCGGCCGGGATGCCGCACGTGTTCGTCGAGCGCGACGACACCGATCGCCCGGTCTACCAGGTGGGCCGGAAGTCGTTCGTCTTCTTCCGGACGCCGCGCCCCGACGCGGTCGACCCCCAGACCGGCGAGCGACTGGACGACGTCATCGTGGTCTGGGTCGCGTCGGAGCACGACAAGCAGGCACTCGTGCAGGACCCGGGGTCACCGTTGTTCACCACCGACCACTTCGACGGCCATCCGTCCGTGCTGGTCCGGGCCAGCCGCCTCCACGAGGTCGAGCGGCAGGAGATGGTCGAACTGGTCCAGGAGGCGTGGCTGAGCCGCACGTCCCGCCGACGGGCGAACGCCTGGCTCCGCGACCAGGGCCTCCCGGAACTCGAACGTCCCTGAGGTCTGCTCGACAGCCATCCGGTCACGTTCCAGTCTCGACGTCGCGGCTGTTGGGCTGACCGAAGGCGTCGGCGTCGAGACCCCAGGCCACGACGCGATCCGGGTGGATCCGCAACCAGGCGTCGCCGAAGCCGGGGCCCATGCGGCCACCCCCGTCGTCGTGGAGTTCGGCCCGCCCGCGGACCTGGATCCCCCGTGGGCGCCACGGGTCGATCGAGGCCAGGTCGTCGATGACGAACGCCACCCGGGCATCGTGCTGGAGGTTGCGCCACTTCTGGCTGTCGGCCAGGCCGTGGCCCCCGATGTCGATCGCGCCCTCGTCGGCGCGCAGGCGATACCCGACCGGGACGACGTGTGGACTGCCGTCCGGTGACGTCGTCGCGAGTCGTCCCAGGCGCTGGGTTGCCAGGTACTCGAGCTCGGCATCGGTGAAGGTGGCCATGGCGGTGTCTCCTCGAACGCGGTGACCCCACCGTAGAAGTTCAAGCCCACTCGAAGTCAACCCCGACGCGCCGACCTCGCTCGCAGGCGTCAGTCGAGGTAGGGGGCGTAGAGGGCGAGGTCGGCGGCGGAGAAGCGGTCGCTGGCGGTGTTGAGCTGGTGCCAGTGCGGGTAGGGCAGGGGCCGTCGCGACACCCGCTCGATGCGTGCGACCTGGTCGTCGGTCAGTTCGAGGTCCGCGGCGGCGAGGTTGTCCTCCAACTGCTCGACGTTGCGCGCGCCGATGATCACGCTGGCCACGGCCGGGCGGGTCAGCAACCACGCGAGTGACACGCGAGCAGCCGACACGCCGTGTTCCTCGCCCACCTCGACCAGCACGTCGACGACGTCCCAGAGGTGGTCCTCGTCGTTGACGGGCGGCTCGTCCCACTCGCTGAGGTGGCGACCGCTGTCGGGCTGGCTGTCCCGGCGGTACTTGCCCGACATCAGGCCACCGGCCAGCGGGCTCCACACCAGCATTCCGAGGCCCTGGTCGACACACGCCGGGACGAGGTCGGTCTCGACGTCGCGGAAGGCCGGGGCGTAGAAGTTCTGGGTCGACACGAACCGCGGCAGGTTGCGGGCGTCCTGGATGCCCAGCGCCTTCATCATCTGCCACGCGGCGTAGTTGGAGCACCCGACGTAGCGCACCTTGCCGTGGTCGACCAGCGTCGCCAGGGTGTCGAGCGTCTCCTCCAGCGGAGTCTGGCCGTCCCACTCGTGGACCTGGTAGAGGTCGATGCGGTCGGTGCCCAGTCGGCGGAGGCTGGCCTCGCACTGTTCGCGGATGTGGAACCGTCCGAGACCGGCATCGTTGGGGCCGTCACCCATGGGGAAACGCACCTTGGTGGCCAGCAGGACGTCGTCCCGACGGTCGCCTATGGCCTGGCCCAGGATCTCCTCGCTCTTGCCGGTGGAGTACATGTTGGCCGTGTCGAAGGTGGTCATCCCCGCCTCGAGGCAGGTGTCGACCAGTTCGCGGGCCTCGTCGACCTGGGTCTCGCCGACGTTGGCGAAGTCGCCCTCGCCGCCGAAGCTCATGGTGCCCAGGGTCAGGGCCGAGACGCGCAAGCCGGAGTTGCCGAGCTGTCGATGTTCCACGGGTGCCGTTCGTGTCGGGGTCGACCTTCGACCCTATGGCGCAGGTCCGGCGCGGTGGACCCCACGTCCGTCCGATCGGCGGCGTGGCGCTGCGGCCGATCGGGGGCCAGCGTGGCGTCCGGGTGCGTGCGGGCGAGCCGGCGCAGGTGTGCGGTGACCAGCGCCAGTGCGCGGGACCGCACCACCTCTGGGGCGGTCCGGTCGGTGAGCACGACAAGGCTCGGGGCGTCGATCCCGAGCACGCGGGCGCGGTCGACGAGGGCGTCGAGGTGTTCGGCGCCGACGGCCGGGTCACGGGCCTCCAGGTCGACGGCGAGCCGGTCCAGGTCCGGCAGGATGGGCGTGTGCATGGTCATGATGACCTCCTTGTGCTGACGACAGTACGGCTGGCAACCCATCATGAAAAGCGCTAGTCTGCGGTCCTGTCAATAAGCGGAGCTGATGATGATGGCGGTGGCGGACCTGGACCTGCGGCACC
>JBBSMS010000249.1:0-2845 GCA_038233055.1 Nitriliruptorales bacterium
TGACTTCGTGACACAGTCCGGGCGTTGTAATAGACAACATCTGGTCGGGTCGGAAACCCGCATCGGAGGATGTGATCATGACCGACAACACCCGTGGTGTCGACCAGGCTGGACGTCGCAAGTCTCGTGGTCGCACCGATCCGGTTCGAAGGGGGCCCACGAGAACTGGCCGACACGATGGGTGTCCGAACGGTCACTCAAACATCCAGGCCAGTCGCATACCGCCGCGCAACGAACGCGCGGACACTGATCCATCTGACGGCGCCGAGACCCCCGATTGCAATCGCCAGCGCGAGTTGTCCTTCGCGATCCGGGGGATGTACCCGTGTCCGATATCGATCTCCATGACGTAAGCCAGACTTTACTTCGACACTGTCACGACGTAGAGTAGACATAACAGTGTCGAATAACAAGCATGTGATCTGGAGTGACGACGTGGCCACGGTGACCAGCCTGCTGGAGGAGATGCTCGAGACCGATGTCGTGGACGCTCCGGACGTCGCCAGGGTCCTCGGCACGTCCGCCCGGTCTGTCGCGCGATGGGCGGAGGGCGCGTCCCCACGGCGTGACAATGAGGAGCGGCTCCTGGAGCTCAAGGCCGTCGTCGACGCGCTGCGCCAAGTGATGCGTGACGAACCTGCCCGGCTGTGGCTACGCAGTCCCGTCCCGGCGTTGGACTACCGCAAGCCGATCGAGTTCGTCGAGCAGGGGGACTACCTCACGGTGATCGGTGCGATCCTTGCCATCGGCGAGGGCGTCACCGCGTGACGTCGATCGACGTCACGCGCGTCGCCACCGCCTCCCGATCCACGCTGTCAGTCACCGCAGTCCGGCACGTGTCGCCACGACTCGATCCGCGCAGCGGCGAAGGCGCCCGGATCCACGGAGGTCGGTTCAATCCCCCGAGCAGTTTCCCGGTGCTCTACCTCTGCGAGACCCGTCCCTGCGCCGTCGCGGAACTCCAAAGGCTGGGACAACGCCACGTCGTCGGTGTGACTGGACTGCTGCCACGCCTCCTCTACGCGTTCGACCTGAAGCTCGAACGCGTGCTCGACCTCACGGACGACGTCGTGCGCGAACACGTCGGCATCACCAGGGCGGATCTCGTCGCTGACGACTGGGCGACGTGCCAGGAACTCGGCACGGAGGTCCACGCAGCAGGGGACCAGGCCGTTCGCACGTTCTCCGCGACCGGTGTTGACCACGTTCTGGCGGTGTTCCCCGAACTGGTCGGCCTGGGCCTCAGGGATGTGCGACTCGTCGAGGAGTGGGATGAGCCGACCCAGCTCTGACCGACGGACTGCGGAAGGTCACCACCCTCCGACAGGCGATGTTCCGTGCCTGGGAGGTCGGGGCATCACCCACGACAGGTCGGCCACGTTGTTCAGACACAGATCTCTTGCGGCTAGCTGTCGTTTGTCGGGAAGGAGCTGTTCCCGGCAGCCCCAGTGGCTGTTGAAGGGCCGCAGGACGAGGAGTGTTCCGAGGTCGCCCGGAGGGCGTCGACGCCAGCACGTCGGCGGGCGAACGCGCCTCGACGTTGGCGCACGGGTTGGCCCCACCGGGAAGATCCTGCGCTCGTCGCGGATCGGGGCGGACGGAGATTGCCATGACCGGTCGCCGAGGGATCACCGCACGTGATCTCGGCCCGTTTAGCCACGACGTCCTTTGGATCGATGTCGACGGGTTGGACGACACCCCGTCCTGACCGCGCCGGGGCGCGTTCAGCCGGTGTCGAGTCGCGACGTCTCGGTGGCGTCGAGCGCCACGGTTCGGTCGAGTCCGACGGCTGCGCGGAAGATGAGGTGGGCGGTGCCGTCGCAGGTCGCGACGGCGGTCGGTTCGTTGCCGGGTTCGACGGTGATGTCGCAGGTCGGGGTGATGCGCAGGCCGGCTGCTCGGGCATGCGTGCGCGCGAGGTCGTCGAGCAGTCCCCGGTCGACCTCGATGGACTCGTCGTCGTCGAACAGCGACCCGGTCGCGACCGAGGCGGCGACGTCGTTGGCCAGTGCGGCGGCGGTGTTCTCCAGTTCCATCTGGGACCGGAACAGCAGGGCCGTGTCGACCCCGATGGCGGCCAGGATCAGCATCACCAGGACGCCGGCCGGCATCAGGATCATGGCGTTGCCGTCCTGGCGTCGAGCCTGCGGGGCGGGCGTGACGGTGTCGGGGCGGTCAGCCTGCACAGTCGACCTCCCCGGGCAGTCCGCTGCGGAACGGGTCCACGACTTCGGTGTGGGATCCGGTCACCTGTCGCTGCAGACCCCACGTGTCGGCGACGAACGGGAGGTTGACGGTGTTGGTCGACAACGTGGCCGTGACCGTGACGCGGTGGCACCTGACCAACAGGCTGGCGGGGTTGTCGACAGCCACGCCGTCGGCGTCCAGGAAGCGCAGCGTGACCGGCGTGTCGCGTTGCATGTCGTCCATCACGGCCGTGGCGACGCCCTGCAACTCCGACGGCAGTCCCAGTTCGGGGTCGGATTCGACCAGGGTCCGTGCGACCTGTCGGGCGACCGCGTCGGCGGTCATGTGCGCGTCGACCACCCCCCAGGCGTTGATGGTCAACAGGACCCCGACGACGAAGATCAGGCTGCCGAACAGCAACGCCTCGGCCCCGGCGACGAAGCCGCCTTCGCGGCGTCGGGCGGCGTCGGGGCGATCGCGGTGGTCAGGTGCCGGCATCGATGTCCTCCTCGACCCGCACCCGGGCGCTGCGGTGGATGGTGGACAGGCCGGTTGCGGCCTTGAACACGCGCATGGACGCCACTGGCGAGGTGCCGGCAACGGTGACGATGACCTGGTCGCCGGCCAGGGTGGTCCCACAGGTGACGGGGTCAGCCCA
>JBBSMS010000250.1:0-2799 GCA_038233055.1 Nitriliruptorales bacterium
GACCCGTCGTCCGGTGAAGGAGCGCGCGAGGGTGACCTCGTCGGCATAGTCCAGGTCGCCGCCCACCGGCAGGCCGGACGCCAACCGCGTCACCGCCACGCCCAGCGGTGCCACCAGTCGCGACAGGTAGGACGCGGTCGCCTCCCCCTCGACGTTGGGGTTCATCGCGAGGATGACCTCGGTGATGCCTTCGTCGTCCAGGCGCGCCACCAGTTCGTGCACGTGGAGGTCATCGGGCCCGACGCCGTCGATCGGCGAGATCGCGCCCCCCAGGACGTGGTAGCGCCCGCGATACTCACGGGTGCGCTCGATCGCGATCAGGTCGCGCGGTTCCTCGACCACGCACAGCACCGTGGTGTCACGGCGCGTGTCGCGACAGACCTGGCACTCCTCGGCCTGCGAGATGTTGAAGCAGCGGCGGCAGAAGCGGATGGTGTCCTTGACCGTGGTGATGGCCGTCGCGAGGCGCTTGGCCTCCTCGGCGTCGACCTGCAACAGGTGGAAGGCGACCCGCTGGGCCGACTTCGGACCGATCCCCGGCAGGCGACCGAGTTCGTCGATCAGGTCCTGCACCGCCCCTTCGTAGAGCATCGGCAGCCGGCCTTCCACTGGGGTCTGGCGCACGGTCCGTTGCGGTCGACCATGCTGTCGCCAAGGCTACTGGCAGGGCCTGACAGGGCGGTCCGGGCGTGCCGTCCCGGCTCGACCCCTCGGCCGTGTCGGCCGGCGCCCCAACGCCGATGGCCGCCGCCGCCCGGAGGACGCCCTGGTCCCGATGGACGCCACCCGACTGGGCATGATGGCGATCCGCCCGGCCACCTTCAGCCAGCGCCTCTACGGACGATGGCGCCCGCCACGAGGTCTTCAACGAGACCAACCGCGACGAGGTCCTGGACGACGTCGTGGACTTCATCACCACGGTGCTGGACGGCGAGGACGACGACACCGCCTGATCCGTGGTCAGTGCTCGTCCGGGTCCAGTTCCGTGGCACCCAGGCGGTCCACCAGCGCGGCGGCCGCCCGGTCCATCGCCTCGGCCGGGTCGAGGTTGGCCAACGGGGTGGGGGTCGCCCGCCGGGGTTCGTCCGGTGCCGGCTCGCCGCGTCCGGCCGTGGACCGGCCGGCGGTCGGTGCCCCCGTGTCGGTGTCGCCCGACGAGTGGGCACCCGCCTCGTCGGGCCCGCCGTCGACCGGGCGGGGTCGTGGTCGCGGCGGCCCATCCCCGTCGACCCGGACGTCCAGCCGCACCGTGACCCCGGTCGCCTGCTCGATCGCACTCCGCAGGACGTCGCCGAACTCGGCCTTCGTAGCGTTGCTGGCGTGGAACGACCGGTAGCGCTCCCCGTACCCCAGGGCCAGCACGCCGTTGCGCAACTGCAGCAGCCGGGCGGGCTCGAAGATGGCATGGGACCGCTTGGAGTCTGCACGCACCAGTTCCAGGATCGCGTCCCAGCGAGTGCGGATCGACTCGAGGTCGTCGGTCTCGTCCCGAGTCGCGGGTTCGTCGACCACGACCTCGGGACCGGACGGACGATCAGCGGGCACCTCCGGCAGGCCGTCGCGTGCGACCCGGGCGGCACGGGCACCTGCCCGGGCGGCGAAGTCGGCGCCACCACTGCCCGCCGTCGCCTCTCCCTGGCCGGTGGGGTCCTCGTCCGGGCTGGTGAGATCCTCGTCCGGGCCGTCGCCGCTCGCACCGGCGTCGTGGACATCGTCTGCGGCGGACTCGGCGTCCGGGTCGGCGGCACGGTCCGCATCGTCGGCCGATGGCGGGCCGTCCGCGTCGTCGGGCGTCGTCGTCGTGATGACCTCGGCGTCGCCCCGATCGGCCTCGACCGGGTCGGCCTCGACCGAATCGGCCCCGTCGTCGGTCGCGACCGACCGTGACAGGGCGTCCGACGCCTCGGGATCGTCTACCTCCTCGAGTCCCGGGGCGTCAGCCGCATCGGGTTCGTCCGACTCCTCGACACCCGGGCCTTCGTCGCCGTCGGCCGGACTGTCCGCCTCGCCGCGCGGGTCCGCACGAGTCTCGTCCGAGCCACCCGGGTCGATCTCGAGGACCGCGGCCTGGTCGTCGACCGCGGGCTCGTCCACGGCGGCTGGCGCGTCGACGTCGTCGCCGTCAGCAGGCGCGTGCTCGTCGGCGGCCGTGCCGACGGCCGGCGAGGAGTCATCGGAGGCAGCGCCATCGGCCCCGACCGGGTCGGCCCCGACCCGGTCGCCCCCGGGCCGGTCGTCATCGGGCCGGTCGTCATCGGGTCCGTCGTCGGGCTCGTCGGTTGCCGGAGGCGGGTCGTCGTCGGCCTCCTCGACGGTCGCGGCAGTCCCGTCGCCAGCCGCCGGGGTCGCCGTCACTCGTGGGGCGCCCGGACGGGTCGCGATCCGGGCCAGGGCCAGTTCCAGCGCCAGGCGCGCGGGGCCCTGGCGCATCTGTTCGAGCGCGGTGGCCATCTCGTCCATCGCGAACGCGAGCCCGTCGCGGTCCGAGCGCGCGGCCTGCGCGACCAGTCCGTCGAGGCGGTCGGCGGTCGCGTCGACCAGGTCGTGGCGACCCGGCGCCACCACCAGCACGAGCAGGTCGCGCAGGTGTGCCACCAGGTCGAGGGTGAACTGGCGCAGGTCGGTGCCGTCGTCCAACAGTTCCTGCACCTTGACGAAGGCGCCGGCCAGGTCGCCGCCCAGCGCCGCGTCGACGGCGGCGGCGGTGTGCTCGAAGGTGGTCTGGCCCAACACCTCGGCGACGTCGGCGCCGGTGACCTGGCCGTCGGCGTAGGCCAGGACCTGTTCCAGGACGGACTC
>JBBSMS010000251.1:0-2790 GCA_038233055.1 Nitriliruptorales bacterium
GGTGCGGACGCCGACGCCGGTGGCCAGTTCGGGCAGGTGCCCCCGGGCCTCCTCGGCCCAGGACGCACCCGCGATGTCGAGGTGCACCCACGGGATGTCGTCGACGAACCGGCGCAGGAACAACCCGGCCACCGTGGCGCCTCCGCGTTCACGGTCCGACGGCCACACGACGTTGACCAGGTCGGCGACGTCGTCCTCCAACTCCACGTCCACGTCGTCCCACAGGGGCAGGTGCCACGCGGCCTCACCTGCGGCGCTCGCCGCCGTCAGGACCCGGTCGAGCAGGTCGTCGTCGTTGCCGAACACCCCGAAGGCGCGCCGGCCGATGGCGTGCTGGACGGCCCCGGTCAACGTGGCCACGTCGATGATCGCGTCCACGCCCTCGGCCGCGGCCAGTGCCAGCGCGTCCGCGAGCACCAGTCGGCCCTCGGCGTCGGTGTTGGCGACCGCCACGGTCGTGCCATTGGCGATCGTGATGACGTCGCCCGGTCGGGTCGCCGAGCCGGACGGCATGTTCTCGGCCAGGGCGAGGTGCGCGGTGACGGCGATCGGGAGGTCCTGGTCGACCAGGGCGGCCATGACGCCCAGCAGGACCGCGACGCCGCCCATGTCCTTCTTCATGATCACCTGGCCGGCGGGGGACTTCAGGCTCAGCCCGCCGCTGTCGAAGGTGATGCCCTTGCCGACCAGCGCCAGCGACGCGACCGGGTTGTCGGGGACGTGGCGGATCCGGACCAGGCGCGGAGGACGGGCCGAGCCCGCTGCGACCGCCAACAGGCCCCCGGCACCCAGCCGGACCAGGTCGTCGGTGTCCAGCACCTCCACCTCGAAGGTGTCGGCGAAGCGGTCCCGGGCCCAGTCAGCCAACTCGACCGGCCCGAGGTGCCCGGCAGGCGTGGTGACCAGTTCGCGGGCGATCAACTGCGCCCCCGCGTGGCGACGGGCGGTCGCGACCACCGACCGCACGGCGTCGACGCTGCCGCCGGAGACCACGACCTGCAGGCCCTGGATCGTGGACGGTTCGGGGTCGGATCGGAAGCGCTCGTCGCGGTGGGCACCCAGCACGAACCCCTCGACCACGGCGCGGGCGAACGACGGGGCCTGGTCGACCATGGCCAGGGTGGTCGCGACCTGCTCGGCCGTCGTGGCGACGGCGCGGCCGGCTGCCCCAGCGGCCCGTCGCAACACGTCCGGAGACAGTTCCGACAGCTGGCCCAGTCCGACCACCACGACGCGTCGCCACGGCCCGACCGACGGGGCAAGCACCAGGGCGTCCCCGACGTGGGCCCGGAAGTCTCCCGAACGGAGGTCGACCTGGGGGTCGAGGCCGACCGTGTCCAGGACCTCCTCGGTCCCCGGCGGTCGGAACTCGCCCCGGAACAGGCCCACGACCATCGTGTCGGCCGCGTCGATCGCCGCCGGTGGATCGTCCGGGTCGGGGGCTTCGTCGCGGTTGCTCGCGGGGTCCGTGGGCGAAGGCGAGCCCGTCGGGGCATCCTGTTGTCCGGTGGGGTCGTCCTGGTCGCGGTCGACCACCACCACCTCGGGGACATGGGCGACGATCCGCAGTCGCCGGTCGGCGTCCGGCATGGCAGGGGCAGTTTGCACAGGGAGTCCTCGTCAAGAACCGTGGCCGCGTGCGGCGGGGTCGGGTTCGATCCCGGCCGGGTCTCGCACGCTACTCGGCGACGACGACTCACTACGATGACGGCCTCAGGGACAGGTCAGGGGGTGTGACGATGGCCCGCGTCGGACTGCTGGGGCTCGAGCCCTTCCTGGTGAGCCAGATCGAGCGCCTGGATCGCAACCTCGAGGTCATCCTGCTGGACGCCGTCGATGACGACGCCCGCGAGGAACTGGGGCTGTCGGTCGTCATCGTCAACAGTGATCACGCGGGTGCGCCCCGACTGATCGCTGCCGACCCGAACCCGCCCGTGGTCGTGGTGGAGGACGGGCTGGTGGCGCACTTGGACGAACCGACCGGACCCGACGGGCCGATCCGCCTGAGCCGACCGATCAGTTCGCCCGACCTGCTGGACGCACTGGACCGCAGTCGTGGCCTGACCCGGTTCCGCCGGTCGCTGCGCTCGATCACCATCCAGCAGGACGACGCGGCCATCGCCGACCGCGGGGCCGCGGTCGTCCGGACGGTGATCAGCCTCGCCGCCCTCGGATTTTGGGCGTTGCCCGAGAACCTGCCTGACGTCGGCATCCCGGCCCTGTTGATCCTGACGTTGTTCGCGATCGGTCGCTCGCTGTGGTGGCGCCTGTCGCCGCTGCTGGTCGGTATCGACGCGCTGGTGGTCTTCGCCCTCGCCCTGCTGGTCGGGACGCCGGTCACGCTGACCGATCCGGGCGTCCTGGTGACCATCCTGGCCGCCGCCGTGGCGCTGGAGGCCGGGTTCGTGGTGGGCTTCTGGCGGGCCTTGATCGGCAGTGCGGTGGCGGTGCTGTTGCTCGGAGTGTCGTGGGTGGTGCTGTTGGGACGGACGCCGGCCGAGCTGCTGTCGTCGTCCACCTCGGCGCTGTTGCTGCTGACGACGGTGGCGACGGGGGCGATGGCGCGACGCCTGTGGATGGACCAGACCCAGAGCCGCAGCAGCGAACTGCGCCGGTTCCGTTCGGCGCTGTACGACCTGAGCCGGCGCCAAGCCGTCGTGGCTGTGTCGTTCGACATCGGGACGGTGGCCGAGGATGCGTTGGCGAGGTTGATCGCGGACGTCCACCCGCGGTCGGCGATGGTCCTGGTCGCGGATGGTCCCGGGCCGTTGCAGGTCGCGGCCAGCCACA
>JBBSMS010000252.1:0-2771 GCA_038233055.1 Nitriliruptorales bacterium
GGCAACCCCGACCCGCCCGCTAACCCCTTGTCAAACACGTTCTCAGGGACACCAACACGGCCAGCAGGCCCCACGTGACCGCCGTGCGATCAAGCCTGGTCATCGGCCGCCCTCCGATCGGTGATCGACTCTAGCGACGTCACCGGGTGTGCCGGGGGTCGGTCATCCACGGGGTCATCGGGCGACCACCGTCGTGAGCGCCGGGTGGATCAAGGCGACCAGTACGGCGGCCCAGCCGACCCGTGCGGCCACGCCTCCGGCGGCACCGGCGGAGGTTCCGATGGCGGCCATGACCACGACCACGGCCACCCCGAGGTTGAAGGTGCTCGACCGAATGCGGCCGTGGCGGTCCAGTGCGGATTGCAGCCGTGCACGTCCGTCGTTGCGGTCTGCGACCAGCATCGGGGCGAGGTACGTCACGTGGCCAGCACCGCCTGGACGAACACCCCGAGGAGCAGTGCCAGCCCGAGCGCGTCCAGGTGGCGCCACGACCCGGTGCCGACCACCACGACATCGGACCACGCGAGCACTGGCAGCCAGCAGCACACCGCCGCCACCGCAGCACGGGCGGCGCCGGCTCTCGCGGTCGACACGGCGCGCCCGACGGCACGACAGGTGCTCGTCGCGGCCCAGGCGAATCCTGCCAGCGCGAGGGCCGCGAGGATCCGCAACACCTCACCGGCCCCACCTCCGACCCCGGTGGCGACCAGGGCCAGCGACGCGACCGTCACGGCGTGTGCGCCGAGACGGATCATCCGTGCGGCGTGGTCGTCGGACCCCGGTTCGATCCGGGTCCGTGCCATTGTCGGCCCGAAGAACACCAGCGTGGACAGCAGCGTGACACCCGCCCACCCCAGCAGGTTGACGTGCAGGTGGGCAATCCGGGCTGCGCCGTACCACGAGCCGGTCACGGCCCCCGCCCCCATCAACCCACCGAGGATCGCGCCGTGAACGAAGGCGCCATGGGCACGCTCGTAACATCGGACGATCCAGGCGAACCGGGCTCCCAGTGCTGCCCGACGGGCACGCCGCAGACACAGGTAGTTGGCCACCACCGCGCCGGTCGCGATCGTGGCGCCGGTCGCAACCACGATTGGCCACGTCCGGGCCATCCCCACCATCACCGCCACCGCTCCGACGTTGAACGCGAGGACGCGACGGCCACCGTTGCCGTGGGCGGGCACCTTGGTGAGCGTGTCGGTGAAGTGGCGGGTGAACGCCAGGATGACGTTGGACAGCACCCCGAGCGTGAATAGGTGCACGGCCAGCCAGCGCCCACCCGGCAGGCCGGCACCGGCGATCACCCACACCACGGCACCGCCCGCGAAGACCAGTGCAGCGACCACCGACGTGGTCACGTCGCCGAATGGCGACCGACCACGAGCCCGTCGCGCCGTCGCCTCGAGGCTCGGGTGGCTCGTGGCCGACGGCGCGGGGGTCATGCGGTCGCCTCGTCGCGGGCCTGGTCGCGATGGCCGAAGCCCACGGTCAGCACACAGATCACGTCGGTGACGGCCCGCAACCCGTGGGGACCGTCGGGGATGCGCATCCACTGGCCGGCCTGCACCTGGCACAGGTCGCCGTCGACGGTCAGGACGCAGGAGCCCGCGAGGACCTGCAGCGTGGCCGGACCAGGTGCCGTGTGATCGTCCAGCACCGCGTCGGCACACATGGCCATGAGCGTCTGGGTCAGGGTTGGACCGGCGCCCGGGACCAGGTTGCGTGCTGCACGTCGCGACGCCGCGCTGGCGGCCGTGGTCAACAGGCGGCGCCCACGATCCAGCAGGTCCACCGGATCGGACAGGACATGGTTGGTCGTCATGCGTCAGCCTTTCGGAGCTTGGGGCCGCACGGGCCTCGGGGTCATGCAGGCACCAACGGGTCGTCGTCACCTTCAGTGACGGGTTCGAGTATCCAGCCGAACAGGCCGATCATGAGCCAGAGCACACCCAGCACGATCAGCGTAGGCGTGCCGAAGATCAGGCCGTAGCTCAGCGGGAAGAACCCGACGCACATGATCAGCGGCCAGTAGGACGGGTCGGGCATGTGGATGTGGTGCTCGTGGTCGTCGGCCGCGTCGGGGTTGCCGCCGTGGTCGTCGGAGGTGACCGTGGCCAGGGCCAGGTCCTCGGTGACCGCGATGTCGTCCGGAACGGCGGTGGCGTTGCCCGCGGCCTCGACCGTGGCGGTGTCGCCGACCGGGACCGGTTCGCCGTGGTCCTGCGACGCGCCGATCGGGATCGGGCGGACGACGCCGTCCTCGCCCTCGGCGTACTTGCGCTCCCAGAGTTCGTCACGGGCGGTGACGGTCGGGATCTCGTAGAAGTTGACGTAGGGCGTCGGGCACTCGGTCGCCCACTCCAGCGTGCGCGCGTCCCACGGGTCGTCGCCGGACGGCTCACCCGACCGCAACGACCTGACCAGGTTGACCAGGAAGATGACGGCCGAGATGGTCAGCACGCCGATTCCGAGCGTGGACAACTGGTTGTAGAGCACGACATCGGGTCCGAGTTCGGCCGGCAGCACGGCGGTGCGGCGGGGCTGGCCCAACAGGCCGGACATGTGCATCGGCCCGAAGATCAGGTTGAACCCGACCAGCCAGGTCCAGAAGTGCCACGTGCCCAGGGTCTCGTTCAGCAGCTTCCCCGTGACCTTCGGGAACCAGTAGTAGATGCCCGCCACCAGGCCGAACAGCGACCCGCCGAACAGCACGTAGTGGAAGTGCGCCACGATCCAGTAGGTGTCGGTCTGCTGGGCATCGTGGGGCACGA
>JBBSMS010000253.1:0-2711 GCA_038233055.1 Nitriliruptorales bacterium
CCGGTGCTGGTAGGGGCGCAGGGTGGCGTCGATGCCGTCCAGTCGGGGTGGAGGTGGATCGGTGCCGGCCAACCGTGCCAACAGGTCGGTGGCGGTGGCGTCGGCGACGACCTCCACCTGGCCCAGGTGGTCGTCGTCGACCTCACCGGCCAGCAGCGCCGCCATCGCGTGTGCCGGTTCGAGCCGCCCGTCGGCCCCGATCGCGGCGGCGAGGTGGTCGAGTTGGTCGGGGTCGACGTGGACCCAGCGACCGCGCCACCGGACCAGCGACCGCTTGTGTGCGGCCAGTTCGGCGAACTCCTCGGGAGTGAGCGCCTCGCCCGCGATCGCCACCTCCCACGAGAACGCCCCCAGCTGGCCGACGTCGAGCCCACCGGGCCCTCCAGACGGCGTGGAGGTGGATCCGCCCACCCGCATCCTGACCTTCAGCCGGGCCTGGCCCGCGGCAGTCAACTCGGCCGGCAACTGCACGCCCAGTCCGGCCGCGGACAGTGCGGCGGCACCTTCGGTCAGCAGGGCCGCCGCCTGGTCCGACGTCAGGTCCAGGGAGGTGGGACGGGCCTCGGCCAGGCTGGCGTCGATAGGCGGGAACAACCGTGCCGCCTCGCCCAGGCCACGGACCAGTGCTTCCTGGGCATCGGGCAGGTGGTGGTCGGCAACACTGGGCCCGGTGGTTGCCCAGACCTGAGTGGCGTCGACCAGCAGGCTGGGATCGTGGGTCGCCTGCAGCAGGTAGTCCAGCGGCCACCGGTCCGCCGACTGGTCGTGGTCGGTCGCGCCGTCGGCGACGGAGGTTGTCCCCGCGGGGTCGTCGCCCGAGCCGTCGGGCGGCGTGGACAGCCGCACGCACAGGCGGGCCGATGCCGTGCCGTCGCCCACCACCGGTGCCGCCCAGTCAGCGAGCTCGGCCACCACCCGTTCGGGCGACGCGTCGCCGGCCGCGCGAAGGATCGCGGCGAGTCCGCTGTCGAGTCCGCTGTCCGGGCCGTCGGGGCCGGCCAGGTCGTGGGCGACGTCGTCGAGGAAGCGCGCGAGGAGGTCGCGAGCGGTCCACACGGCGTCGGTCGCACCGCTGCGGGGCACGGCGTGGGCCGCGACCGGGAGCGAGGCAGCCAACTGGGCCGGCCGCACGTCGCCGGCGACGGCGGCTCGCCAGCGCGCAGCCAGTCGAGGCTGGCCGGTCGGCTCGTCGTCGGCCGGGGCCATGTGCAGGGCCGGCACGAGGTGGCCGGCCGTGACCAGTTCGGTGGCCAGCCGCGCCGCCTGTTGCCAGGCACGGACCGAGGGGCCGGGACGATGCCAGGCCGGGACGTCGTCGAGGTCGAGCGCGAGCAGGGCCCGCAGCGCCGGCCGCAGCGCCACGTTGGCGGCCGGGACTGCGGCAAGGACGACCCGCTTGTGGGCCCGGGCCGTCCGGGGCAGGACGGTGGTCAGTTCGGCCGGGGTGGCGTCGGGAAATCCCAGCGCGGAGGCCGACGAGGTCGGGTCCTCGGTCCCCCACAGGGACAGGTGCCCGGGGCTGGCGATGTCGGCAGCCGGCACGTAGGTCGCCTGGAGTCGATCCGGCACCCGGTCGTCGCTGGAGATCCCGCTACCTCCGACCGGACGTGGGCTGGACGATGAGCATACGACCCGGTGCCGATGGGCTCACCCGCGCCCCGGTACGCGGCCCGACCACCACGCCCAACCGGCGGATGACCCCGCCCGGGGTCGGGAGCGCACGTGGTCGACGCATGCCGTCAGGCTGCCGTCAAGGGTTCGCTGTCCCTTGCCGGGTGTCGCCGAGGCGGACGCCTCGACGTCGAGGTCTTTGCGGGTCGGGAGTCGGATTCGTCATCGAGTTCCAGCGGGCGAGGTCACGTCGATCACCTCGAGCGCGGCGCGCCGGATTCGGGTTGTCAGGGTTCGGGCCATGGTTGCGCGCCGTGGAGGAGGCGCAGGACCACCACCGCCGTGGCCTCGATTCGATACACGACGATGTACGGCGTCCCGACGACGACCAGTTCACGCGTGCCCGCGACTCGGCCCGACCGGGCCAACCCCGGGTAGTCGGCCAGCCGTGCGACCGCAGCCTCGATGGCGTCACCCACCGAGATGGCTGCCCAGGTGTCGTGGTCGGCGATCCAGTCCAGTTGGTCATGGAGGTCCCGGACGGCGACCGGGAGCCACTGCACCCTCATGCGATACGGCCGGCGCCTCGTTGCTCGAAGCCCGCCCGTTGGTGCTGCCAGGCTGTCACGACGTCCGCGTGCGAAACTCGCTCCACGTCGGGGTCGTCAGCCTCGGCAAGTGCCTGTTCGACCTGGTCCCGGAACCACGCCCGGTGCGCCTGGTCGCTGCGACGGCGAGTCACCGCATCACGCATCAGCACCCGCAGGAGCTGCGCCGCGGTTCGTTCGTCGGCCTTCGCCACCTCGGAGAACGCCGCCTTCAACTCCTCGTCGACCCGGAAGGTGAACGTGCTGTCCGCCATGACAACTCCTCGTACATGAGAGGTACACCGTAACACTGCCATCATCTGGCGCGGGCATGCGGCCGTCATGATCGGAAACGGCCCCTTCCCGTTCGGCCGCGAAGCCCGGCATCGGGGCGGCTGCGGTCAGGGGGCGGGAACCTGGGTCGGTCGTTGAACCTCGACGGCTGGATCGGGCTTTTTCCGTCGCGGGCGGGCGGGGCTGAGCAGCACGAGCACGCTGGGCAGCACGACCAGG
>JBBSMS010000254.1:0-2618 GCA_038233055.1 Nitriliruptorales bacterium
GGCGCCGGCCAGGTCGCCGCCCAGCGCCGCGTCGACGGCGGCGGCGGTGTGCTCGAAGGTGGTCTGGCCCAACACCTCGGCGACGTCGGCGCCGGTGACCTGGCCGTCGGCGTAGGCCAGGACCTGTTCCAGGACGGACTCGGTGTCGCGGACCGATCCGTCGCCGGCACGGACCACCAGGTCCACCGCCGCGTCGTCGATGCTGCCGCCCTCGCGCGACACCAGGTCCCGGACCCGACCGGCGACATCGGCGGCCCCGACTCGTCGGAGGTCCAGACGCTGGACCCGCGACAGGATCGTGGGCAGGACCTTCTGGGGGTCGGTGGTGGCCATCGCGAACACGACGTGGCCCGGCGGTTCCTCGATCAGTTTCAGCAGGGCGTTGAAGGCCGCGGTCGAGGCCATGTGCACCTCGTCGAGGATGTAGACCTTGCGCCGGGCGGAGGCGGGCGCGAACTGGGCCCGGTCGCGCAGTTCGCGAGCGTCGTCGACGCCGCCGTGCGAGGCCATGTCGAGTTCGATCACGTCGACCGAGGACCCGTTGGTGATGGCCACGCACTGGTCACAGGCGTTGCAGGGCTCGGGCGTGGGGCCCTCGGCGCAGTTGATGGACTTGGCGAGGATCCGTGCCGTGGAGGTCTTGCCGGTGCCGCGGGGGCCGGCGAAGAGGTAGGCGTGGTGGAGGCGGTCCTCGCGGATCGCGTTGGTCAGCGACCGCGTCACGTGCTGCTGGCCCACCACCTCGGAGAAGGTCTGGGGGCGGTACTTGCGGTACAGCGAGACGTAGGCCACCACGGGCTCCGAACACCGACGACACGAACACGACGCGAACGCGGCCATCGTAGGCTGAGCATGCGACCCGGCGGGCTGTCGTCCGGCCGTTGCGCGGCCGTCACGGCCGAACATGGTGGGCGACACCCATCCGCCTGCACCTCGACCACCCCCGACCGAACCTCGGAGCCACCGTGCGCACGACCCCCGTCCTGGTGACCGGCGGCGCCGGCTACATCGGCTCCCACACCGTCCAGGCCCTCCACGCGGCCGGCCGCGACGTCGTGGTGCTGGACACCCTCGAACACGGCGATCGCGCGGCGGTCGACGCCGCCGACCTGGTCATCGGCGACGTGGCCGACCAGGCCCTGGTCACCGACCTGGTGCGGGACCACGGCATCACGGAGGTGGTGCACTTCGCGGCCTACAAGTCGGTGCCGGAGTCGATGGACCAGCCCAACCGGTACTTCGACAACAACGTGGGCGGTTCGATCGCGCTCGTGGCGGCCGCGCGGGACGCCGGGGTGACCTCGCTGGTGTTCTCGTCGTCGTGCTCGGTCGTGGGCAACCCGCCCGAGGTCCCGGTGTCCGAGGACGCCCCGCTGGACCCCGAGAGCGTGTACGCCGAGACCAAGGCCATGGTCGAACGCATGCTGGGCTGGACCGGCCGCACGACCGACCTCCAGTCCGTGTCGCTGCGCTACTTCAACGCCGCCGGGGCGGCCATGGACGGCTCGATCGGTGAGGACTGGTCGTCGACCACCAACCTCATCCCGCTCGTCATGCGATCCGTCCTGACCGGGTCGCCGTCGCTGCAGGTCTTCGGCACGGACTACCCGACCCGCGACGGCACCTGCATCCGCGACTACATCCACGTGGACGACCTCGCACGCGCGCACGTGGCTGCGCTCGACTGGCTGGACGACGGCGGTCGCACCACCGTCGTCAACGTGGGGACCGGGGTCGGCTCGACGGTCAAGGAGGTCATCGCGGCCGTCGCCGAGGTGGCCGGGCGCGAGGTCGCCTACGAGGAGGTCGGACGTCGCCCGGGCGACCCGGCCGCGACCTGGGCCGCCAACGGCCGCGCCCGTGACCTGCTGGGCTGGGAGGCCACGATGGGCCTGGAGGAGATCGTGGCCAGCGCCTGGGCCTGGTTCTCGCGACTGGCCGAGCGTCTGGATGGCGACCCGCCGCGCGCTCCCGAGTCCGCGGACAGACGACGCGACGGGTGATCTCGTCCGAGATGTGGTCGCCGGTATCGGTACCCGCCCGAGAACGGCTTAGGGCTGCTGCCTTCCGGCCCTGACCCGGTTCACCGGAGGACGTCACCGGCGGCGACCACATCTCGCACGGGACCGTGCCCGTCGCGTGGTTCGACAAGCCTACCGACCGGCTGCGCCCGGATGACCGGACGAGAGTCCCCAGTGCACAGACATCCGGGGCACAGACATCCGGAGCACAGGGTTCAGGGTTCGGGCCGGTCATCCGTCCCCCCGAACAGATGACCGACCCGATCATGGCACGACCCGCGCCCACTGTCGGAGGCACGGGCCGCGTCCCGCACGAGGCGGGAGACCATGTCAGAACAGGGCTCGTGCACGGGTGATCCGTGACTCGGAGCCGCCCGGATTGGTTGCGCTGCGAACTTCTTCGCGGACGGCGTCACGACGACGCCCCGAGCCGGGTGGGCTCGGGGCGTCGAGTGTGCGGAGGGTGAGGGATTCGAACCCTCGAGAGCGTTGCCGCTCAACACGGATTCCAACCGTGCGCCATAGGCCGGACTAGGCGAACCCTCCCTGCCACGTCGTGGCGAACGGCGAGGGTACGGGCCGACTGCAGCCCGGGCA
>JBBSMS010000255.1:0-2600 GCA_038233055.1 Nitriliruptorales bacterium
CGCCATGCCCGGAGCCGTCCCCGCGATCGCCGGCACCGACACCGTGGGTTGGGCCACCGACGACGACTCGTGGACGCTGGTCAACCCGCCCATCTACCCCGACGGGCTCCCCATCCAGCCAGTCCTCCACACCGATGACCTCGACGTGGTGCTGGAACGGTTGGGGTCCAGCCCGCGCGAGGTCGAACGCCTGACCGCCGTCGCCGTGGCCAACATCGACCTCGCCGTCGTCAACGAACTCGCCCAACCCGACCCGGACCTGGGGGTCATCGCGTCGGCCGCCGGAGTCTCCGCCGACACTGCCGGCACCATCCTGGCCACCGCCTACGACGGCATCGTGGACGACCACAGCGGCAACGAAGCCGATCGCCAGGTCATCGAGCGCATCGGCATGTTCGTCGGCCTCGTCCCCGGCCTCGACACGGTCGGAACCGGCATGGAACTGGGGTCCGACGTCATGATCCACGAGCACGCCGTCCCGACCGACTACCGGGGCGCCCACCCCGCCCTCCTCGACCTCATCAACCAGCGAACCCTCGACACCCTCTACGTCCACGGCTGGTTCGACGACGCGAGCATTCCTGCCGACGCCCTCCGCCACCACGAGGGGCAGCCCGTCGGCTTCGACCACACCTCCACCGCCTTCCTCGAATGGAAGACCTCGTCCCCTGACTATCCAGTCATGACCACCGACCATCTGAACGTTCGGGCCCGCGCTGCCAACGAGCCCTATGGGAGTGACTCGTGACCGTCGGGCGACGGTCGGGCGGCATCCTCGGCCTCCTGTGCCTGGCAGTGATGGTGGTGGCGTGTTCTTCGCCTGACCTGTCGAGCATCAACCCCGAGGCAAGTGACCATGGCTCGACGACGTGTGGGGGGGCGATCTCCGTGGCGTCCGTCGAACTCGCACTGGACCTTGAAGGCGAGACCGAGGTGGTCTCCTCGTCCGAGAATGATGTCGAGGTGTCCCCGGGAGTCGTCCTGCCCGAGCGCTGCGTACTCGGCCAGGAGCTGGGCTCGCGCATTCGATTCTCGTTCTTCCCCGGCCAAGGCGCTGCCATCATCAGGTTCCTCCGAACCGATGTCGATGACAACGACCGCATTCAGACCTTTGCGGGAACCGGGCTGGTGATTGGGGGAATCGACGAAGATTCTGCATGTCTGGGAGCTGAGATCAATCACCCGAGCCTGCTGCTGATCATCGACTTCGGAGCCGCGGACGTTCCCAGGGGCCGCGACGCCTGCCAGGACGCGATGACGCTGGCCGTGCAGACGTTCAACAATCTCGACCTGCCGCAGTACGACTCCGCGCCGATCCCCGACCCACGCATGTTCCAGTGGGACGGCGTCGTCCCGCCGGAGACCGTGGACCTCATCGACGGTCCCTTCTCCACGGAACCCCCCAGCGACGGCTGACCGAGGCACGCCGCGCCACACATTCACCGTCGAACGGACATCGAGGCTGGCTGTGGCCATCATCGATCCATCACCGGGTCAAAGGCGCTCGACCCCGATCGGGGACCACTACGTCATGGCCGCCGTCCCGACACCGCCCCCCGCGGTGGGGTTTGGCCGATGCTGCCCGGACGCCGCAGCAGGGGACTTCTCGGCCACGAGGGAATACTTGAAGCGTCAATCTCCTTGTGCAGTGCAGCAGCGCAGTTCCATCCAGACTTCCGAGGAGACAGACATGAGCACCACCACCGCCACCCCCACCGAGGCCTTGACTGGCCAGTACGTGCTGGACGACAGCCACTCGCGGCTGGGCTTCGTCGCCCGCCACGCGATGGTCACCAAGGTCCGCGGCGCGTTCACAGAGTTCTCGGCCAGCGGCCACTTCGACCCCGAGACCCCGTCGAACTCGACTGCCTCCGTCACCATCCAGGCGGCCAGCATCGACACCGGCAACGACGACCGGGACAACCACCTGAAGTCCAACGACTTCTTCGAGATGAACACCTACTCGGAAATCCGCTTCACCTCGACCGACATCGAGGGGGACGGCGACGACTTCCGCGTCACCGGTGACCTCACCATCAAGGACGTCACCAAGCCCGTCACCATCAACTTCGAGTTCACCGGCGCCGCGACTGACCCGTTCGGCAACGAGCGCGTCGGCTTCGAGGGCAGCGTCAAGCTCAACCGCAAGGACTGGGGCCTGAACTGGAACGCGCCGCTGGACGCCGGCGGCGTGCTGGTCAGCGAGAAGGTCACGCTCGAACTCGACCTGTCAGCCATCAAGCAGGACAGCTGACCCGCCGACGGATTGCCCCGACGCGCCGACCGCATCCGCGGTCGGCGTTCGTTGGTCCCGGCACCCCGTCGACACCCGCGAGGCCACCAGCAACGACGTTTGACGAGGTGCATCCAAAGACTCGGCCGTGGCGTCTGCCACACTGGCGTCGTCGCGACCAGGAGCCACGGTGGACCCGACCGACCACGACGATCGCGCCATCGCACGCTGGCGACTGGCGACGCTGGACCTGACCGGACCCGGCCGATCGTCCGTCACGGACGTGGTGGACCACCTGCTGGCGGTGCAGGCCGAGAACCACGACCAGGCCTCGTGGGCCCTGGCAGCCCGCACCACCGGGGCCACG
>JBBSMS010000256.1:0-2586 GCA_038233055.1 Nitriliruptorales bacterium
ACGCCGGCATGGTCCACGCACCGGTCAGGGTGCCGACCAGGTAGGCCGCCGAGACCTGGGACCGGGTGAGGTCCAGCCCCGCCATCATCGGGTCGATGAACACCGACACCCCGGCGGTCTGGCCCGGCGCAGTCATCCCCAACGTGATCGCGCACAGCGCCACGATCCGCCACCCGTGGAATGCCGGCGCCGACCGGTCGCGACGGGGCACCTGCAACAACGACACGACGGACTCCAGTCGGGAGCGCGAGGATTCCCGACGGCACCTGCAGCGCCGGGATGGGCAGCCGCCGACCGTATCGAGCCCGCTCGGACCACCTCCCACCACTCCATCGCCACCGCCATCCCGACGCGCCCTCGATTCGACCCGGGACCGGGTCGGGGCCTGGTGCGTCGCCGTTGGTCACGTCCGCGGGCGTCCTCGCGGCAGGACGGCGCGGTCCGCCGGTCGTTGGGTGTAGCACCTGACTGTCGCGGCGGCGAGCGCGTCCTCTCCCGAGTGGGGCATGCTGGGGGCATGGAGACGTTGGTGGACGGGCTGGCCGCTGGTCCCGTGGTGCTCGACGGGGGCCTGGCGACGCGGTTGGAGGACCGGGGCCATGACCTGTCGACGGACCTGTGGTCGGCGCAGGTCGTGCAGGATCGGCCGGACGAGGTCGTGGCCGCCCACGCCGACTTCTTCCGGGCCGGGGCGCAGGTCGCGACCACGGCGTCCTACCAGGCCTCGTTCGACGGCTTCGCGCGGCTCAAGCTGGACCGGACGGCGGCCACCACCATGTTGGCCTCCACCGTCGAGCTGGCAGACCGGGCGCGCCGGCGGGTCGCCGAGGAGACCGGCGACGACGAGCCCCTCTGGGTGGCGGCGTCGATCGGGCCGTACGGGGCGGCGCTGGCCGACGGGTCGGAGTACCGGGGCGACTACGGGTTGTCCGTGGCGGACCTGGTGGACTGGCATCGCCCGCGGTTCGAGGTGCTGGCCGCTTCCGGGGCCGACGTGCTGGCACTGGAGACGATCCCGTGCCTGGCCGCGGTCGAGGGCCTGCTGGGACTGGTGGACGGCAGCGGCCACCCGTGCTGGTTGTCGCTGACGGTGGACGGCGACCGCACCCGGGCCGGCGAGCCGGCGGCCGACGCCTTCGCGATGGCCGCCGACGTGGACGAGGTCGTGGCGGTCGGCGTCAACTGCTGCCGGCCCGGCGAGGTGGCCGCCGCGGTCGCGGCCAGTGCGAAGCCGGCCGTCGCCTACCCGAACGGCGGGGAGACGTGGGACGCGGCCGCCCACCGCTGGCGCGGGACGTCGACCTCGAGCCGGCCGGGGTGCCCGGCTGGGTTCGCGCCGGTGCCCGCCTGGTCGGTGGCTGCTGTCGCGTGACGCCGCGCGACACCATGGCGGTGGTCGCCGCCGTCGGCACCGGTCCGGGTGCTGCGCTCGGGTGAGGTCGGGTGGCCGGAGCCGGTGCGCTCGGGTGACGTCTGCCGCCCGCTGCCCCGACGCCGTGACCGGTCCGATCCTGTCGTCGGTCAGCCGTCGAGGCCCGTGATCGTGGCGTCGAGGTCCAGGAAGCGGCCGTAGTCGTCGGCGGCGTCCTGCAGGATCGCGACCTCCTCGTTCGCCAGGTCGCGGTACGGGCCGAGTTCGAACACGACCTCGTCGGCCAGGATCGTGCGGCGCATGCTGGCCACCAGTTGGCCGTCGACCAGCGCGATCCCGAGCGCCTTCTCGCGGCCGGTCGGCGCGATCCCGTCCGCGTCGATCACCATGCGCGAGTCCTGGTAGCCGCGGTAGCACTCGTCCAGGAGTTGCAGCAGGTGGCCGCGCGGCTCGGCGGGTGCGTCGAAGTCCGGCGGGGGACCGGCGTGCCAGTAGGTGCGGCCGTCGTGGTCGAACGAGTCGAGGTCGTCGGCCACCGCGGCGAGCCCGGCGCGGACGTCGGTCAGCGTCAGCGTCGCCCAGTACGCGAGGTCGCGCTCGGTCGCGGGCCCGTGGCCGGTGAGGTAGCGCCGGGCCAGTTCGGCCAACGCCTCGTCGCGGTCCAGTCGTCGGGTGTCGGGCGCGCGGTCGGCCAGCAGCGCCCAGGTGTGGGCGCCGTCGCGCAGTGGCCCGCTGCAGACCAGCCCGTGCAGTTCGACGTGGGCCAGTTGGACGCTCAACGATTGGCCGGACGACGGGAGCCCGGCGTCGGCGAACCGTTCGCGGACCTCGTCGCGGGTCAGCGGGCCGTCGGAGCCGATCGCGGCGGTGACGGTGTCGGCGGCACGGTCGAGGTCGGCCGCGGAGAGGGCCTGCCCCGCCACCTGGGACCGGAAGGTGGCGCGCCAGATCCGCGGCGATGTGAGTTCCAGCAGCCACCCGATGTCGGCCCGGGTCACGTAGTGCCACGTCGGGCGGATGACGTGCGTGCGCAGGATCTCGCCGGCGTCGAACGCGGCGGCCACGTCGGCTCGCGTGGCCCCGGTGGTGCGGGCTGCCAGGGCCCACGAGGCCTGGTCGTGGTTCTCGGCCTGCACCGCCAGCAGGTGGTCCACCACGTCCGTGACGGACGATCGGCCGGGTCCGGTCAGGTCCAGCGTCGCCAGTCGCCAGCG
>JBBSMS010000257.1:0-2570 GCA_038233055.1 Nitriliruptorales bacterium
ATCACCGCCATGGCCCACGGGTGGAGGATCGCCGCCCGGGGGTGGACGTGGCGCATGACGAGGACGGAGTAGCCAGCGAGGACCAGCAGCCAGAGCAGCAGCGATCCTTCCAGCGCCGCCCACAGGCTGATGACGGTGTAGTACAGCGGAACGGCCCGGGCCCCATTGTCAGCGACGTACCGGACACTGAAGTCGTTGGTGACCAAGGCCCACACCAGGACCCCGCATGCCGCCGCGGCAGCGACTGGCATGAGGACGGTGAATTTCCGGGCCCGTGCCGTGACGTGCGGTCGTCTGACGGCGAGAACCCACCAGCCGGTGGCCGCGATCGCGGCCACAAAACCGACTGAAAGTGCGACGGTGCCGAGGACGGACTTCATGGGGCATCCACCTTGGGCGAATCCGGGGCACGGTACTCGTTGGAGTGCTTTACGATGAGCAGGTCGGACCGAAAGGTGCCGTCGGTGTCGAAGGTCCCCTCGAC
Organism: Nitriliruptorales bacterium; assembly: GCA_038233055.1. Classification (GTDB taxonomy): domain Bacteria; phylum Actinomycetota; class Nitriliruptoria; order Nitriliruptorales; family Nitriliruptoraceae; genus Salsipaludibacter. Next base: position 485 of record JBBSMS010000257.1, read on the forward strand.
GAGCGCGCCTTGGTTTTCTTGGAAGACTCCGGGGGGGTCGCCTTCGTGCAACACCGGCACCTCCGCGACCCCATCGGTCAGGGTGAAGCGCACGTTCGCGCCGTCGGTGACGACCGAGCCGGACTGGACGAGCCCACCGAGTCGAACCCTCCCGGTTTCGGATGAGGTCCCCGTGACCTCCGACGGGCTGCGGTAGTAGACCAGGCTGTCGTCCAGTCCGGCCGCGGCAAGCACACCGACGGCCCCGAGGGCCGCGACGGCGACGACGAGGACGCGGACACGTGGTGTGGCAGCGATCATCGGTCGGCGCTCCTTGAACTCCACCACGCGTAGGCGCCCCACACCATGGCGGTCAGGACATAGCCAGCCGCCACATAGCCCCAGCTGGCGCTCATCGGGTCGTCCTGGCAGTCACGGTCAACGGCTCAGTGGCGACGGGGCCGTCCATCTTCGGCGCACGCTCCGACGACGCGGCCGCAGTCAGGATCGCGACCCGGCGCAAGTGCACCCAGGCGGCCGCCAGGGTAAAGGCGACCACACCGACGAGGAGCGCCAGCAGCATCGCCGGTTCGATGGCCTCGGCGGGACCGCCGGGGCGCAGCACGGTGGGTGGCTGGTGCAGCGTGCGCCACCAGACGACGGAGTAGTGGACGATCGGGACGTTGACGAACGCGGCGATGCCCACGACCGCAGCCCGCCGGGCACCTGCGTGCGAGTCGGTCGTGAGACCCCGGACGCCCAGGTAGCCCAGGTAGACCGTGAGCAGCACGACGGCGGTGACCAGGCGGGGTTCCCAGGTCCACCACACCCCCCACACCGGACGTCCCCACAGGCTTCCCAGGACGATCGCCAGCGCCGTCAGGCCCACACCAAGCTCAGCAGCGGCACGGGCGTGGCGGTCCCAGACGAGGTCGCGGCGGACCAGGTAGCCGATGCTGGCGATGAGGACCCCGGTGAAGGCGAGGTAGGCGACCCACGCCGCCGGCACGTGCACATACATCAGGCGCTGGGCGTCACCCTGGACGGCATCGGGTGGCGCGACCACCAGGCCGAGCACTCCAGTGGCAACGCCGGCGACCCCGGCAGCGGCACCCAGCAGTCGGACGGGTCGGGTCGTCATCGGGTCATTCCTCCAGCAGGATCGGGAACACGGCCCAGGCGAGGGACAGGCTGGTCAGGTCATAGGCCAACAACAGCGCCAGCCACGGCAGCGACTCGACCCCGGGCGTGCTCGCCTGCGTGCCGGCGAGCAGCGCCGGCACCCCGGCCGGCACGATCAGCGCGGTCAGCAGACCCGTGCCCGTGCGGCCGCCACGGGCCGCAACGGTCCCGTACACCACCACGCCCGCCGCCAGCCCGAGCGTGCCGAGGGCGGCTGCCGGAACGGCCGTGGCGGCCAGCGCGGTGCCCAGGACGACGGCTGCAGCCCACGCGGTCAGCGTCCAGGTGAGGAGCAGCCACAGCCACACTGCGGCGGTCTTGCCCCACAGCAGCGGACCCGGCCCGACGAGACCGACGAGCAGGTCCCAGCAGCCCTCCTCCCGCTCGGCAGCGGCGACGGACACCGCGACGTGGGCCGACAGCAGCATCACCACCAGCCAGGGCAGGCCGGGGGTCACACCGGCCAGCACCGACGGCGCCGGGCCGAACGCCAGGCCGGCGAGCAGGACGCCGGCGATGGCGACAGGGAGGAGTCCGCGCGCCAGGTCCCGGCCCGCGCGCTCCACGGCCACCTCCCGTCGCAGGACGGCCATCGTCTGCTGCATCGAGGTCATGGCGCGACCGACCCCAGGTGCAGGTGTGCGTCCTCCCGGTCGGCGACCCAACGCCGGTCGTGACTGGCGAGCAGCACGGCCGTGCCGCGAGCGGCCAGCAGGTCGATGACGTCCGCCGCGACGGCCCGGCCCTCAAGGTCGAGGTGGGCGTCGGGTTCGTCCAAGCATGCCACGACGGGTGTCGCGGCCAGGACCACCGCCAGGGTCACCCGCGCCCGCTGCCCTGCCGACAAACCGCCGACCCGCTCCTGCCGTCGACCGGCGAGCCCGGTCACGTCCAGCGCCTCCTCGGGGTCTCCGGCCCCGACGGA
>JBBSMS010000258.1:0-2561 GCA_038233055.1 Nitriliruptorales bacterium
CGGTGATGCCGCTGCTGGCGGTGGACACCGAGGATCCCCGGCTGGCGGTCCATGCCCTGGACCCGCCGTTGCCGCCACGCCACGTGTCGATCGGGTGGCGACATGGACGCACGCTGTCGCCCGCGGCCGAGCAGTTCGTCGCGATCGCGCGCGACGTCACCGCCCCGTTGGCCAGCCGTCCGCTCGCGGCGGCCTGAGCTTGACCCCGTTCGCCGTCGGACGACCGACGCACGGCGTGGGTGCTGCGCCGGGGTCCCGGGCTACCGTCCGCCGGGCGTGACCCATCCGGCCAGAGGCGACCACGTGCCCGAAGCCACGTCCGCGGCGACCTGGATCCGGTTCGTCACCGGCGTCGCCGACCAGGCCATCGCCGAGACGGCCCAGGCGATGCACCGCGCCATCACCGATGCGAACTTCCGGTGGGTGGGACCGCTCGGACGCCCCGTCAAGCGGGTCCACGATGCGGTCGCGGACCAGACCTGGGGTGCCGTGCGGACCGTGGTGCGCGGCGCCGGCGCCGTGGCCGCCGAGGTGGCGGACAGCCTCGCGACGGTCGGGGACGAGTCGCCGGGCGCCGCCCGGGCCCGCGCCATCTCCATCGGGTCGCTGGATGCCGGGCTGGTCGCGACGGCACCGGGCATGGACCACGACATGACGGTCGTGGTGGACCGCGGCGACCCGCCGTCCGGGCCCGACGATGGCCGCGCGTCCGATCCCGACGCCGCCGGGTGCCTGGTGGTGTTCGTGCACGGACTGGTCGACACCGAGGCGGCCTGGACGTCCACGTCGCTGCCCGGGGTGGCGACGACCGCGGGGGCCGTGGCGCTGCTGGTCCGGTACGGGTCGGGACGGTCGGTGGCTCGCAACGGCGCCGACCTGGACGACCTGTTGGAGGAGGTCGTGGCTGGGTGGCCCGTCCCCGTGACCCGGATCGTGGTCGTCGCCCACTCCATGGGTGGGCTGGTCACCCGCGCCGCGGTGCTGGCTGCCGTCGACCGTGGCCACGCCTGGCCGGCGGCGATGACCGACGTCGTCCATCTTGCCACCCCGAACCTGGGTTCGTGGCTCGAAAAGGTCGCCAACGTCACCAGCTGGACGCTGCGGCGGGTCTCGCCCCGGACGGCGCCACTGGGGCAGTTGCTGGACCAGCGTTCGCGCGGGATCAAGGACCTCCGGTTCGGGACCCTGTCCGCGGACCCGACCCTGGACGGCGCGATCGACGACCTGCTGGTCGGCCGGGGCGAACCGGTGCCGTGGCCGGACGACACCGACCACCACCTGGTCGTGGGGCGATTGCGCCCAGGGACCGGTCACCCCCTGAACGCCGTCCTCGGCGACGGCCTGGTCCGGGCCCGCTCCGCCGCGGGCGCGGGCCGGTGGTGGCGGATCCCAGCGGGCGGACGGGTCGAGGTGGTCGAGGTGGTGGCCGGCCACAACCGCCTCGCCGGCCACCCCGACGTCGCCGCCCTGGTGTCCTCCGTGCTCGCCGTGGACCCGGTCCGCGCGTCGTCCTGAGGGCCGTCGTCGCGGCCAACCCGCGACGCGGCTTGCGGTGGGTCGATGCAACCCTGGGGTCCGAGGCGCTGATTCCGATGCCGTCCCCGTTGGTCCGCCTGCCTCGCCAGGTGCGCGTGCACGGCCGGGTCGTCGGCGAGCGCCGTGGCGCGCCGGTACTCCCGCACCGCGTCGTCGATGCGGCCCATCGCCGCAGCAGGTCCGCGCGGGTGGCGTGGAACGGCTGGTAGCCCGCGAGGTCGAGCAATCCCGGCGTCGGGGTGCCCACGACGCCTGCGGGTGCCGCTGCCCCGACACGGTGCACCCGAAACCGAGTGACCGCCCCGGCTTTGACCCCTGGCGAGTGCGCGGCCGCCGTGTGAGCCCATGGGCGGCGCCAGGCGTCCCTGGACGGCCTCAGCCACCCATGGCGTGCGCGTCGCCAGCGGCCAGGCCACCTCCCAGGGAGAGCGCGGCTGACATCCTGAGCGAGACCAGCATCACCGTGTCGTCGCCGCACGGTGATGCCCATGACGATCGATGCCAGAGCTCGACCCGCTCGTCGGCGACATGTCGCTCACGCAAACCCGCAGGTCAGCCGCCCGTCCCAAGCCCGGGCTCCAGATAACGATGAACTCGCTCTACAAGACGGAACTGATCCGCGACCACGGCCCGTGGAAGGGCGTTGACGACGTCGAGCTGGCCACGCTCGGCTGGGTCCACTGGTTCAACAACGACCGCATCCACGGCACCCTCGACGATGGCCCACCGGCGGAGTTCGAAGCCGCCTACCTTGCAGCACAGGGCGCCAACCAGCCGGTTGGAATCCAATAGCCCGACTCTCCATCGAACTCAGGGCGATTCACATTGATTCACGCCCACGGATGAGATCCTCACACTGAGGCGGGGTCCCAGCGCAACGGTTCGGGAGGATTCGATGGACGAGGTACCGGAGCCGGATGCACCGATCCGCGCGCGTCCGGACCCAGAGCGGGAACGACTCGCCGACGAGATCGCCGACCGCCTGGACGCCCCGATGTCCGCTCTCGGCATCGCGTTCCTGCTGC
>JBBSMS010000259.1:0-2505 GCA_038233055.1 Nitriliruptorales bacterium
GCGACCCGCTGCTTCTCGCCACCCGAGAGGCGATGGCCGCGTTCGCCGACGATCGTGTCGTAGCCGTCGGGGAGCGCCGCGATCACGTCGTGGATCCTGGCCGCTCGGCACGCCGCCACCAGGTCCTCGTCGGTGGCGTCGGGCGCGGCGTAGCGGAGGTTGTTCGCGATCGAGTCGTGGAACAGGTGCGGGTCCTGGGTCACCACGCCGATCGCACGCGACAGGTCCGTGAAGGACAGGTTGCGGACGTCGATCCCATCAATGGTGACCGCTCCCTCGGTGACGTCGTGCAGCCGTGGCAACAGCATCGCCAGGGTGGTCTTGCCCGCCCCGGAGTGGCCGACCAGCGCGGTCATGGTGCCGCGGGGTGCGTCGATGTCGACGTGGCGCAGGATCCAGTCGGAGGCGTCCCCGCCGTGGGCCGGCTGGACACCTTCGAGCGAGGCGAGGCTGGACCCCTCGGCGGCGGGGAAGCGGAACGACACGTCCCGCAGGCGGACGTCCCCGCGGGGGTCCGGCAGCGGGGTCGGTTCGACCGGGTCCACGATCGCGGGGGGCAGGTCGAGCACTTCGAAGACCCGCTCGAAGCTCACCAGGGCGGTCATGAAGTCGACCCGCGCGTTGGACAGCTGTGCGAGCGGTCCGTACAGCTGCGTGACGTACAGGGCGAGCGCGACCACCGTCCCCGGCTCGAGCGTGCCGACGATCGCCTGGCGACCACCCAGCACGTACACCAGCGCGGTCGCCAGCGACCCCACCAGGCCCAACGACGCGAACAGCATCCGACCGTGGATCGCCTGGCGGATCCCGATCTCGGCCACGCGTGTGGCCTTGTCGGTGAAGACGTCGACCTCCTGCTGGCCACGGCCGAACAGCTTGACCAGCATCGCCCCTGACACGTTGAAGCGCTCGGTCATGACCGAGTTCATGTCGGCGTTCAGCGCCATCGACTCGCGGGACATCTCCTGCAGGCGCTGGCCCACCAGCCGGGCCGGGAGGATGAACAACGGCAGCAGCACCAGCGCCAGCGCCGTGATCCGCCAGTCCAGGAGCACCATGGCAACCATCGTGACGCCGACCGAGATCACGTTGTCGACGATCCCGCCCAATGTCCCTGTCAGGGCCCGTTGGGCCCCGATGACGTCGTTGTTGAGGCGCGTGATCAGGGCGCCCGTTTGGGTCCGGGTGAAGAAGTCGACCGGCATCCGCTGGACGTGGCCGTACAGGAGCGTGCGCAGCCGCAGGATGAAGCGTTCGCCGATGCTGGACGACAGCCAGCGCTCGACCAGGCTCAGCCCCATGATCCCCAACGCGACCGCCACCATTCCGCCGGCCACCTGGTAGAGCAGGTCGAGCCGGGCGTCGGGGATCGCGGAGTCCAGGATGGCGCGGATCAGTAGCGGTGGCAGCGCCCCCAGCCCGGCGGCCATCACGATGATGACGAGGTAGCCCGCCAGTCGACGACGGAACGGCCGCGCCAGTCCCCAGGCACGGCGCATGGTGTCGCGGTCGAGCGGGCGGTCGCCGAGGTCGTCGGGATCGCCGAGCCCGTGCAGGCGCCATGCGCCGAAGCCGGTTCCGGGAGGCATGCAGGTCCTTTCCACCGCCGAGTGTGCCGGTCGGCCGCGACCGTGATGGCGCAGGCGCGACCGTGCGGTCGCCGTGCCCGGACGTCGACGGGCTGTGGCCGGGTGAACGTGTGGGGCTCGAACGGTGTTCCGGTGCTCGTCGGGACCTGCGGTGGGGACGCGCAGGATGGCTATGGTCGGGCCGTCGGTCGCCGCGCGAGGAGCACGCCATGGACCTGGACCTGACCGACCGCGTGTTCGTGGCGACGGGCTCGACCTCGGGCCTGGGACGGGCCGTGGCGGACGCCCTGGTGGCCGAGGGCGCGCGCGTGGTGGTCGCCGCACGGACCGCGGCCGACGTCGAGCGCGTGGCCGCCGAACTCGGCGAGCACGCCGTCGGGACCGTGGCCGACCTGACCGACACCGGGGCACCGGCGAGCCTGGTGGCCGCCGCGCACGACGCCTTCGGACGTCTGGACGGCGCGTTCGTGTCCCACGGTGGTCCGCCACCGTCGAGCGCGTTGGGACTGGACGAGGACGCGCTCAAACGGTCACTGGACGTCGCGGCGGCGGGCCCGATTCGGCTGCTGCAGCACCTCGGGACGGTGCTGGAGGCGGGCGCCAGCGTCGTCGTGCTGACCTCGACCTCGTCGCTGGAACCGATCGCCGGGATCGCGGGCTCCAACATCGCCCGTCCCGCGGTGTGGGGCTACGCCAAGATGTTGGCGGACGAGGTCGGGCCGCGCGGGGTGCGCGTGAACGTGGTTGTCCCCGGTCGCTTCGGCACCGACCGGCTGCAGGAACTGTTCGCGTCGCGAGCCGCCGCCAACGACACCACCCCCGACGACGAGCGTGCCGCCGCCGAGGCCGGCATCCCGCTGCGCCGCATCGGCGAGCCGGCGGAACTGGGTGCAGTGGCGGCGTTCCTGTTGTCCCC
>JBBSMS010000260.1:0-2505 GCA_038233055.1 Nitriliruptorales bacterium
CGCCTCGACCAGCATCCGATGGTCGCGGAACTGACCACCCCGCTTCCCGCTCGAGGACGGCAACAACGGCTCCATCCACGCCCACATCTCATCGGTGATCACGTCCCGCTTAGCCATGCCCGTTCTCCAGATCGACTGGCCATACCCAAGCCGATGCGCCCACCGAAAGCCCGGAACCAAGACCATCCGTCAGACAGCACCTAGGACTCGCCGTCGAGGGCGCGCGCAACCTCGGGTTCGACCAGGTTGGCCGGAACATCCGCCTCCTCGGCCGACGGCGAGTCCCCCGCTGCGTGCGAGCCAGCCTGGTCCTCGATGCCGTCCGTGTGGGGGACGTTGCCGTGGTGCAGGTCCAACAGGCGTGCGATCGGGCGGCCGGTCAGGCCGTAGACCGCAACGGTCATGAGGATGACCAAAAACGTCGCCGGCACCAGGTCCTCGGCCCCGCCCAGCCCCAGCTCCTCCAGTCCCGACCCGAACACCGAGGCGGTGGCCGCCGCGACGATGCCGCGCGGGGCCATCCACCCCACGAACCCGCGTTCCCGCCGGGTCAGGTCCGAGCCCAGCGAGGTGATCCACACGACCACCACCCGCAGCACCACCAGCACGGCGACGACGATGGCCACCGGACCGACCAGGAACGCCAGGTCACGCAGGTCCAGGCGCGCCGCCAGCACGATGAACAGCACCGAGGTCAGCAGGACGCCCAGGGTCTCCTTGAAGCGGGCGACCCGCGACATCGACACGACTCCCTGGTTGGCCAGCGCCACGCCCAGCACGATGGCCGCCATCAGCCCTGCCTCGTGGCGTATCAGGTCCGCGGCCACGTAGGCGGCGACGACCGCGGCCAGCGACGTCAGCGACGCGAGGTGTTCGTCCACCGCGTCCCATCGCAGCACCACGACCAGCAGGGCGGCCACGGCCAGGCCGACCACCGAACCGACCAGCAGCGTGAACCCGACCTGTACCAACGTGTCGAAGCCGATCGAGCCCTCGCCCGCCAGCACGGTGTCGTAGACCAGCAGGGCGAGGGTCGCCCCGACGGCATCGATGAAGACGCCCTCCCACTTCAGGATGGACTCGACCGGTCCGCCGACGCCGATGAACCGCAGCAGTGGCACGACGACCGTGGGTCCGGTGACGGTCAGGATCGAGCCGAAGACCAGCGCCACCGGCAGCGACATGCCCAGCACGAAGTAGCCCCCGGCGGCGCCACCGATCGCGGTCAGCAGCACCCCCCACACCAACAAGCGCCGGACCACCGCCGAGACGTCGCCGCGAAGTTCCCGGAAGTTGAGCATCAGCCCACCTTCGAACAGGATCACCGCCACCGCGAGGTCGACCCCGTCGAAGAGCAGGTCGCCGAACAACTCGTCGGGGCGGATCAGGCCCAGCCACCCGCCGACACCCATCCCAAGCAGCAGCAGGACCAGGATCGCGGGCGCCCGGACGGCGCGCGCCACCAACTGGCCGCCGATGGCCAGCACGATGATGAGGGCGAGGGATTCCACGGACGTCCGACGGGTGCGGGGCGGGGATGTCGTGCCAACGGGGCGGCACCGCATGCTATTCCGCCGGCGTCACGCAACGCGGACGGATTAGGGTGACGCCCACCGCCACGTCCCCCGGGTCGTGGGTCGACCGGCTCGAGGGACCACGATGGCCTACCCGACGCACCTGCTGACCGACGACGAGGAGGTCCTGCGCGAGTTCCACGCGCACTGGCGGGTGCTGCTGCCACCGATCGGGATCGCGCTGGCACTGGTGGTCCTGGCGACGCTGGTGACGGTCTTCGCCGGGACCACCACGGTCGGGGCCGTCACGCTGTCCACGGTGGCCTGGATCGTGGCCGTGGTGGCCAGCCTCGCGGTGTTCGTCCGGCCGGCGGTGGACTGGTGGTACCGGCGCCACATCCTGACCACCGAGCGGATCATCGTGCGGCACGGCGTGGTGTCGCGCAGCGGGGTCGAGATCCCGCTCGAGAACATCAACAACGTGCACTTCAACCAGTCGCTGGTCGAACGCGTGCTGGGCTACGGCGACGTCCTGTTGGAATCGGCCGGCGCCACGGGACAGTCTCGGTTGGCCGACATCCCCGACCCCGAGCAGTTCCAGTCCCAGATCTATGCCGCCCGTGAGGCGCGCATGCTGGCCCTGGAGTCCGGTGGACGTGCCCTCCCCCGGGACATCCCCGCCCAGCTCCAGACGCTGTCGGACCTCCATGACGCCGGCAAGCTCAGCGACGCCGACTTCGAGACCCAGAAGCGCCGGCTGCTGGACACCTGACTGCTGCCCGGACATCACAGCCCGCGGACCGCACCCCCGTCGACCCGGATGGCCGATCCGGTGACGTAGCTGGCGGCCGGGGACAACAGGAACGCCGCCACTGCACCCAGTTCCGCCGGCTCGCCGATGCGGCGCAGCGGGATGCCGGCCTCGGCGGCGGCACGCTCGTCGTCGGGGGTGGTGTCGTTGGCGGCGGCTCGCGACGCGAACAGTTCCTGC
>JBBSMS010000261.1:0-2454 GCA_038233055.1 Nitriliruptorales bacterium
AGGTGTCCAGGAGCCGATGTTGGGTGTGTTGAGCCCGGTCAAGGTGGCCACACGGCACGCAGTACTCGATCTCGACGTTCACGTTGGTCCTGTCATCGGTCGCTGCGGATCACGCGACGAGGTTCAACCGGGTCGAAGGCAGCCTCGACCCAGGCGTCAGCCGTTTCCTCGTGGTGAATGCGTGGACGCACCATGGCCACTTCCTCGTCGCCGAAAGATGGTGAGCGGTTGCCGCACGACACAGTCGAGCAGGTTGGCGCATCATTTGCCACAGTGTAACGTAACACTGTTGCGTAACTCCGAACCACACGATCCTGGAGCCCCCGTGGAACCGACCCTGCAGTTGACTCCGGCCGCGCTGCGACTCGCGGGCACGCTGATGGTGGCGTTCGTCGCCATCGAGACCGGCGGGATGTACCTGGTGAAGGTGGTGCGAGGACGCGCCCCAGCGACGGAGTTCCAGGTCAACTTCGCACGTGCTGGTCATGCCCACGCCGGTGTGCTGGTGATCCTGGGCCTGTTGACCGCCATCCTCACCGACGCGACCGGCCTGACCGGGCTCGTGGCGACCGTGGCCCGCAGCGGCATCCCGCTGGCGGCGATCCTGATGCCCGCAGGGTTCTTCTTCTCCTCGATGGGCACCGACATCCATGAGCCCAACCGCTGGATCGCGCTGGTGTGGTTGGGGGCCGTCTCCCTGGCAGCCGGAGCCGTCACGCTGGGTATCGCCCTGCTGACCACGTGACGCCCACCGCGAGGGGACCCCGAGAGCTCGGACCCAGCACACGTCCACCCGGAGCGGGCTCACTGCCGCGACATCCAGGGTTGGTGCTGAACCGGTCCCCATCGACGTTGGACTCGAGATGACAGCAGGCCCACCTCCCACCGGCCGTGGCGACATCGTCATCGAAGAACTGGCCGTGCGTCAGGCGTCCCGGGCGGCGGACGTGCTCGCGGACAGCCACGCGGACTATCCCGCCTTCGTCGCGGTGTTCCCCCGGCCGAAGCGACGCGCCCGGGCCCTGGCGCCGTTCCTGGCCGTGACGGCTCGCGACGCCGCGCGCGTCGGCCACTGCGTGGTGGCCCGCGACGACGACGACGTGCTGGGTACCGCCCTGTGGATGCCACCGGGCACCTTTCCACCGTCGGCCACCCGCAAGGCCCGGATGGGACCCGCTCTACTCCGGACGGCCACCGTGGCACCACGGTCGATGCGGCGTTTCGCGCGGCTCGGCTCGGCCGTGGAAAACGCCCTGCCTCCCGATCCCGGATGGTTCCTGCAGGCCATGGGGGTCCGTTCACGTGCGCAAGGTCGTGGGCTCGGGTCGCGACTGGTGGCGTGGGGTCTGCAACGCGCGGACCGGCAGGGCAGCGCCAGCCACCTGTTCACCTCCGACGAGGCCAACGTCGACTACTACGAACGTTTCGGCTTCACCCGGGCGGGCCCGGCAGTCGTGGCCTACCCCGGCGGCCCGACCTACTACGGCATGCACCACGACCCGCATGCCACCCCGGACCGACCCGCCCCTCCCTCCTGGACACCCGGATGGCGGGACTGAGCCACCTGAACCGGTGGGAGTCCTGACGGGCAGCCAGTCCATTCGACGACCCGACGACAGGACCGGCGTCGTCTGCTCGATGCTCGACTGGGCGCCCCCTGGCCACACCATGCTGACACACAGGGGAGCGGACTGGCCCGGCGTGCCTGGGCCAATCCGCTCGGGATCGTTCGTGTGGTCGTCCCGGAAGGGCCCGCCGCTACTGCGGCTGGGTGGCTGCGACGCCCAGGTCCGGGTTGTCGGTGAAGAACCCGTCGATGCCGGTGGACAGCCCGAGCCGGAACCACCCGAGCGGATCGTCCTCGTAGTTGGCCGGCAGGAACACGTTCTCGCGTCGGAACGTGTAGGGGTGGACCTGCAGGCCCTCGGCGTGGGCGTCGTCGACCAGCGACGTGGTGTTTTCGGGCAGTGCGTTGCCGTCGCTGTCCAGGGGCAGGATCCAGGCGGTGAAGCTTGGCCCGATGCCGTCGGCATACTTGGCGATCTTGGCCAGCAACCGTGGGGTGGTCATGTCTTCGTAGGTCGTTGGCCTGCCGGCGGATTGCAGGTCCCAGGGGGCCCCGCTGCCACCGATCAACTGGACCAGCCGGACGTCGGTCATCCGGTCGAGGCGGCGCAGGTGCTTGACTTCGAAGGACTGGACGAAGATCGCGTCGTCGGCGTGGCGGGCGACCAGCCGCTTGTCCTTGGTCAGCACGAGGTCTGGTTCGATGTAGTCGGCGCCCATCTCGATGGCCAGCTCATATGACGCCAAGGTGTGTTCGGGGCGGTAGCCGGAGGCACCTCGGTGGCCGATCACCAGCGCGTCGTCGTAGCCGATGGCGTCGTGGGGGGTTCCTTCGAACAGCAGGAACAGTTGGGATCCCTCGACCAGGTTGTTGGCGTCGATTGCCTC
>JBBSMS010000262.1:0-2448 GCA_038233055.1 Nitriliruptorales bacterium
CGCGGTGGTGACGGCAGCGTCAGCCGTGGGGGCGTGACCCTGCCGAAGCCCCCGGATACCGGGCGGCCGGGTCTGGACACGGTGCCGTCCGGGCCGTCGCTGTGGCGCATCTGGCACCCGTCGCGGTATGCCTCGTCGGCCAACCAGCCCAGGACCTACGGGCCGCTGTCCCGTTTCGACCCGCACCCGCCAGGTTCTCCCGGGGAACATCCCGACCACGTCGTCTGGTACGGCGCGGCCGGATTCGACGTGTCGGCCTTGGAGGTGTTCAACCGTGGTGGCACGGTGGCGGAGGTGTGCCCGCGCTGGCGCGGGTCACTGGTCGCCGTGCACGCCTCCACGATGTTGTTCCCCCTGGACGATGCCTCGGCGTGCGCCCAGGTGGGGGCGACCACCCGCCTGGGCGCCGACGACGTCGCCACCTACCGCGTGACCCAGCAGTGGGGTCGGTTCTTCCACGCCAGTCCAGGAGTCGACGGGGTCCGCTACTTGGCGTGTCGCGCCGCCGACCGCAGCGGTGTCGCCACGGGACTGCTGCGCGAGGGACTGCTGGGAGACATCGGCAGCCAGCATCGGCTGATCGACGATGCCCTGTGGCCCCAGTTCATGACGACACTCGACGCGGTCGGGGTGGCCTCGGTCCAGATCGACCGCCAGGCATGTGGACGGTGCCGCAACTGACCGACCAGTGCGACCGTCCGTGAAATCTTGGTCGAGGTCTCGCTCGGACCGGACAACGGGGTGGTCCAGGGCTCGGTGGCGGGCCTCGACACGTGGCCGATCACGGGCGTCAAGCCCTTGGGGATCGAGAATCCAGCCAACGACCGACGCGTAACCGCACCGTCCGCGTCGGCGGCTCCCGAGATGGCCGAAGCCGTGCGCGGGTTCACGAACACCGCGTCGAGTTGGCGGGACCCGCACCTCGACGGCCGTCGTCTCGATGGTGGATCGTGAGGCGACCGGGCCGACTACGGGACCAGCGTGACCTGGTGTGGGCTGCCATCCATGACATGGCGGGCGAGGTCGGCCTGGCGCCGGTCGGCCGTCACCAACCCATGGCCGTGGTGGAGGCAGGTGAGGATGATGAGGTAGTCGTGTACCTGCCCACCGAGGTTGTGTACCGGTGCGTCGTCGAGCGCCTTGGCGTACAGCGGCGCCGGAGTGGCGAGGATGGTGCCGGTCTGGAACCACGGGCGCAGGATGTCGCGGGCGTTGTTGGCCGAGACCTGGAAGGGGGCGCCTCGGAGCCGCGCGAAGGCCTCGGCGAGCACGATGCCGGGGAGGTGGGCGTCGGACGGTCGGGGGAGGTGCCGACGAGCCGGTTCGTGCAAGGCGTGATTGGTCACCAGGGCAGCCAACAACGCCGACGTGTCGAGCATCAGCGGGTCGAACGGTCTCGCCGGATCGCCGCCACGACGTCGTCGTTGGAGATCGTCGGCCGGCTCTGGATCGTGATGGCCGGCATGCCGTCACCACCATCGTCGATGGAGGCGGGCGTCGGTTCGGGCTCGAGCAGCACGCCGTCGCCGGTCTCCCACAGGTGCAGGCGATGTGCACGGCCCGGAGCGAGCCCGAGACGCTCGCGCAGCGCCTTGGGAAGGACCAGTCGACCCTGTTCGTCGATCGTGACCGTCGGCATCCAGGGGCCATTCATGGTGAGAACCGTGCCATGAACCCTACCACTGGTGGTGCCATGACATCCGAGATGCCACGCCCTTCCAATCATGGGTCGAACGGGAACCGCACGGGCGGGGGGCCGCAGGCCCGCAGGCCGGCGGGGTCGACCGCTCACCGGCCTTCGGGCGACGGCCGAGTGTCGCCAGCCGGCCCCCGGGGTGACTGGCCGGGAGCATCCCGATCGGGGTCGCTCGGGTCCGTGAACACGTGTCGAGCGAGGGTCAGGACGGCGTCGTCGAGGTCGAGTTTGATGGCTGCCGCTTCCCAGCGGTCGGCCGCGTTGCTGAACGTGCCGCTGCCGTCTTCGACCTCGCGAAGTTGCATGCCGAAGACGCACGCGATCCTGATCAGCACGTCATCCTCGCCTGGGTTGGTGGTCACGCCGATGTCGGGGTCGACGACGTCCGCGTCGGGTGCGAGCAGGTCGTCCAGCAGATCCTTGGTGAGTTGTTCCCGGCCGACCAGTTGCAGGATCCCGGCAGCGACCACCGTCTCGCCCAGGTCGAGCCCAGAGCGGTCGCGGCGAGCGAGGAGCTCCTCGACGGTGACCAGGGCCCCTGCGACGTCGCCGTCGCGCCAGTGGGCCAGTGCCGTGGCCGCCGTCTGCCCGTGGGCGGACCGCAGGGCGTTGCGTTCCCGGGTGCTTCCCCGGCGCCCGATGAGCTGGCGTCGGAGCACGCCGTCGACGTGCGATCGCAGTCGACGGGCGGCGTGGATCCGACGCTCCGGGGTGGTCAGGTGACGCAGGAGCAGGTCGGTGGCCTGCTCGTC
>JBBSMS010000263.1:0-2437 GCA_038233055.1 Nitriliruptorales bacterium
AGGCTGAACCCGTTCCGAGGGGCAGCACCATCAGGGCTGCACCCGCGGCGACGAGCGCACGCCGGCCGGTCCTTGCGGACCGCTTGCGGCCGGCGTGGGACGCAGAGCTCACTGGTTGGAGCCCTGCGCCGTGTCGACACCGCTGGTGGTGCTGCCACGGAGCTCGTTGTTCTCCCCGTAGCCCTGCCAGGGGGTGCCCTGGTAGGGGAACGTGTCGAGGAACGACTGGTCGTTGCCGTCCACGCCGTCCGCCAGCGCGTTGTTCGGGCTCTTGTTGAAGCTGTTGTTTCCGTCGGCGTCCTTGCTGAACGGCGTGCCACCGGCCACCGCGCGCAGCGCGATGTCGATGACGTCGTCGCCGAGGCGACGGCCGTTCGGGAAGCCATCGTTCTCGCCCCCGAGCGCCCCGAGCCGGTTCTGGCCGTTGGGCGAGGTGCCGGTCGGCGCGACGCTGGTGTTCAGGCGCAGCAGGTCGGCGGGCTGGCTGCCGTCGATCTGGTTGACGTCCTTGATGCCGGTGAGGAAGATCGACACCAGGTCGTTGCGCGGTGCGGGCGGTGTCTCGATGCCGTACAGAGCGGTGATCAGACCGGCCAGCTCGGGGTCCTGGACCAGCGGGATGGTGATGCCGTCGCCGCTGTCCGGCACGCTGAGCACGGCGGCGTCGTTGCGCGGGGCCAGACCGTTGTAGGCGTCCTTGAGGCCGAGCGGGATGACGACCTCGTTGACCAACGGGTTGGCCAGGCGGGAGACCTGCACGAAACGGCCGCGGTTGACCGGGGCCGCGCTGTTGTTGTTGTTGAACACCCGGACCTTCGGGCGGGAGGAGGTCGACCAGACCTGGATGATCGGCTGGGTGGCGCTCTCGGTGACCTCGGCGATCGGCACCTGGATCGAGGTGGTGTGCACGTTCACCCCGGCGAAGGTGTCGATGCCCTCCTGGGCGGGGCGGGTCGCCGGCTTGTAGTTAGGCAGGAACGGACGCAGCTGGCCGAGGTCGAAGATCGAACCGATGTCGGCGAAGAAGCCGTCGTCGCGCTGGCCGGAGAAGGTCTGGCCCGGGCCGCTCGGTGTGACGAAGTCGTAGGTGCCCTGGTCGACCAGGGTCTGGTACTGGCCCGGCTGGCCGGAGGTGGCGATGCCGATGTTGGACGGCGGCACGATCTGGCCGGCGACCAACTGCGTGCGAACGCCGTCGCGGACGACGAACACGTCCTGGACCTGCCGGAAGTTGTAGTCCGGATCGTCCAGCGAGGTGATCACGTTCGTCGCGTACAGGAACGTGTCCGGGTTCTGGATCTCGGTGCGGAAGCGCCACTCGTAGGTGACGTCCTCGACGGCGTCACCGTCGTTGTCGATGTGGATCGAGTAGAGGACGTCCTCACCGAAGTTGAAGTAGTTCGGCCCGGCGGCGGGGTCCTGGTTCGGGATCCAGTTGGCGATCAGCGTCACCGAGTCCGGCTTGTCGGGGCTGACGAACGCGTAGAGGTCGGTGTTGTCAGCCACCGGGTCCTCGGTGATCAGTGGGGCCTCGCGGTGGCTCGAGGCGCTGACGCCCGAGACGATCGACAGGGCCATGGCGCCGGCAAGGCCGAGCGCGAGAGTGACGCGACCCCGGGGGACCCGGGGCGTGGTGCGAGTCAGATGTGGCATTGCGGGATGAACCTCCTGGAGAGGACGAGTCGTGCGGACAAACGGGCTGTGCACGTCTCGCGGGGGTCCACGGGACGCCGTCTCTGCGGTGGTGCTCGGACGAGTGGGGGGGGTGGCGGGCGGTGGCGACCGCGCGCCCGGTGCGTTCCACCGGATGCTGCTGGTCGTCCCCCTGCGCGGCATAATCAACCGCCTCCCGGCGGAGCGAGCAGCCCGACGACCAGCCAGCGGTCCTCGACCGGCGCCACCACGGCGCGCAGCGGCACGGCCCCCTCGACGGTGACGGTCCGGGCCCAGGACACGACCTCGGCACCGAAGCTGTTCTGCAGCGGCTGCGCATCGATCTGCTGGAGCATGCCGACGTCGGTGGCCGCGACGTCGCCGGTCGCCCCGCACAGCTGGCGGGCGAGGTCGTCGCGCCCTCGCAGGCCGCCGGAATACTGCTCGGGCTCGCCGCACTGCTGCTGCTCGCTCGCCCATGCCTGCACGGCCTGGACGGCGTCCTCGTCGGGGGGCAGCAGGACCTCCTGCGAGCTGGCGACGACGTCGACGGCCCAGCCGTCGTCCTCCTCGACCGCCACCCAGTTCGTCCGGGCCCGGGCCGGGACGAGACCGACGACCGAATCCAGGCTGGAGCGGTAGTTGGTGACCGTCGGCACCTGCGCTGTCCCGCCGCCGCCGGTCACCTCGCCGTCGAACTCGAAGCCAGTGACCGGAGCGATGGCGTCAGGGTGATCGGCCCGCCAGGCCGAGGCGCTGCCGTACTCGATCCGGCCGGTGTCGG
>JBBSMS010000264.1:0-2410 GCA_038233055.1 Nitriliruptorales bacterium
CCGACAGGCCACGATCCAGGGCAGCGGTGACGGCTGCGAGCCCGGAGCCGCCGAGGCCGATGACGCACAGGTCGGCGTGGACGGACTCGGCGAGCGGCGGGAGGTGGAGGCCTTCGGCCGTCGGTGCAGCCACCTCCCACAACGGCACGTTGCGATCCCGCGGCTTCGGACCGGCAACGACGCTGGTCGCCCGCGTGGCGCCGGGGCCGGGGAAGGCGGGCAGCGTGACGTGCGCGCTGTCGGTGCGGGAGGTCGTCGACGGGGCGCGGCGCGCGGCGGAGGCCTCGGCCCGGTCGTCGGTCGCGAGCGTCGCGTCACGCACGGGGACCGGCGCGCGGTCATCGCCGGGGCGGGCCGTGACCCGGCGCCACCAGTCGGCCAGACGCGACGTGCGTGGGGTCGGGGCGGTCATGCGCGGTCACGGTTCCGGGGTCGAGGGTGCCGGGCCACGACGGATCGCCGGCGGACGCAGTGTGTCAGACCCATCGGGCGAGGGACAGGACCACCCGTCGGCCGGGCCGGGCGCCGGGGTCCACGTCGTCCACGACCCGCGGTCCTCGTCAGGCCGGGCCGGGGCCCGGCACGGGGATCGCCGTCGACTACAGGACGGCCCGCAGGCGCAACAGGTCGGTCATCGAGGCGTCCACCCTGACCCGACCGTCGCCCAGCGCCCGGCCGAAGTCGAGCCGCCCGGCCGCCAGTTCGATCAGGTCGTCGGACGACAGCCGGATACGGATGTCCGCGCGGCGGTCGGGGTCGCCGTCCACCACCTCCGAGAACTCGCCGTTTCGCCACATCGCGTGCCACGAGGCGTCCAGGTCGGTGCAGGTCGCCTGCAGGGTGCGTCGCGACGGCAGCATCGCGCGCTGTCGCGAGTCGAGGGCGTCGATGCGCCCGATCAGGTCCGCGAAGGTGCCCTCGACCTGTTCGATGGTGGCCACGACGTTCCTTGGCAGGGGGCGTGCGCCGGGGGCGGCGAGCGGCAGGTGGTCAGCGGAGAGAACGAGCCGCGGCCGCACGGGCCCGTGGATCGGGCCGTGGATCGGGCCGTGGATCGGGCCGTGGATCGGGCCGAACGGCCGAGCGGAGGCCGGTGGGCGCTACGGTCCGTGCCCGTCGACGGTAGCAGCCGAGGGAGGCACGATCGTGGAGCGACTGTGGCCGCCGAGCGCGCCCGACGGCCGGCCGGCCGCATCGGACGTGGCGTCCGATGCGGCGCGCGGAGGCACCGGACCGGGCGACCTCCATGCCGACCTGGCGCGCCGGACGACGTGGGTCGCGAGCAACTTCGTGATGGCACTGGACGGGGCGATCGCGGTGGACGGGCGCTCCGGGGCCCTCGGTGGTGACGGTGACCTGGCCGTGTTCCGGTCGTTGCGGGACCACGCTGACGTGATCCTGGTCGGTGCCGGGACGGTCCGGGCCGAGTCCTACGGCCCGACCCGGGTGCGGTCGGTCGAGGCTCGCCGGGCCCGCGGGCAGGAGGACCGCCCGCGACTCGTGGTGGTGACCCGCAGTGCCGACCTGGCCGACACCGAGCGGCTCTGGTCCGACGCGGCCGCACCCATCTCGGTGCTCACCGGGACCGACGCTCCGTCGGACCGGGTGGCGTGGCTGCGCGAGCGGTCCGAGGTCATCTCGATCGGGGACCACGGCCCGGATCTGGCGGCTGGACTGGCGCACCTCCGGGACCGGGGGATGGGGCGGATCCTGACCGAGGGCGGCCCGTCGCTGCAGGTGGGGCTGTTGACCCGCGGCCTGGTGACCGACCTCTTCACCACGATCGCCCCCCTGGTGGTCGGCGGCGGCCGAACGACAACGCCGCAACCGCTGCCACGACCGCTCGACCTCGCGCTCGTCGCGACGTGGCGACACGACGACGAGGTGTTCCTCCACCATCGGGTGTCCGGCCGGTGACGCCCGATCCGGCCTTCACACGCCGTCGCGGATGATGGGGGATGTCGGGCCCCGCGGCTACCCTCGGCGGCCCGGGTCGAGGCGCGGGACCGCATTCCTGCCAGCCGATCGACCCACCGCTCCCCACCCGCACGGAGGCACGCGCATGGCCGCCGACGACCGCGCCGCCCCACCACTGGCCGACCCGGTCCCCGACCCGGTGCCCGATCCCGTTCCGACCCCTGTCGACGAACCGTTCGACGACCCCGGGACCAAACCCGGCCCGGCGTCCGCCAGCCCCGCGCCGTCGTTGGGAGAGGTCGCCCTGGCCCACCGCGCGGGTGCCATCGCGGCCATGGACCTGGCCGACCGGCCGGCCGCCTTCGAGGACCTGGATGCCGCGATCGTGGCGGAACTGCGCGCCATCGAGGACCTGTGACCCCGCCGACTGCTCCGACCGGCGACGCCACGGTGGCACCCGACCAGGCGGGACGACCGGCACCCACGGCCGGGC
>JBBSMS010000265.1:0-2363 GCA_038233055.1 Nitriliruptorales bacterium
CTCGACCAGGCGTTGCAGTTCGGGACCGGTGCGGTCGTGGTCGACGGCCTCGTAGAAGCGTTGGACCTGGTCGCGGCTCATGCGGTAGTACCCGGAGGCCGTGCGCAGCCCCTCGGTCCCGACGTGGGTGTAGAAGATCGGGCTGCCGGGGGAGTCGTCGCCGACCACGGCTCCGCAGTGAAGTTTGTACGGCGACTTGTCCTTGCTGAAGCGGATGTCGCGATTGGGTCGGAAGACCTTGCCGTCGATGCCGAACTCCTTGGCGACCTCGGCCAGCAGGCGTTCCATCGGTTCGCGGACGTGGGACTCGTAGACCTCGCGGTGCTCGTCGAAGAACGCCTTGGAGTTGCTGTCCTCCAGGTCCTGGAAGAAGGACACGGCCCGGGGTCCGAAGCCCGCGAACGGCTCGATGTCGTGCTCCATGGCTGGCCCCCATCGGTCGTGGTGCGGGTCGTCGTTCAAGGCGGACGGACGGTCCGGACCGAGGGTAGGCGGAGACCCCGATGAGCAGTCCCGGCCCGACGTTCGGCGGTGCAGGCGGCCGGAAGGAGGACGGTACGGTCGCTAAAAACCCCTCCCCAGCAAGGACCTGCCAATGGCCCAGCAGTACTCGAGCCCGCCCGAGATGACCATCGACACCGATGCATCCCACACGGCGACCATCACCACGAACCACGGTGTCATCACCGCCGACCTGTTCGCGGACCGGTCGCCGCGGACCGTCAACAACTTCGTGACCCTGGCCAACGACGGGTACTACGACGGCGTCATCTTCCACCGCGTGATCAGTGGCTTCATGGTCCAGGGTGGGGACCCGACCGGCACCGGTCGTGGCGGCCCGGGCTACACCTTCGACGACGAGTTGGAGGCTGCCCGCGAACTGCGCTACGAGCGCGGGACCCTGGCGATGGCCAACTCCGGCCCCAACACCAACGGGTCGCAGTTCTTCATCATGCACCAGGACTACGGCCTGCCGCCGCAGTACTCGGTGTTCGGCAAGGCGACCGACGGCCTGGACGTGGTCGACGCCATCGCCGCCACCAAGACCGGGGCCCAGGACAAGCCCAAGGACGACGTCGTGATCGAGTCCATCGAGATCAGTCAGTCCTGACCGGCCGCACGGGATCGTCACGCCACGGGCAGCCACCACGGTGGCTGCCCGTCGTTCGCGGTCAGCAGCCGAACGTGATCGTGCCGGTCGAGCCGTCGGTGATGCCCTCCACCTCGCCCAGGACGCTGAACGTGACATCCCCGGACACGGTGCCGTTGCTCGTGGTGAGGTCGTCCGGCTCGAACGTGGCCTGTCCGCTGCCATCCTCCGGCGCGATGACGCCCAGGCCGGAGTAGCCCTCCCCGTCGGCCGACAACCAGTCGGCGCTGAAGCTCAACCCATCGGCCTCGCCCGACACCTGGAAGCTGTCGGGTAGGAGGAAGATGTCCGGGTCGGTCGTGGAGGTCCTGCACGACGACAGTTCGAACTCCAGCGTCGGACCGCCGTCGACGGCCACCGTGGCGATTCCGGCCCCGCCACCGGTCGCGGGTGGGCCTGAGGTCGCGATCGGCGCGGACGGTGCCGCCGACGTCGGTGCCGCCGAGGTTGGGGGCTCGTCCGCGGGCGTGGCGTCGGCGGCCGAGGTCGTGCCTGGCGCCGGATCGGTGGTATCGGAGCCACCACACGCCGTCAGCAACAGGGCGATGGCGAGTACGGGGACGAGGCGCTTCACGAGCTGTCCTTGGGGGTATGGAGCCGGTCCACGCCAGGTTTGTTCGCGGGGCGGCCGGATTGGCGGGCACAGGTGGGTCGAGACGTGGTGCCATCCGTGAGAGGACCTCGGGTGGTCAGTGATACGACGTCTGGTCGACCGCCTCAAGAGACTCTGGTCCCGACCTCACGGGCGGGCCGTCCGCGGCGCCAGGTTCGGACACATGCTGGAATCACTGGAACCCCTTCCTCCGGACCCGCGCATCGGTCATGTCGACCACGTCGACGTCCGGGAGACCAACGAGGACACGGCACAGGGGCATAGGATCGTGGGGCACAGGGACTCCAGCAGCTGGGTGGCTTCACACCCCCAGTCTTGCGGAGTCCCTGTGTCCTTCCCAGCACCCCCGTCACCGACCCACCCCCCAACAACTTCCGAAGCGCCGCTTTCCTGCTGACGACCCGCACCAGCGACGGGCGGCCGCACCTGCGGCCGCCCGTCGTCGGGTCCAGGGGCGGGATCAGCAGGCGAAGGTGACCGTCCCGGTGTCGTCCTGCTCGAGTCCCTCGACCTCGCCGCCCAACACGTTGAAGGTCGTCGGGCCAGCGACCGTGCCGCCGTCGACGGTGAAGTCGTCGGTCGGGAACGTGGCCAGCCCCA
>JBBSMS010000266.1:0-2352 GCA_038233055.1 Nitriliruptorales bacterium
GGACAGCTCGAAGCCCTTGGCGATGTCGCCGTAGGCAACCTCCTCGCCGTCGACCGCAGCGACGCGCTTGTACTTGATCCGGCTGCCGTCCGAGCGCCGGACCTGGTGGAAGCTCACGTCCTTGGTCTCGGTCGCGCTGTAAAGCTTCACCGGGATGGTGACCAGCCCAAAACTGATCGCGCCCTTCCAGATCGATCTCACGACGACTCCCCTACCCGCTCGGCGCCGGTGATCACCGTACGCGCTGCCTGCTGCTGCACATTAGGTGCGAAATGCACCTATTGACCTGGCATTCGCCGCGTGATCACCATCGGCGACTTCGTGGCGACGGCGCCCCGACTCAAGGAGGTTCGCCCAGGTGAGACGGCACGGGTTCTCCGGACGTGGGATTGCTGGCCTGGGGGTGGCCGCGCTGGTGGCGGTCACCAGTCTTGTGACCGTCGAATCCGCTGTGGCGCAGAGTGAGACAGCACCTGTGGTGACCCCAGCGGTCCAGGTCACCACGGAGATGCGACCCGGGCGCGGCTTCACCAACAGCCAGGTCCTGATCCACCCCGAGGACTCGGACATCATGGTGATCGCCCACGCAGACTTCACGATCGCGACGTGCCTCATCCACGTCAGCCGCGATGCCGGTCGGACGTGGACCCAGGCCCCGGCCAGCCCCGTCCCGCCGGAGTTCGCAGCCTGCACCCGCCCCGCCTTCGGGGCCTTCATGGACGCGGCTTTCGGTCCGGACGGCACGCTCTACTTCGCGTCTACGGGCGCCGACACGGCCACCAACCGCGGGCCCACCACCGGCTATCTGGCGCGCAGCACCAACCTTGGCAGCACCTGGGACTTCGCGGTGGTGGCCGAGCCCGAGACGCGGGACTTCACGCTCGACGACGGCACAACGGTGGAGGCCACCGAGCGCTTCAACTACGCCCGCGTGGCCACCCATCCGACCGACCCCAAGCGTGTCGCGGTCGGCTTCCGGGTCGAGTCGGCCGAGTCCTTGACCCCCTCTCCGCCCGTGCGGAGCGTCGTGTCGGTCTCGACCGACGGCGGTGCGAGCTTCGCCAAGCCCATCGACAACATCGACCCGAGCCTGCCGCTCGCGGACCTGCCTGGCGCCGATGCGCCGGCGCTCGCCTTCGACAAGGACGGCGCCGTCTACGCCTTCACCAAGGAACGGCCGCGGGGTGGTGGCGTGATGACGCCCAGGCAGCCCGACTTCCCCAAGCCGCTGGGCGAGCCGGCCCAGTGCCAACCCGCCTCGGCCAACCCGGCGGCGCCGGAGCTGCTGCCGAACCCCAGCGATCCGCCGCCGGCAGCGAATGAACCAGGTGCCGGTTCCCGGCTGGTGATGTCGAAGTCGACCGACGACGGCAAGACCTGGCAGGCCTCGGTGGTGGACGACGGCGGGCTGGTCTGCATCCCCTGCCTGACCATCCCCGAGGTGGCCATCAACGCCGAGACCGGCGACATCCACCTGGCCTTCGAGCTCAGCCAGTCACCGCTGCCGAACCCGAGGGACAACCGGGACATCTACACGATGACCTCGACCGACGGCGGCGCCACGTGGAGTGAGCGACTGAAGATCAACGACGACGAGCAGGAGGACCCGGACCGTCAACCGGGCTACGACCAGTTCATCGCCGGGATCAGCGTCGCGCCGAACGGTCGGGTGGACCTGGCCTGGTACGACATGCGCACCGACGCCTTCTTCAACGGCGACGGCAACGGCACGACGAGACGCGAGAACCAGACCTGCTGGGACGTCTTCACGGCGTCGTCAGTCGACGGCGGCAAGACGTTCGGCGAGAACGTCAGGGTCAGTGACCGGACCATGAACCAGAACTCCGGCTTCGCCCTGAACCCGTCCTACGACCTGCGGGCCCCGATCGGGATCGCCTCCACCGACGACAAGACCTTCGTCGTGTGGCCCGACTCGCGCAGCGGCACCTTCGCCCTGCCGACCGAGGACACCTACCTGGCGACCGTGCTCCGCGCGAGCAAGGACGACGCAGCGGTCGACACCAAGTCCTTGCTGCTCGGCGCGGCTGCCGCGCTGGCAGTGGCCGGACTGGCCGTACTCATCCTGGTCGCCGTGTCCCGCCGCAAGAAGGTGAGCTAGCTCGCCCGACTGTTTGCGATGCTGGACCGCATGGACGTGCGGTCGCAGGGACGGGCGCCACTGCCTCGCTACCTGCGTCCGATGCTCGCGACGGCCGCGCCGCTGCCGAGCGACGACGCGGCCTGGGCCTACGAGGTGAAGTGGGACGGCGTGCGCGCCCTCGTCGCCGTCGAGGGCGACCGGCTCACGGTCACCTCCCGCAACGGCAACGACGTGACGGCCTCCTACCCCGA
>JBBSMS010000267.1:0-2296 GCA_038233055.1 Nitriliruptorales bacterium
CAGGTCGCGATCAACCGCTTCGCGACCACGTCGGACTCGGTGGTCTCGACCGTCCAGCCCACGATCGCACGCGAGTAGATGTCTAGCACCACGTAGAGGTACAACCAGTCGCGGCGGGCCGGGCCGGCCAGCCGGCTGATGTCCCACGACCAGGCCTGGTTGGGCCCGTCGGCGTGCAGGCGCGGCTTGACGTGGGACGGCTTGCGTGCGTGGCCACGGCGACGTTCACCGACCAGACCGGCCTCGTGCAACAGCCGGTACATCTGCCGGATCGAGCACACGTAGGTGCCTTCGTCGAGCAGCGTGGCGTACACCTGCGCCGGTGCGAGGTCGGCGAACCGTTGGGTGCACAACAGCGCCACGATCCGCTGGCGTCCGGCGTCGTCGATCCGTGCCGGAGGCGGCTTGCGGGGCCCGGCCGTGGCACGTGAGGGCCGGACCCGGCCGCGGCCCTGGGCCTGTTGGCGGCGGTGACGCCAGGTCCGCGGCGCCACCCCCATCGCCTGACAGGCACGACCCCGACCGACCCGCGGGGTCCACTGCTCGATCATCTGCTCGGTGTGCTGGTCGAAGGTGTCGCGCTGCTGGGCGCCGAGATCTGCTGCAGCAGCGCGAAGGCTTTTCCCTGGGTGCCGATCAGCTCCTCCTGGGTCGCCACTCGCTCACGCAGCTCGGCGTTGTCCGCTCGGAGCCGCGCGAGTTCGGCACGGACCGGATCGGTCGCTGCCGGGCCGGGCTTGCGGTCAGCCAACCCGCGAAGCGCGCCCTGGTCGCGCTGCTTGCGCCACTCCGAGATCAGCGACGAATACAGATCCTCACGGCGCAGGATCACGCCCACCTGCCCACGCTCGGCAGCGTCGATCTCTTCCAGGATCTCCAGTTTGTAGGTTGCGGGCCAGGATCGGCGTGCACGTCGCACCTCGGTCTTGTTCGGGCGCGGGACACCCGAGGTCGAGGTCTTGCCGTCGGTGGTTGACATGTCGTGCGGTCCTCTCTCCGCCTCAACGAACCTCTACAGGTTCGGCGGCAACCACCAGTGTGGCAGCCAGGGATCTCGGGCGTGGTGAGCCAAGTGGGTTTGTCAACTCCGAGTGGCGTCGCGCCGGGTCGTCGCGTGCTCCGCCGGGGTCGCACCAGCCGCGCCGGCTCGCCGTCCACGGCCACGAGGGTCTCGACGTCCAAGGGGGCGGGGGCACCGTCGGCGTCGACCACGACGCGGTCGGTCCCATCGGCGCGGCCAGCCCTCGCACCACCGCCTCGACCCCGCCCGGTGCGGTCAGGTGTGGGGAATGCAGTCGATCGCCAGCGACACCAGCACCGGGAGGGTTGCGTGGACCCGGGCCAGCACCTCGACGTCGGTCGCCTCGGCCCCGTCGGCCATCCGGTCGGTCACCAGCGCCACGGTCCGGGCCGCCATCCCCCCCGGGGTCAACCGCGTGGACCTGAGGAGCGACGTCGGTGCCGGTGCGACCAGGCGGGGGACTGCTTCACGCTTGTATGTCGCCCGAAGGATGCCAAATAGCGCCAAGGCTGGAGTACTCGGCCCGAAATCGTGAGGCTTCGGATAGCCGCTGGTATCCGAGGTAGGTCAAAGATCCAGGAGCACGGCGATCGTGTCGCGAACCTGGCCCAGGACGACGGGCCCGACGTTCCCGACTTGGTCGACGATTCGGCTTGTCGCCACGGCCCTCACGTGCTGGCTCTGCGCGGCTGAGCGACGTTGCAGCTCGTTGGTCGGATCCGGCTCGATGGCAACTTCGGACTCGTAGTCACGCAGGGTTGTCGTCAGGGGCACGACTTGCACCACGGACGGTCCTGCTCGCAGGACTCGTTGGGCGGTGACCACGACGGCCGGTCGGTACAGACCGGCCTCGGAGCCCTCCGGCATGCCGAGATCCAAGGTGACGACGTCACCCGAGATCAGCATCGAGCCACGCCTGTTCCTCGTCTGTGGGCTCAGCGGTCAGCTGGCGACCCATCTCGTCCTGGCGGAGGGCAAGGACGGCGCGCGCCACGGTGTCCGAGATCGAGGTGTGGTCACGCTCGGAGAGCCGACGCAGCTCCTGGTGGGTGATGCGATCCACCCTGATGGTGGTGGTGTCACTCATGTCACTACTCCTGTAGACGAATTAGTCTACACGAGTGACGGGCCGATCAACCGTTGATCTCCAAACCTGCGGGAACCGCTGATCCTTTCATGGTTGGTGGCGGAGTGACGCGGCGGGTTGGGGCTTGGCGAGGTGGTGGCCGATGCGCTGTCGGTGGGTGGGCCGGGGGGTTTGATCGTTGGGTGGGG
>JBBSMS010000268.1:0-2286 GCA_038233055.1 Nitriliruptorales bacterium
GCCCCCCGCAGGGGGGGTCGCCCCCGGGGACCGGCCGGGCCCGGGGAGAATTGGCGGGGGTCGGGGGGGCCGCCTCGCCCGCGGGGTGTTTGGGCGCGGGGGCGGGGGGGGCCCGGGCGGGCGCCCCCCCCGCCGGGGGGGGCGCCGCCCACGGCCGGGCCCTGCCGGCCGCGCCCGCGTCGGGCCGCCACGTCGTGGTCGACGTGCACCCCCTGTTGGGCTGGACGAACCAACGCCACCAGGCGCTGGACGCGGGCGAGCGACCGGTGCCGGCGCCGGCGTCCGCGACCGTGTCGGCCGCCGGCCTCGCAGACCTGGTTGCGGGGCTGGTCGAGCAGGTCGCTGCCGAGTCCGCGCCCGGGTTGGTGGTGGTGCGTGACGACCTCGATGCCCCCCGGCCACGTCCGGCGGACGTCGTGGCGGTCGCCCGGCCCGGTGGGGCCGCCGCGTCATCGAAGGCGGCGTCGACCGCGACCCGGGACCCGGTCGCGACCCACCTGGTCCGGGTCGGCCCGGCGCACTTGGTCGTGGTGGAGACATGGCCGGGGTGCGTCGGCACCATCGTCGTGGGGACCGGCGAGGACGGGCCGGAGGTGCGCGCGATCGTGCACATGCCCGCGGCCGGCGATCCCGACCAACGAGTCCGGGTCGCGGCCTACGCCGGTGCGGCGGTGGCCGCGGGCCAGGTTGGTGCACTGGCGGGGTTGGCGGCCGAGGGCGCGTCGATCCGGGACGTCGTCCTCCAGCCCGGTGCGGGGTCCACCCTCGACCTGTTCCTGGGCCATGGGCTGGACCAGCGTGGGCGCGTCCGGGACGTGGCAGCGATCGCCGACCGCCTCCGTGAACGCCACGGCGCGATCGGAGCCGACCTCGCCGTCCTGTCCGGCCGGGCAGACGGCGTGGTGCTGCCGACCCTGGCCTCGACCTGGGCGTTGCTGGGTGGCGACCTGCCGCCGGCCGTGGCGGCGGCCCGTGCGGCCCTGGCCCCGACCCTGTTCGCCACCGTGGTAGGCCCCGCCGGGGAGGACCTGGCGGCGTGGCTGCGCGACGGCGGCCGGGCCGACGCGCCCGCCGCGGTCCAGCCGACGCCTCCGTCGTGACCCGGCGGCCGTCTACCGTGGCCCCGCCGCCGGTCGTCGGTGGCCGGAGGGTGCGGGAGCGTCACGATGGGCGAGTTGTTCGCGGAACTGGCGCGCGACGAGACGCCGGACGGGCTGGTCACGTTGCGGCGTCGATGGGAGCCGGCTCGCGAGGTCGACGTCTACGAGGTCAAGCTCGGTGACGAGTGGCTGATGTCGAGCCTGTTCACCGTCGGCGAGGTGGAACTGGCCAACCTCGGCCTGGCGGCACTGGACGGCGACGACCTCGACGTCGTCGTGGGCGGGCTTGGCCTGGGCTACACCGCGGGCGCCGTGCTGGACGACCAGCGGGTGGCGTCGATGCTGGTCGTGGACGCCGTCGCCGCCGTGATCGGCTGGCACGTCGACGGACTGCTGCCCGAGGTGCCGGACCTGGGGGCCGACCCCCGCACGCAGTTGGTGCACGGCGACTTCTTCGCGCTGGCCGCCGGTGCGGACGGGTTCGACCCTGCGCGTCCCGGCCGCCGATTCGACGCGATCCTGGTGGACATCGACCACACCCCGAGCCACCACCTGTCGCCTGCCAACGCGACGTTCTACACGCCCGACGGGCTCCGGGCCCTGCGTCGCCACCTGGTCCCCGGTGGGGTGTTCGGGTTGTGGTCCGACGACCCCCCGGACGACGACTTCAACGGCGTGCTGGACAAGGTGTTCGACCGCGCCACCGCGCACGTCGTCGCGTTCCCGAACTTCTACACCGGTGGAGAGTCGAGCAACACCGTCTACGTCGGTCGCTGACGAGGCGCGGTCTCAGACCCAGATATCGCAACGGGGTGGTCGGAGGTTGCCTGATCGGGTGATGGGGCGTGGCAGTGGTCGGTGACGTGGCCGTCGGGACGGTCGTGGGCCGGTTGATGGGGTCGAGACGGGGGTGCGGCGGCTTGTCGGGGGCTGGGAGCGGCCGCCGACCAAATCCAGCCGGTCGATCAACGGCCCCCACAACGCCACCCCCGCGATGCCCGTCAGGTCGTCCTGGGACGCCTCCACCTGCGGATTGGGCACCGCCTCACGAGGCCTGGCCAGCGCCGGTTCCTCGACCTCGAACAGCCTGCCGGTAACGTTCACCACGACGGTGCCCCTTCGCTGCGATCTCGTTTGGCCAGATACCTCCGAGATTCGCCGCGACAGGGGCACTTGTCACGGAACC
>JBBSMS010000269.1:0-2283 GCA_038233055.1 Nitriliruptorales bacterium
ACGCTGACCACCGACCGCCTCGTGCTGCGGCCGTGGCGGGACGACGACCTCGACGACCTGGTGGCGCGGCGGAACGACGTCGGCGGGCCCGGCTTTCAGAACTGGACCTTGCCGTACACCCACGACGACGGCCGCGACTTCCTCGACAACCGGGTCGACGACGGCGCAGGGGACCCGGAGGTCGACGGCTGGACTGGCCTGGTGGTGGTCGACCGCCGCGACGGTCGGACCCATGGCGACGTCGCCGCCGGGTTCTCCTTCGCCAGTCGGACGGCCGAGGTCGGATACACATTCGCGGCGTCCGGGCGCGGCCACGGGTATGCCACCGAGGCGGTCGCGGCCCTGGTCACGCACCTGTTCGACGACGTCGGCGTCACCCGGGTCGGGGCCGGGATGCATCCGGACAACATCGCGTCGGCGCGGGTCCTGGAGCGCAACGGGTTCCGGTTCGAGGGCCACACCAAGTTGTCGTTCTGGGTCGGTGACGACAACTCCGACGACCTCCTGTACGGGATGACGCGCGACGACTGGACGGCGTGGCGCGAGCGTCCCACGGCCCCAGCGCGAGACGTCGGCCTCCTTGCGGTGACCCCGGCCACGGTCGGGGCCGTGCGTGCGCTGGAGGTCCACGGCTCGCAACGGGCGTTCGTGGCGTCGGTCACGGCCTCGTTGGCCGACGCGCAGGTGCCACCGGTGGTCGACGGCCACCCGCTGTCGCCGTGGTACCGCGCGGTCGAGGCGGACGGCGACACGGTCGGGTTCGTGCTGCTGGCCGCCCCGACCCCGCACCATCCCGATCCGCTGCTGTGGCGCCTGCTGGTCGATCGCCGCCACCAGCGCCGGGGCATCGCCTCCGCCGTGGTCGAGGCCGTCGTCGACCAGTGCCGCGACTGGGATGCGGACCGCGTCGTGATCCGGTTCGCCGAGGGTCGGGGCTCGCCGGCGCGCTTCTGGATCGACCGTGGGTTCGTCGCCGACGGCCACCTGCCGGACGGCCGCGTCCGCGCGCTCCGGACCTGGTGAGCGGTCGCTGCCAACCACCGGGCGCCTAGCGTGGTCGGAGACCGCCACCACGGAGCAGCCATGGCCAGGACCATCGAGGTACGACGCCACACCGACAACGACGGCGACGTGCTGACCGCGGCAGGGATCGCGGACGCCCTCGCGCTGGGTCGCCACGCCGCCGGCAGCGACTACGCGCTGGTGGTGTCGACCGGGGCACAACGAGCCACCCAGGCCGCGGCCTGCATCATCGCCGGCGGCGGCCTGTCGGTCCCGGGCGGGGTGGTCGTGGAACCCGGCCTGCGGTCCGACGACGAGGACCGTTGGCGGGCGGCCTACCGGGCGGCCGGGTCCGGCGCGCTGGACGACCTGCGCGACGCCGACCCCGACTTCGTCGGCCCTGAGGTCGAGGTCCTTGGCGCCGCGTTGCGGTCCGTGGCCGACCGCCTCGACGACGGCCAGCGCGCGCTGGTGGTCGGCCACAGCCCGACCAACGAGGCCGCGGTGCGCGGGCTGACGGGCGCGACCATCGAACCACTTGGCAAGGGCCACGGCGTCGTGCTGGTCCACGACGGCACCACCTGGCAGGTCACCCCGGCACCCACCCCCTGACGTGACCGCCCCCACGGTCGGTGACCGCGTCGGGCGATTCCGGGCAGCCGGGTCGTCGAGCGGCCGACGGCGGGCGATGGAACCGCGGCGTGCCCCGCGGCGTCGGACGGGTGTCGAGCGATCCCGGAGGTTCCCGTGCCCGTCCCGTCCATCCGTCCTGCGCCCCCCCGACGTCTGCTCGTCGGGGTCCTGGCAACGACGATCGTGTTGGCGGGTTGTGCCGGCGGCGGGTCGCGGTCGACCGAGCCCTCTGCTGACGACACGGCAGCGTCGAGATCGCCATCCGCGACGTCGCGAGCGTCGACACCCGCGACACCCTCGGTCGAGGCCGACGCGGCGCAACCGATCGCCGTCCTCGCCGACGACGAAGCCGCCGCGCTGGCGCGGGACGTGAACGCCTTCGGCTTCGACCTGCACGAGGGTCTGGTCGCCGCCCAGGGAGGCGGCAACGTCGTCACGTCGCCGTTGTCGGCCTCGGTGCTGCTGGCGGTGCTGGCCGCCGGGGCCGAGGGCGAGACCGGCCAGCAGTTCGTCGACGTACTCGGCCTGGAAGGCACCCGCGACACCCGCTACGCCGCACTGCTGCGCCAAGTCGTGGACACCCACGACGTCGAGGTGTCCGTGGCCAATGCCCTGTGGGCGGGCGTCCCCCTGCGCGACGACTACCGC
>JBBSMS010000270.1:0-2236 GCA_038233055.1 Nitriliruptorales bacterium
AGCAAGACCGAGGCTGTACGCGAGGCCCGGGTTCGGGTCGAGGTCGACGGCCAGCACGTCTCTGCCGCGACGGGCAAGTGTTCGCGCCAGCGTCGCCGAGACGACGGACTTGCCCACTCCCCCGCTGCCGACGATCGCCACCTTCAGCGGTCGGACGGAGCTGGGTGACCCGGCCAGGGCCGATGGTGCTTCCCCCATCGCGCCACCGCCCCTTCCGTCGAGTGATGGCCCACCATACGTGGCTGGATTCGACGGCGTGTAGGTGCAATCCGCATCTACCTGAAGGACTGCACGAGTGGGCTACGTTTCTTCCGGTGAAGAACACGAGACGCTCGGTCGGGGCGGCAGCGATGGCCCTGGGGCTGGTGGTGGCGATCGGTGCCGCCCTGGTGTTCGCCGGCGGGGGTGACGAGAGCGTCGTCGGCACCAACACCCTGATCAACCCGCCCGGCGTGATCACGGTCAACAACTCGCCGAACGTGGTGCGTGACCCCGACGACGGCGATCACCTCGTCGTCACTCACCGCATCGATCGTCCCGGGTTCTCGGCGCTGATGGAGTGGAGCGAGGACGGCGGTACGACCTGGCAGCCGACCGCACTGCCGCTGCCCCCCGGCACACCGGTCTGCGCCGCCTCGCCGGAGCGGACCCCGTGCCCCTTCGCGCCGGATGCTGCGTTCGGCCCGGACGGCACCCTCTACGTGCTGTACGTCTCGCTGGAGGGCAACGGCAACACACCGGGCGCTCTGTGGCTCGCCCGGTCCTCCGACGGCGGTCGAACGCTGGACCCGCCGGTCGAGGTGGCTGGGGAGCTGACGTTCCAGCCCCGGATCGCCGTCGACCCGGAAGGAACCGTGCACCTGATCTGGCTCGCCGCCGAGTCCGTCGGCCTGAACCAGATCACCGGTCCGGCGCGGATCGTCGCCGCCCGGTCGACCGACGGCGGCCGGACCTTCTCCGCTCCCGTGCCGGTCAGCGACGCCGGCCGCGTGCGGGTCGGTGCGGCCAGCCCGGTGATCGACGCCAACGGCGCTCTGGTCGTGCTCTACCAGGACCTGCTGCGCAATCGCCGCGACACCGCAGGACTGGATGGGCCGGTCGCCGAGGACCCCTTCGCCCTCGTCGTGACCCGCTCCGACGACGGCGGGAAGAGCTTCGCCACGGGAGTCGTGGTCGAACCCGGGTTGGTCCCGACCAAACGGTTCCTGATCTTCCTGCCTGATTTCCCGTCGCTGGCCGCCGGGCCCGACGGCGCGCTCTACGTGGCGTGGACCGACGGGCGGGGGGGCGACGAGGACGTCCTGATTCGCCGCTCCTTGGATGGGGGCGCCACCTGGTCGGAGCCCGTGCAGGTGAACGACAATGCGGCTGGGGACGGCACCGCGCAGTACCTTCCCCGCCTGTCGGTCGCGCCGGGTGGCCGGGTCGATGTGCTCTTCTACGACCGGCGGGCCGACCCGGCGAACACGATGACAGAGGTCTATCTGGCTTCTTCGGACGACGAGGGGGGCTCCTTCACCAACCGGCAGGTCTCCTCGGTGGCCTTCGACTCGAGCGTAGGACCCACCTTCGGCCCGGCCTACGGAACCGACTTCGGCACTCGCCTCGGCCTGACCAGCAACGACGACGGAACCTACGCGGTCTGGACCGACACCCGGCTCGGCAATCAGAACACCGGACGTCAGGACATCTTCGGCGCCTCGATCAGTGTGAGCTCCGGTGGTCGGCTGAGCGTGCTGCTCCCTGTCCTGGCCGTTCTGGTGCTGGTGGGTGCTGCGGCGTTCTGGTTGCTCCGGCGGCGTGCCCGCGCCACACCAGCGGCACCTGGCGAGCCGGCCTGACCGTCAGCGCGACAAGAAGACGTCCTGCCAGGCCTGGGCACCGCCGATCGCCGCCGGCTCGAAGCCTTGCACCGATGCCCAGTGAGGTCAGCTGTTTGCGGATCGCCCGCCCGGCGGCGGGCAATCCGTCGGCCGGGCGACGCACCAGGACGTCGAGCTCGAGGCGACTGCCGTCGCGTACGCGGATGCATCTGGACCCGGCACCCAGCCGGCGTCGTAACATCGAAAGCGGGCGGACGGACCTGCTCCGCCACTGCTCCGAGCACGACAGCCGGGATCACTGTGTCGCTCGGTTCGGTCTGGCCCGGCCAGGCAGCCTCGACGACGGCCTCGCGATCGAGCCCCATGACGACCGCCTCGCGCACCGGGTCCTCCTGGAGCGTGGACCATTCATG
>JBBSMS010000271.1:0-2214 GCA_038233055.1 Nitriliruptorales bacterium
CGAGAACTACCTCGACGTCAACAACGCCAACCCCGTCCCGCTCGTGTGGACCGCCACCGCCGAAGCGATCCTCGCCAAGGTCCAACGCGGACGTCACACCCTCCGAGCAATCACCAGCCAAAACTGAGACGGAACACTAGTGTTCCGTGATGGCCAACGGAGGGCGAGTTGTGGAGCGACCGGACTGGGAGACGTCTCTGGGTGTGGCGGTCCGCGCAGCGCAGGACTGGCTGGACGGTGTCGGCGACCGACCGATCCGTCCCGAGCGTGACCTCGACGAGATGGTGGCCGCCCTCGATCGACCGCTGCCCGGCGGCCCGTCCTACCCGGCGACGGTGATCGCCGACCTGGTCGCCACGGCCGAGCCCGGACTGCTGGCCATCAACTCGCCGCGCTTCCACGGCTGGGTCATGGGCGGCGTCACGCCTGCCGGCGTCGCGGCGGACTGGCTGGTCACCGCCTGGGACCAGAACGCCGGCATGGCGACGCCGACCCCGGCCACGACCGCCCTCGAACACGTCGCGGCGCGGTGGGTGCGCGAACTGCTGGGGCTTGATCCCGAGACCAGCGTCGGGTTCACCACCGGTGCCACCATGGCCAACCTCGTCTGCCTCGCCGCGGCCCGTGACGCCGTGCTGCGCGCCCACGGCTGGGACGTCGAGGCGCGCGGGCTGGTCGGCGGGCCGGCGGTCCGCGTCGTCGGACCCGACCACACCCACGTGTCCGTGACCAAGGCGCTGCGGATCCTTGGCCTGGGGCAGGACCGGCTCGTCCGGGTCGCCACCGACGACAACGCGCGGATGGACCCGGACGCGCTCGCTCGGGCCGTCCGTGGCGTGGCCGGTCCGCTGATCGTCACCACGCAGGCCGGGGACGTCCACACCGGCGGCATCGATCGCTTCGACGCCATCGCGGACGTCCTGGACGGTGTCCGGGCCAACCAGCCCGATGGCGGCGTGTGGCTGCACGTCGACGGGGCCATCGGGTTGTGGGCGCTGGCGTCGCCGAGCCTGCGCGAGTCCTTCGCGGGCGTCGAACGGGCCGACTCGTGGTCCAGCGACGCCCACAAGTGGCTGAACGTTCCCTACGACAGCGGCATCGCGATCACGCGCCACCCGGACGCCCACCGCCGCGCCTTCTCGATGTCCGGTGACTACCTGGCCATGGGCGACGGCATGGCCAACCCGGGGGACTGGGTCCCGGAGATGAGTCGGCGTGCCCGTGGCGTGCCCGTGTGGGCGGTGCTGGCGTCGCTCGGCCGTGCCGGCGTCGTCGAGATCGTCGACCGCACCCATCGCATGGCGGTCCGGTGCGCGCGCCTGCTCGATGCCCAGGACGGCATCGAGGTGCTCAACGAGGTGGAACTCAACCAGGTGCTGGTGCGCTTCCGCGACCACGACGGCGATGTCGACCTGCACACGCCCGCGGTGCTTGCGGCCGTGCAGCAGGGTGGCGCCACGTTTCCCAGCCATGCCACGTGGGACGGCCATCCTGCGGTGCGGATCTCGGTCAGCCACTGGCGCACCGACGTCGACGACATCGATCGCACCGTCGCCGCGCTGCTGCAGGCCCACGCCCGGCTGCGCGCCGAGTCCGCGAGCCACCTCGATCGTTGAGCGATCGCTCGCGCGGCCTGACGCCGCCTGCTGGACGTGGCGCCAGGGGCCAACGTGAGTCAGAAGGCCGAGGGAATGCGCAGCACCATGCCCGGACGGATCTTGTCCGGGTCGTGGATGATGTGGGAGTTGGCACGGTGGATCGGGTGCCAACTCTCGCTGCCGTCGAACAGCCCGGTGGCGGCCTGTGCGGTCGCAATGGCGCCCAGCATGTCGCCGGCCTGGACGGTGTAGAGGTAGTAGCCGGCGTACTCGTGGACCAGCGCGATGCCGAAGATCACGGGGATTGACACCCACGCCGGTGACTCGTCCGCTCCCGTGCCGGGTCCCACCTCGACCAGGCCGTTGGCCGTGGCCGGGACGTGCATCAGGCCCACCGTGTCCTGCCACTGGCTGGCGAGGTTGGTGTTGGTCGTGAAGGTCTCGACGATCGCGTCGCCGTTGCCGTCGATCACGCGGATGCCGATGTTGCCCTCGAAGCCACCACCCAGTCCGGCGACCTGGAGCGGGTTGTCCACGATGTCGTGGGGGCGCGGTTGGTCCACGCGGAAGTGTTCGTCCATCAGGCTGGCCATGGCGGTCCTCTCGGTTGGTGACA
>JBBSMS010000272.1:0-2206 GCA_038233055.1 Nitriliruptorales bacterium
GCGCGCACCGGTGAACTGATCGACGAACTGTTCGCGCGCAACGACCTGGCCACCGACGACCTCATCTCCCTGGTGTTCACCGCGACCGACGACATCTCGTCGGCGTTCCCGGCCGAGGCCGCGCGTGCGGGCGGGATCACCCACGTGCCGTTGCTGTGTGCGCGCGAGTTGGAC
The DNA here is from genome assembly GCA_038233055.1 of Nitriliruptorales bacterium. Lineage (GTDB taxonomy): Bacteria > Actinomycetota > Nitriliruptoria > Nitriliruptorales > Nitriliruptoraceae > Salsipaludibacter. The sequence continues at coordinate 175 of JBBSMS010000272.1, forward strand.
ATCGACGGTGGCATCCCACGCTGTGTCCGGATCCTCGCGCACGTCTACACCCCGCTGGCCCCCACCGAACTGCGCCATCCCTACCTCCACGATGCCCGCCAACTCCGAACGGACCTCCCCGAATGACCGCCTGGCGGATCGCGATCGACGGCCCGTCGGGTTCCGGCAAGTCCACCATCGCCGGGCTGCTGGCCGAGCGCCTGGGGGTGCGCCACCTCGACACCGGCGCGATGTACCGGGCGATCGCGCTGGCGTGCCTGGAGGCCGGGGTGGATCCGGGCGACGGCGACGCCTGCACGGCCGTGGCCGAGCGGGTCGAGTTGGTCGTCGACGGTCCACGCCTGCTGCTCGACGGCGAGGACGTCACCGACCGGCTGCGCACGCCGCAGGTCAGCGACGCGGTGTCGCCGGTGTCGGCCCACCGTGGCGTCCGACAGGCACTGGTGCCGCAGCAGCGGGCGGCCCTGGACCGAGGTGGCGTGGCCGAGGGCCGTGACATCGGTGAGGTCGTGCTGCCTGACGCCGACCTGAAGGTCTGGCTGACCGCCGACGAGTCCGAACGGGTCCGGCGACGGGCGGCCCAACTCGGCCTCGAGGCCGAGGACCCGGTGGTGCACGCCGAGGTCTCGACCCGGGACGAACGCGATGCGGCCCGTGAGGTCACGCCGATGCAACCCGCGTCGGACGCGTGGCACCTCGACACGACCGGGATGGACACCGACGCGGTGGTCGACGCGATCGCGGCCGAACTGGGGGGCAACGAGGTCATCGCCGTGCGCGGTTGGCAGCAGTTGCCGCGCGTGGCGATCGTGGGGCGGCCCAACGTCGGCAAGTCGACCCTGGTCAACCGCATCCTGGGACGCCGGGTCGCGATCGTGGAGGAACAGCCCGGCGTGACCCGCGACCGCACCGAGCACCGGGCCGAGTGGCTCGGTCGCGAGTTCGTGCTGGTGGACACCGGTGGCTGGGAACACGCCGCCGAGGGCATGGACGCCCGCATCGTGGCGTCTGCCGAGGCCGCGATCGCGAGCGCCGACCTGGTCATCTTCGTCACCGACATCACGATCGGGGTGCTGGAGGACGACGAGCGCTACGCCAAGTTGCTGCGGCGGTCCGGCGTGGACGTCCTGCTGGTCGGCAACAAGGCCGACGACGAGCGCCACGAACTGGGCGCCGCCGACCTGTGGCGGCTCGGACTTGGCGAACCCCATCCGGTCTCGGCCCGCCACGGCCGCGGGGTCGGCGACGTGCTGGACCTCGTGCTGGAGGGACTGGGGGAGTGGCAGGTCGCGGCCGACGAGGTGCGCATCCCCCGGGTCGCGCTGGTCGGCAAGCCCAACGTCGGCAAGTCGTCGCTGTACAACCGACTGCTGGGCCAGGACCGCTCGATCGTCGACGACGTGCCGCACACGACCCGTGACGCCGTCGACACCCTGGTCGAGATCGACGGGCGCGCATGGTTGTTCGTCGACACCGCCGGCATGCGGCGGCGCTACCGGCACGGCGAGGACGTGGAGTTGTACTCGGTGGACCGCACCCGGGCCGCCATCCAGGCGGCCGACCTCGTGTTGTTCATGATCGACGGCAGCGACGAGATCAGCGAACAGGACCAGCGCCTGGCCGCGCTGCTGCGCGACGCCGGCCGGGGCGTGGTGCTGGTCATCAACAAGTGGGACGAGGTGGACGAGGAACGGCGCTTCGACCTCGAACGCGAACTGGACCGCAAACTGGCGTTCGCCGACTGGGCCCCGCGGATCAACGTCTCTGCCCTGACCGGGCGCGGGACCCGCCGGGTGCTGCCGACACTGTTGCGGGTGTGGGAGCAGTACGGCCGACGGGTGTCGACCGGTGAGCTGAACCGGTTCCTACGCGAGGCCACCGATCGCAATCCGCCACCGCTGCAGGGCGGGCGGACGGTGCGGGTGCGCTACCTCACCCAGGTCGACTCGACCCCGCCGAAGTTCCTCGCCTTCGCCAACCGCGAGATCCCGGCGGCCTGGCGCCGCTACCTCGAACGCCGACTGCGCGAGGA
>JBBSMS010000273.1:0-2178 GCA_038233055.1 Nitriliruptorales bacterium
CGTGGAGCGGTCCGACGACGAGCGGTCCGACGACGGACGCTGCGACGACGCGGTCGAGCGGCGCTCGTCGGTGCGATCGCGTCGGTCGGTGTCGCGACGACTGGAACGGTTGGACCCGGACGACGAGGCGCGCCCGTTGCCACGCGAGGAACGCTCACCCGACCCCCGGGACGACGAGCGCCCCGAGGACCCCTTGGACGAGCGGCCCGACCCGGACCGCTTCGACGAGCCGTTGGACGACCGGGACGACGACCCACTGAGGTCGTCCCACGGCGTGGTCTCGGGCAGGTCGAACAACTCGGTCAGGGCGTCGGAGGTGGAGAACACCTCGGTCAGTTCCTTCTCCGTACCAACCCGCTTGCGGATGACGTTGACGCGATCGACCTCGTTGAACTCCGCGAAGGTGACGGCGACGCCGGACTCGCCGGCGCGGGCGGTGCGGCCGATCCGGTGCAGGTACATCTTCTCGTCGTCCGGGCAGTCGTAGTTGACGACGTGGCTGACGTTGCTGACGTCCAGGCCACGCGCGGCCACCTCGGTCGCCACCAGGACGTCGGCGGTCCCGGCCCGGAACTTGTCGAGGTTGCGCTCCCGGCTGGACTGGCGCAGGTCACCGTGCACGGCGATCGCGGCCAGCCCGAGGCCGTCGAGTTCCTGGACCAGTCGGTCGCACATGCGCTTGGTGCGGCAGAACACGAAGGCACCGCCGCGGCCGGGCATCTGCAGCAACCGGGCCAGCACGCGCGGCTTGTCCATGCGGTGGACCAGGAAGAAGTGCTGGTCGACGGTCGGGGCGGTCTCGTGGAGGGTCTCGTCGGCTCGCATGAACGTCGGCTTGTCCATGAACCGGCGTGCGAGCTTGACGATCGCGGTCGGCATGGTGGCCGAGAACAGCAGGGTCTGGCGCTCGGTCGGGACATCGGCCAGCAGCCGCTCCACGTCCGGCAGGAAGCCCATGTCCAGCATCTCGTCGGCCTCGTCCAGCACGACGGTGTGGACCCTGGTGACGTCGAGGTTGCCGCGACCGAGGTGGTCAATGGTGCGGCCGGGGGTCCCGACGACGACGTGGACGCCGGTGGTCAGGGCCTCGATCTGCTCGTCGTAGCCCACGCCGCCGTAGACGGCGATGGAGGTCACGCCCCGGCCCGCGCCCACGGTCAGGTCGTCGGCGACCTGGATGCACAGTTCGCGGGTCGGGACGATGACCAGCGCCTGGGTCTGGGCCTTCGAGGTGTCGATGCGCTGCAGCAACGGCAGTCCGAAGCCCAGCGTCTTGCCGGTGCCGGTGCGGGCCTGGCCGATGATGTCGTGCCCCTTGATCCCCAGCGGCAGCGTGAGCTCCTGGATGGGGAACGGGTGCACGATGCCGCGCGAGCGCAGGACCTCGGCCAGGTCCTGGGCGACGCCGAAGTCGGTGAAGAGCGGCTTCGGGGCTTCGCTTCGGTCGAGCGGGGTCTGGGGTTGGTGGTCGGTGGCGGGTGTGGTGGTCGTGTCAGTCACGGGTGTCGTTGTCCTGGGGTGATGTGATCCCCAGTCGGATGCCCACTCGGGGCGGATGATGACGACGGCGATCACGCGCTTCGTACCGGTGGCGTCTGCCAGCAGCGGGTCCGGATCGGAGTGCGGCACCACCATCACGGCAGGCGGCGAGTTGCTGGCGGCCGGCGAACGGCGATGCGACGTGGTCCCGCGTGGCGGGAACCCCTCGAATTCGAACGACTACCATCGTAGCGGGGGCTGGGGGTCGACCCGCGCAAGGCCGATCGGCCCTTTGCGTCGGCGTGGTCAGCGCAACGGTCGCGGCACGTCGGCTTCGCGGATCCTGATGCTGACGATGCTGATGCTGGTCCTGACCGTCGTCATGGTGGTGAACACGTTGGCCGACGTGGTCCACGGCCTGATCGACCCCCGCGTGCGCCAGGTCGACATGTAGCGCGGGCACTGTCAAGGGGCCAGCCCGGCCGGTCCGTAGAGCACGGCGGCCACGGACGTGGCGAGGTTGAGGCTGGAGACGCCGGCGCGCATGGGCAATCGGACGCGGCGGTCGGCCCGGCCCAGCAGGTCGTCGGTCAGACCGTGGCGTTCGGTGCCGAAGGCCAGGACGGCGCCGGTGGGCAGCGGGGTCGTGCCGAGCGGATCACCTCCCGGGTCGAGGGCGACCAGTGGTCGGGGCGTCGC
>JBBSMS010000274.1:0-2168 GCA_038233055.1 Nitriliruptorales bacterium
CCGAGTCGTGGCCGACGACATCTGGGACCGCATCAACGGGCCCAACCTGCAGCTCAACATCGCCCCGACCCGCAGCCGCGCCGACGTCATCCTCACCAAGGGCCCCGAGCACGGCGTCGAGCGCGTGCAACTGCGCAAGATTTGACATCCGATCGGGACGGAGTTCCCGGACACTGCAGGCATGGACCGGGCGCAAGCGGCCCGCTGACGTCGATCGCGGGACTCGTGGGGTGGCGTATCGTGGGCGCGGCCGGCGGATTGATCGACCCACGGAGTGCACGGTGGACATCCCCACCCACCCCCCGAACCTGGAGCCAGCGGACTACGACGCGGTCCTGCTGACGTCCTTCGGGGGGCCCGAGCACCCCGACGACGTGCTGCCGTTCCTGCGCAACGTGGTGGCCGGCCGCAACGTCCCGGACGAGCGCCTTACCGAGGTCGCCGAGCACTACTTCGACCATGACGGCCGCAGCCCGATCAACGACCAGAACCGGGCCCTGATCGCCGCCCTGGAGGCGGAGTTCGCACGACGGGACCTGGACCTGCCGATCCTGTTCGGCAACCGCAACTGGGACCCGTTCCTGGTGGACGCGCTGGCCGACGCCCACGCGGCCGGCCACCGGCGCCTGCTGGCCCTGGTCACCAGCGCCTACTCCTCGTACTCGGGATGTCGGCAGTACCGCGAGGACCTGGCCGCAGCCCTGGTGGACGCCGATGTCGACCTGGTCGTGGACAAGGTCCGGGTCTACTTCAACCACCCCGGCTTCGTGCGCGCGCAGACCGACCGCGTGGCCGACGCGCTGGCCGACCTGGCCGACGCGCACGGCGACGAGGTCGCTCGCGACGCCCGGTTGGTGTTCGTGACCCACTCGATCCCGTTGTCGATGGCCCGCCACGCTGCCTACGAAGCCCAGCACTACGAGGCCTGCCGCCTGGTGGCCGAGCAGGTGGCACACGGCGGCGGGTCCTCGATCCGGTCCGGCGGGTGGGACCTCGTCTACTGCTCCCGCTCCGGGCCCCCACAGGTCCCGTGGCTGGTACCCGACGTCAACGACCACCTCGCCTCGTTGGCCGCCGACGGGGTCGCGGCGGTCGTCGTCGTGCCGATCGGCTTCGTGTCCGACCACATGGAGGTGATCCACGACCTGGACGTGGAGGCCGCCGAGACCGCCGACGAACATGGCCTCGCGATGGTCCGGGCCGGCACGGTCGGGACCCACGCGTCGTTCGTCGCCGGCCTGGCCGACCTGGTCGAGGAACGCCTGGCCGACGACCGGGAGCGGGCTGCGCTGGGCACGATGGGACCGTGGCACGACGCCTGTCCCCTGGACTGCTGCCGGGTCCCCGACCGCGACTACGCACCCACTGTCGCCGACGCCCCAGCGGCCCGCCGGCCCCGCTGACCCCCCATCGACGACGAGGACCCGGCCGCGACGGCCGGGTCCTCGTCGTCAGTGCTGCAGTCGTCAGGCCTTGCCCATCCGGCTCATCACGAAGATCACGATCAGGACGCCGATGATCGAACCGATGATGCCGGCCGCGTTGATGGCCAGTTCACCGCCGAAGATCAGCGCGCCCAGGATGCCGCCGACGAGCGAACCGATCATGCCGATGACCGCCGTCTGGACGAAACTCATCGGCTGGGAGCCCGGATACACCGCGCGGCCGATGTAGCCGGCGATGATGCCGATGATGATGAAGATGATGATGGTCCAGATCATGGGAGGCCTTTCCTGGAGAACGTGGCATGACGGGGCGGATGCCCTGTGCCCCCACGGTGCTCCGGCAACGTCCGGATGTCAACGATCCCGGACGGCCATGTGACAGGGGGTCGACGGTCGCCCTCGGACCTGCGTCGAGCGAAACGAGCGGAATGTCCCCGCCGTGCGGACGGGGCAGATCCTCGCGCGCCGGGGCCGCGCATGCGACCCTCGACTGCCATGGACATCCGAGACACCACCGACGCCGACGGCCGCCGCGTCGTGGCCCACGACGACGACGGCTGGGGACCACCGCTGGAAGGCGGCCAGGTGCCCCGCACCCGGTCGCGCGGGCGCGCGTGGCGTCGGCTCCTGTTGGTCGTGCTGGTGCCGGTGGTCGTGCTGGCCGCGTACGGGGCCGCGCTCGCGTGGCACCTGACCTCGTCCATCGAGCGCATCGACGTCCCC
>JBBSMS010000275.1:0-2161 GCA_038233055.1 Nitriliruptorales bacterium
CTCCGCTCCCAGCCGATGGCCGCCCACCGGTCCCGGATCGCGCCGCGGACGTCCTGCGCGCCGAGCGACGGGTGCCAGACGATGGTGCCTTGCTGGAAGTGGTTGAACCGGCCGGCCCCGTCGCCGGTGACCCCCTCACCGGTGATCGGGTAGCCGATCGGGCTCCTCTCCCAGCCGATGGCCGCCCACCGGTCCCGGATCAGGCCACGGACGTCATGGGTGCCGGTCTTGGGTCCCGCGATGATCGTGCCTTGCTGGAAGTGGTTGAACCGGCCGGCCCCGTCCCCCGTCGGCAGGTTGTCGGTGATGGGAAAGGCCAGCGGGCTTCGCTCGGAACCCAGCCGCTTCCAACTGTCCCGGATCGAGCCGTGCACCTCGACGGCTCCGGAGGCCGAGGTCCAGTAGATCGACCCGGAGGTGTAGTCACGGTAGCGGCCGCCACTCACTGCGGTCTCCAGACCGATCGGTGGACCGAGCAGACCGGCGTTCCCGCCGAGCGCGTCATGCTTGGCGTCGATGATCGAGCTCGGAATGATGGTCGGGGTCGCAATGGGCGGGGTCGCAATGGTCGGGATCGGAACGGTCGGGATCGGAACGGTCGGGATCGGAACGGTCGGGATCGGAATGGTCGTGGTCGGAATGGTGCTCGTGGTCGCCATGCGGTCAGCGACACTGGTGCGCAGGCCCGGCAGCTTGCTGTAGCCCTGGTCGCCCGGGCAGGCAGTGTTGTTGGTGTCCCGGTGCCCCGCAATGACGTTCACGGTGACCTTGGCGCCTGCCGGGTACTTCGAGGTGCTGCCGCCGCCGGAGGTCAAGACCGCCTTGCCCTTCGGGTCGACACCGTCCAGCGACAATTTCCATGCCAGCAGGTCCCGCACGGCGCTGATGGTGGACGTCGTCGGCGCCACCGTGCTGTACGTGCCGATCATGGACACACCCATCGTGCCGCTGTTGAAGCCCCCGGCATGGGCGCCGATGACGGCCTTGTCCATACCGCCGTAGCGGCCCTCGTAGAGGCGCCCGAACTTGTCGGCGAGGAAGTTGTAGCCGATGTCACTCCAGCCCAGGCTCTTCGTGTGATAGGCGTAGAAGCCCCGTACCTGGGCGGCCGCCTCGTCGGCGGTGTAGTTGTTGGTCGAGGCCGTGTGGTGGACGTAGGCCACCTTGACGGCGGGTGAGTAGGACGGCGATGCGGAGCGAAGGCTCTCGTCCGCCCCCCATTGCGATCGGCTGATGATCACCGGCCGGGTTGTTGCCGCGGTAGCGGTCGACTGCGGTGCCGTCAGTTGTCCCATCGTGCCGTCCGCTGCCGAGGTCCCCGGGTCGATGAGTTCGATCTTCACCTCGCGCGGGGACGGACCCAAGGGCACGTCCAGCCGCACCTGCACACCGGTTGCTTCACCGACCCAGGTCGGGGCGGTGCCGACACGGACCCCAGGCCGGCGACCCTCCTGCACGTCAGCGTCGGGTCCGTCGTCGTCGGCCACCTCGAGCTTCGACCAGGGCGACCAGCCGTCCTCGCCGCGGGTGCGCACGGAAACCTCGACGGCCGCCGAACCGCTGCCCGGCCGCCAGGTGATGCCGACCATGCTGAACGGGTCGGTCGCCCTCTTGCCGGTCAACACGAAGGGACGGCCCTTACCGAGCGGCGCGCCGGCGTCCGCCGCGAGCACAGCTGAATCGACGCCCTCAGCCACCAGCGACTGCACCGCCGGTCGAACCGGCGCAGGCTTGGGACCTCCCGGAGCGGTCGTCACTGGCAGGGCCAACAGGGCCGGGACCATCACGGAGAAAAGGCCTACAGACGTGAAGCGTCGCACCGAAAAACTCCCAGAATAGAGGTACGTGTGATCCACGAGGGGCATGTGACACGCGGTGGTCAGAGAATGTATGTCCTTGCCACAGTGTTCGGTCTGCGTCCCTGGCGACCTTGAGCGCCCCGGGCAACCACAAGCCCGGTCCTGAAGACTCCAGGACCGGGCTTCGGGTTGCCTACGCTCAGGCGGGTTGTTCAGCCGACATTCACACGATCCTGGTCTGGCCGGTGCGGGCGTCCCAGACGATCGAGCCGCGCTGGAAGTCGTTGCGCTTGCCACCGGGCACGTCGTACTCGTTGCTGACCGGGTAGCCCAGCGGTCCCCGCTCCCAGCCGGTGGCCGCC
>JBBSMS010000276.1:0-2089 GCA_038233055.1 Nitriliruptorales bacterium
AGGCAGTCGAAGATGAGGTCGGACGCCTCCATCCCGTACTCGTCGATCGCGATCTCGGCGACTCGCTTGCAGACCGCGACCTTCCAGTCGGTGGTGCGGGCCTGGCCCTCCTCGTCGATGGCCAGCACGACCACCGCGGCGCCGTAGCGCGTCGCCAGGGTGAGCAGTTCGTCGGCCTTGACGCGGCCGTCCTCGAGGTTGACCGAGTTGATGACGGCGCGGCCCCCGAGGCGCTTGAGCGCGGCCGTGACCACGTCGACCTGGGTCGAGTCGATGACCAGCGGCAGCGTTGACTGGGTCGCGAAGCGGTTGACCACCTCGACCATGTCGGGCACGCCGTCGCGGCCCACGTAGTCCACGCACACGTCCAGCACGTGGGCGCCGGACCGGGCCTGGTCCTTGGCCAGTTCGACCATCGCCTCCCAGTCCTCGTCCAGCAGCAGGCGCTTGAAGGCACGCGACCCGTTGGCGTTGACGCGCTCGCCGATCATCAACAACGACGTGTCCTGCTCGATCGACACCGCCCCGTACAGCGATGCCAGCGACGGCTGGAACTCGACGGTCCGCGCAGCCTGCTCGATGTCGTCGAGGGCCTCCACGACCGCGGCGAGGTGCGCCGGGGTGGTGCCGCAGCAGCCCCCGACGATCGACACGCCCAACTCGGACACGAACTCGCGGTGCGCGGCCGCCAGTCCGTCCGGGGCCAGCGGGTAGTGGGTCTGGCCGTCGACCATCTCCGGGATTCCCGCGTTGGGGATGACCGCGATCGGCAGCCGCGACGAGCGCGACAGGGTCCGCACGTGCTCGCGCATGTCGCTGGGGCCGGTCGCGCAGTTCAGGCCCAGCACGTCGATAGGCAACGGGTCCAGCGCGGCGATCGCGCCGGCGGGCTCGGTGCCCAGCAGCATGGTGTTGATGTCCTTCTCGACCGTGAAGCACACCATGATCGGCAACCGGTTGCCGGTCTCGGCGAAGACGTCGGTGGCGGCGGCCACGGCGGCCTTGACCTGCAACAGGTCAAAGCAGGTCTCGATCAGGATCAGGTCGACGCCGCCCTCGACCAGGCCACGGACCTGCCGGGCGTAGCCGGCCTCCATGATGTCGACGTCGATCCAGTCCTTGGCAACCGCGGGGTCGTTGCCGAGGCTCAGCGTCGGCGACCGCGTCCCGGGTCCGATCGAGCCGGCCACGAACCGAGCCACCCCGTCGTCGCGCTCGTCGACTGCCTGGCGGGACAGGCGGGCCGCGGTGGCGTTCAGTTCCTCGGTGTCGTCGCCCAGCCCATACTCGTCCAGCACCCAGGGCGCCCCGCCGAAGGTGTCGGTCTCGATGACGGTGCAGCCGACGTCGAGGAAGGACCGATGCACGTCCAGCACGACATCGGGCCGGGTCCGGACGAGGATCTCGTTGCACCCGTCGAGGTCGTCGCTGCCGAAGTCGTCAGCCGAAAGGTCCGCGTCCTGCAGCGACGTGCCCATGGCGCCGTCGACGACCAGGACCCGGTCGTCGAGCGCGTCGAGGAACGGATGGGAGAACGAGGAGTCGACCATGAGGTTTCACTTCGGCACACGTGGATGGCGCGTCCGCACGGGCCAGGGCGGTGGGCGGGGACGCGGGACACGGATGCCGAGACTTCGGGCCGTCACACGAGGCTATCACCGGGCTCGGCGGGCCCGGTTGGGATCCTGGTCCCATTCGGCACCGACGGCCACGTCGGTGCCATCACCGTGGGCCGTGATCGGTCGTCAGGCCCCGCCGCCTGTTCCTGGACCCGGACCTGTCGATGGCCGGTCATGGTTGCCCGTGCCAGCGCCACGTGCCAGACTCGGCGCATGGCCGATCCGCGCATGTTCGATCCCGACGACCCCGTGCTGGCGCGCGTGCGTGGGCTCGCGCTCGACCTGCCCGGTGCCGACGAGAAGGTCTTGCACGGGCGTCCGGCGTTCTTCACCCGCAAGGTGTTCGCCTACTACGGCGGGTCCCAGAAGGTCGCTGGCGACTGGGTCCAGCACGAACAGGCGATCATGGTGCTGCCGGACCCGGGGGACCGTCGGGCCCTGGTCGCCGACGAACGGTTCTGGGTGCCGGG
>JBBSMS010000277.1:0-2085 GCA_038233055.1 Nitriliruptorales bacterium
CTGGCGTTGAGCGTGATCGGGCGGGTTGTTCGTCAGCATGCGCAGCAGGAGTTGGCGTCCGGTGGGGAACCGCCGGATTTGAGTGTGGATCAGCGGCTGGCTGATGCGGTGTTCGCGGCGATGTATCAGGCCGGGGAGTTGCAGGAGCTGCTCGAGGACGACCAGGTCGAGAACATCGACATCAACGGGGCGGACGAGGTGTGGGTGTCCTACGCCGACGGGCGCGGGAAGGTTCGGGGCCGGCCGGTCGCCGCGTCCGATGACGACCTGATCGACATGGTGCAGAACCTGGCTGCCTACGCCGGGGTGAACGCCCGGCCGTTCAGTGTGGCGAGCCCGCAACTGGATTTGCGGCTGCATGACGGGTCCCGGCTGTCGGCGATCATGTCGGCGGGGGAGCGGCCGTCGGTGTCGATCCGGCGTAACCGCTATCCGCAGATGTTCCTGCCGATGCTGGTGGAGTTCGGCACCCTCGACGACCAGCTGGCGGCGTTCTTGCAGGCGGCGGTGCTGGCCCGGCACAACATCATGGTCGCGGGGGCGACCGACACCGGCAAGACCACTTTGCTGCGGGCGCTGATCAACTGCATCCCGCCGGGGGAACGGCTGATCACGATCGAGAGGGCGTTGGAGCTGGGGCTACGACGCCATCTGGGGCTGCACCCGGACGTGGTCGAGTGGGAGGAGGTGCTGCCCGACAGCGACGGCAACGGGGGCATCAGCCTGGACGAGCTGGTGCAGCGCAGCAAGCGGCAGAACCCGTCCCGGGTGATCCTGGGCGAGATCCTGGGTCCGGAGGTGGTGGCGACGTTGACCGCGATGAGCCAGGGCAACAACGGTTCGCTGTCGACGATCCACGCCCGTAACGCCGGCGACGTCTTCCACAAGCTGTCGACCTATTCGGCGCAGTTCGCCGGCCACGACGTTGCGGTCACCCATGCGCTGGTGTCCAGCAGCATCGACTTCGTCGTCTTCATCCGCAAGAACCCCTTGCTGGGCGGCGCGCGGTGTGTGGCGCAGGTGTTGGAGGTCAGTGGCATGGTCGGTGACCGGGTCGGCCGCGCGAGCATCTTCGGCACCTCACCGGCGGACGGGCGGGCCGAACGGGACGCGGACGTGCCGATCGTGCGGGCCGATGAACTCGCCGAGTTCGGCTACGACGACAGTGCTTGGCATCGGCCTGGGCTGCGTGCGGCCCGATGACCTGCGACTGGTCGAGTCCGGGCGAGGTGGTCGCGGATGTTGCCTGACTCCGGGATGCTGGTCGCGGCGTTGCTGAGCGGGACGTTCGGGGCGGCGCTGGTGGGGTTGGTCGTCGGGTTGCGCGGGACGGTCGCAGGCGCTGCCCGTCCGCCGGGGCGGCTGTCGCGGGCGGCGGCGGCGTTGCGTTCGCCGATGCTGTCGGGTCGGCTGGCCGCGGGCGTGGGGGTCGCCGTCGTGACGTTGGCGGTGACCGGTTGGCCGGTCGCCGCGGTCGGTCTGGGCGCGTTGGTCGCGTTGTGGCCGGTGCTGTTCGGTGGTACCCGGGTGGAGCAGCAGCAGATCGACCGGCTCGAGGCGTTGGTGGTGTGGACGGAGTCGTTGCGCGACACGGTCGGTGGGCACGCCAGTTTGGAGCAGGCGATCCCGGTGACCGCGGACAACGCCCCGCCGCTGATCCGCCCGGCCCTGATCCGGCTGGTCGGCCAGCTCCGGGCCCGGGTGCCGATGGACAAGGCGTTGCTGACGCTCGCGGCCTATCTCGACGATGCGAGCGCGGACCTGGTGCTCGCGGCGCTGATCTTGAACGTGCAGCGTCGCGGTGACGGTTTGGTGCAGGTGCTGGGCGGGTTGGCGGTCGCTGCCCGCGAGGAGTTGGACATGCGCCAGCGGGTGTCGGCGGGCCGGGCGGGGTTGCGCCGTGGAACGCAGATCGTGGTCGCTTTGACGGTCGCGTTCGCCGTGTTCCTGGTCGTGTTCGGCGGTCAGTACGTCGAGCCGTACGACAGCGCCGCGGGCCAGGTCGCGTTGCTGGTGGTGCTGGCGATGTTCGCTGCTGGTTTCGCCTGGATGCGCCAGCTGGCCGGGTCGGCGCCGGTCTTGGCC
>JBBSMS010000278.1:0-2046 GCA_038233055.1 Nitriliruptorales bacterium
AGAGGTCACCGACACCACCACCGCCACCGTCCTCGGCATCTGCGCCTGGCTGTTGATCTGGCCCGCCGCCATCGGCTACCTGCTGGTCATGTTGGCCCGCGAGGCTGCCCTGCTGCTGCTGGTCGCCACCTCACCCATCGCGGCCGGCGGTCTGCTGTCGGAGATGGGTCGTACCTGGTTCTGGCGCAGCCTGCGCTGGTTCCTGGCCGCCGTGCTGATCGCTCCACTGGCTGCACTCGTGCTCGGCGTGGGGCAACGCATCGCCGCCGGGGTGGTTTCTGGCGCCGGCGATGACACCGCCAAGGCGGTCGGCATGGCCGTGGTGAGCTGCCTGCTGATCCTGGTCGGTGCGATCTGCCCGCTGATCTTGTTCCGGCTGCTGGCCTTCGTCGACCCCGGCACCTCTTCTGGTGTGGCGATGCGTACCGCGCTGGCCTCGCACGGCGGTGTCGGTGGACTCCTGTCGGGGAGGGCGGCCACCGGGTCGACGTCGGCGGCCAGTCAGGGTGACGGTCAGGGCAGATCGGCTGGGGAGTCGTCCGCGGACTCGGCCACGAGCAGCCGGTTCGCCATGGCCGGTGGGCTGCTGGCCGGGGTGGGCCGGGTCGCCCAGAGCTCGGTCGGGGTGGCCGCCGACGTCATGGGCGCCTCCGGCATCGGCCACGCCCATCCGTACTACCCCCCACAGGCACCCGAGCGGCCCCGACGACCCGCCCAGACCGCACGGTCAACGCCGGACTCACAGTCGGCAGATTCCGATGCGCCAGACGACGCCACGGGCGACCCGCCCGCACCACCGCAGGGGGACAGCACCGGACACCCGGCACCTGGTCCGCCGGTGCGGCCGTCGACCGGTCCAGCACCGGGCAGTCCACCCGCGGCTTCACCGGGTGCGGGATCGGCGGGGCCGGCCGCAGCAGGCGAAACCGGTGCCGCCGCGGCAGCGGCGCTCTAGCGGCGGTCCAGCGGCGGTCTAGGAGACGGCTCGATGACATCGACGTACGGCGACTACATGAAGGACCGACCGGGCTGGTTCTTCGGCCTCACCGGTGCCCAGCTGACCGTGGTACTGGTGGGCGGGGTCCCGCTGTGGGTGGCCATCGACCACGCCCGCTGGGGCTGGGTCATCGTGTGGCTGCCCGCCTGGGCGGTGGTCGCGGCACTCGTGGTGGTTCCCGTCCGGGGCTGGTCGACCGCCCAGTGGCTGGTCGTGCTCGCCTCGCACACGGTGGGAGGGCTGATGGGGTGGACGGCGTGGCAGTCCAAGGTGGCCGCCGGCATCGCCGACGACCTGAGCGAAGCGGACTTGCCGGGCGTCCTGGCGGGCGTGCAGATTCACGACGGCCCGCCCTACGGTGCCCTGCTCACCCGCGTCGCGGTGATCCAGCACCATGCTCACCGGACCTGGGCCGCGAGCGCCCGCATCGAGCACCCCGGTCTGGGACTGGTCGAGGCCGAGGTCCGCGACCGGATGGGCGCGGGTCTGGCCGAGTTGTGTGAGGCCGCGACCCGCACCGAACTGGTCGCGAGCGTCGCGTTGTGTGTGCGGACCGTGCCCGACGACGGCGCCGAACGCGACGACTGGGTACGCGCGCACCGCACCGCCACCGGTCCGGGACTGTCTCGACGGGTCAACGACCAGCTCGCCCAAGTGTTGACACCGGCCTCGGTGCGCAGCGAAGCGTTCGTCACCGTCGTCATCGCCGAGGACCGGATCGGGCGGGCCGGCAAACGGGCCGGCGGCGGGCTCGCCGGTCGGGCCCGGGTGCTGTACGGCGCGTTGAGCGAGGTCGAGTCCCGGCTGTTGGCAGCCATGGGCGCCACCAAGGTGACCTGGCTCGACTCGCCAGCCCTCGCCGCCGCCATCCGCACCGGTTTCGAACCGGGCGATCGCGCCACCTTGACAGCGGCCGACATCGCACACCGCCAGCACGACCACATCCCCACCGGGGTCCCACTGGCGGCGACCGGACCGACCACGGCCAGCACCGAGCTGCGCCACTACACCCACGGCGAGTGGGCCAGCATCACCGACACCATCCTGCT
>JBBSMS010000279.1:0-2036 GCA_038233055.1 Nitriliruptorales bacterium
CTGGCCGCATCGTTGACGTCAACCCACCTGCGCCCGTGTGCCCAGGCTCCGACACGGAGGCCGTCCGCGAGTGCCGTCGTCACGAGGTCCACGACCCCGACCGGCCCGTCCATCAGCGCGGTCGAGCGTGGCCCCAGCGCCAGGGTCCCACTGCCCACGGGGACCTGGATGGTGGGCTTCTCGGTGTAGGCGGTCACCAGGCCGTCGGCGACGTCGACGACGCCGTACGGGATCCTGAACGGCTCCCGGTGGACCGCCACGGTGATGTCGTTGGCGGCCGTGTCGTGGTGGTCGAGGAGGTCGCGCAAGGGCAGGTCGGTGATGTTGTCGGCGAACACCACCAGCCCGGCCCGGGCCGCGTCCGGCCAGGCGAGACGGACGCCGCCGATGTTGCCCATCGGGCGTGGTTCCCGCGTGACCCGGACGTCTGCCCCATCCGACACGGCGCTGCGCGTGGCCTCGACCCAGTCGGCGATCCGGGCCCCGACGTCGTCGTCACGCACGACCACGTGGATGCGGGTCACGCCTGCCCGCGCCAGCGCCCGCAGGTTCCACTCGAGCAGCGGCCGGCCTGCCACCCGCACCAACGGCTTGGGCTCGCCGATTCCGGAATCACTCATGCGCCGACCTGCCCCACCGGCCATCACGATGCCGACGACCCGATCCACAGGTGGCGCTCCAGTTGGTTGGCGACCATGGACGGGTCGGGGCCCGGCCCGCGGACGCTACGCTAGCCGTCGGGGGTTGATCTCCATCGCGGCTGGGAGCCGGTGCATTGGTGTACTTGTTGCTTGATGGCGGAGTCGGGGATCACGACGGGGAGGGTGACGTGTCGGGGCCGGCGTTCGGCCTCACCGGTGTCGGTGGCATGATCGGCAGGGTCGTCGTTCGACGACTCGCGGCGCGCGTCCCCACCGCACGGATGGCCGGGCTCGTCGGTCCGCGCAGCAGCAACGACCTCGAGCCACCCGACTGCGACGGTGCCTGGACGTTCGGGGACATCTGCGACGCCAACAGTGTCCGTCCCGTGGTCGTGGGAGCCGACACCGTCATCCACATCGCAGGGCCGCCATCCGTCGCCTTCAGCTACCGCCACCCGGCTGCCTCGGTGGAGGCGCATGCGCTGGGCACGGCCACGGTGCTCCAGGAGGCGACTCGAGCCGGATGCCTGCGTCGACTGGTCCTGGTGTCGTCGGCCGAGGTGTACGGCCTGCCCGAGCGCCCGGTCGTGGACGAATGTCATCCCATCGACCCACTGAGTCCCTACGCGGCCGCCAAGGTCGCGGCCGAAGCCATCGCCCGGGCCATGGCTCGAACCCATGGGTTCGAGTTGGTCATCGTCCGGCCGTTCGCCGTGTACGGACCTGACTCGCCGGACTGGAGTCTCGTCGGCACCGCAGTGCGCCAAGCCATCGAGCTGCCACACGACGCGCCCATCGTGATGCGTGACCTGTCGCGAGTGCGCGACCTAGTCCACGTCCAGGATGTCGCCGACCTCATCGTCACGGCCGCGCTGGCCCCGTCCGAGGCGCTGACCGACGGGCCATTCGTCTGCAATGCCGCGACGGGCGTGCCCAGTTCCGTGGCCGACGTTGCGGTCGCGGCTGCCGCGGCGGCTGGCCGACACGGGGTCGTGACGGAGCATCCGCAACCCACCGTCACGACCCGAGAGGACGTGCAGATGGGCGCGCGGCCCGCGACGCTCGACCCCCATCGACTCGTGGGGTCGCCGGTTCGGGCCCGGAACGTGCTGGGGTGGACGCCCCAGTGGTCCCTTGCCGACGGCGTCGCCGACCTGCTGCGTCGCCGGAGGGCGCTCGCGAGGTCGTGACGGGTTCCCGACCCGCGCGCGTGATGGTCACCGGGGCACAGGGATTCCTCGGACGCGACATCGCGGCCCGGTGCCTGGCGCTGGGTACGCACGTCGAGGTCCTCGGCGTCGGCAGGTCTGCCGAGCGTCGCGGCGCCTACACGCATGCCCTCCGGGTCGCTGGTGGAGCGCGTCCGGCGCCCCTCCCGGCGCGTCTGCGGCAGGC
>JBBSMS010000280.1:0-2036 GCA_038233055.1 Nitriliruptorales bacterium
CGCGCAGTTCGCGGCGGAACCTGGCGGCCAACGCCCGGGCCCCGATGCGCTGGGCGATCCGGAGGGCCTCCAGTCGGGCCTCGGTGCCACCCAGGCTCAACGCCACGGCCTGTTCGAACGGGACGCCCTTCTGGGCGAACCAGTCGGCTGCGCGTTCCCACTGGCCGTCGCCGAGCCAGCGCACTGGCTGCGGGGCCTGGTCGGGGAGTGCATCGAGGTGGCCGTCGAGCCACAGCCACAGCGCATGCTCGCCGACCGCCCACCGGGCCGCCCGGTCAACGGTCGCCTCCAAGATCTCGACGTTGCGGCCGGTGACGTGATCGTCCCGGTGCTGGAACACCCACAGGTACTGGGCCGAGACCGTGCTGGCTCGGGCGCGGTCCTGCACCTGTCCGTCGATGCGCGCTCGGTCCCAGAACCGCTCCACGGCCGAGCCGGCCCGCGAGTCCCCACTGCGCACCAGCAACTCAGCCAGGAATGCTTCGGCGAACCACTGCAGCGACCCCTCGAGGCCGCCACGGTCGACAACGTCGTGGAGGACGCCGGCGGCTCCGTAGTCGCCGGCAGCCGTGTCGATCGCCGCGCCGACCATGACGTGCCATGCGGCCTTGCCGATGTCGTCGTCCAATGACGTGCGGACGGTCTCGTTTCGGCGACGAGCATGGTCGATGTCCCTGGCATACAGGGCCGTCTCGATGAGGTTCGCCCGCGCGCGTTGCAGCTCCCACGCCAACCCCAGGGACTCAGCGATGTCCGCTGCCTCCTCCAACATCGCGGAGCCCTCCGGGTAGGCCCGCAGGTTCCTGCACACGCCGGCCGTCATCAGCGCGAGCGCCCGCGCCTGGCTGGGCCCGGGCGCCAACGCCAGGGCCTGCTCCGAGTAGCGCAGTGCGATCGCCGGCTCGTAGTCCTGGGTCGCCCCCCCCGCCACCTGTGCACAGGCAACCGCCTCGCCGCCGACGGCTCCGAGCACCTCCACAGCCTCTTCCGCCAGCTCGCCGGCGTGGGCGAAGTCACCCCCGGCCCATGCCGACCGTGACGCGCGGACCAGGCCGGCGCCCACCCCCGCCACGTCGCCCAACTGCCTGCGCAGGTCGACGGCGGCCATGGCGGGTCGCATCCCCTGCCCGCTGGCGAACTCCCCCTCGGTGGCCCCCAACTCATACAGGTCGGCCTGTTGGTCGATGGGCAGCAGGTGCAGGTGGGGTTCGAGCGCTTCCAGGTGGGTGATGGCCTCGCGGTGGCTGAACCCGGCAGCCGCCTACCCGGTCGCATCGGGCAGCCACCGCACCATCGCCTCGACGTCCCGTGCGTGGCGGGCATGGTGGGCCAGGCGGGCCGGGTCGAACCCGAGCCGCTCACCCGCGGTCAGCACCTGCAGGTGCAGCTGACGTCGGAGCGGTTCGGTCAGTGCGTCCTCGATGGCGGCCCGGGCCAACTCGTGCCGGAAGGTGACCGCCAGGTCCTCCATCCGCAACAGGCCCAGATGCGCCGCGGCGTCGTAGGAATCCATCAGGTCCGGGTCGACCTCGTCCAGCAGGGCGAGCTCTGCCTGTCCCGGCACCACCGACACCAGTTGGACCAGCCGCTGGGCCGTTCCGGCCAGCCGCGCCACCAGCGAGCCCATCACGTCGCTGACCGTGGCCGGAACCTGTTCAACCCGGGCTGGACAACAACGCGGACACCAGCAGTGGGTTGCCGCCGGTCCGGTCGAAGATTCGTGCCGCCGGAGCCTGTCCGTCAGCCAGCGTGGCGACCGCCCGGCGGCTCAGGGGCTGCAGTTGGATGCTGTCGACCCGTGCGGCAGGCAGGTCACCCATCATCAGGTTGAGTGGGTGCTCCGACGGCACCTCCCGGAACGTCACCACCAGCAGCGTGTGGGTGTCTGCGATCCTGCGACCCACCAGCGTCAACAGGTCCAGGGTGGCGCCGTCGGCCCAGTGGACGTCCCCGAACACCGCCACCGTCGGTCGATGCGTTCTGGTGAAGAGGTCGACGACCGCCTGGCGCACCAGGCGCTGGTCGTCGGCCACCAG
>JBBSMS010000281.1:0-2025 GCA_038233055.1 Nitriliruptorales bacterium
ATGGTCTCCACGAACAACCTCAAGAACGGCATGACCCTGCTGCTGGACGGCAAGCTGTGGTCGGTCGTGTCCAACGAGCACCACAAGCCCGGCAAGGGCCAGGCCGTGGTGCGCACCCGGCTCAAGAACGTCGAGACCGGGAAGGTCCTGGAGCGCACGTTCCGGTCCGCCGAGGACGTCGAGCAGGCCTACGTCGAGCGCAAGACCCTGCAGTTCCTGTACCGGGACGGTGACGCCTACGTGCTGATGGACACCGAGACCTACGACCAGCGCCACGTCCAGCCCGAGGTCATCGGCGACCAGGCCGCATGGGTCCGCGAGGGCGACGAACTGATGGTCGAGGAGTACGAGGGCCGGTTGGTCGGCGTCGAGGTGCCGGCGTCGGTCGTCCTCGAGGTGACCCACACCGAGCCGGGCCTGGCCGGTGACACCGCCACGTCGACGTTCAAGTCGGCCGAGCTCGAGACCGGCGTCGAGGTCCAGGTGCCCTTGTTCATCGACATCGGCGAGAAGATCAAGGTCGACACGCGCACCGGCGACTACATCTCGCGCGCCTGATGCGTGCCCTCGTACCTCGGGCACGTTGCAGAACTCGCTGCGCTCGTTCTGCGGCCAGAGACGAGGTGGCCTGATGGCTGACCCGGCAGCGACCCCGGTCCCCGTCTCCGATGAACCCCGTCCGGGGACGACCGATCCGCGCCGGTCGCGCGTGCGTGCGCTGAAGGTGTTGTTCCAGGCGGACCTGAAGGGCGAGGACCCGTCCGCCACGCTGGCCGACATCGCCATCGACCCGAACGCCGTCGCGCTGCTCGACGACCTCGACCTCGACGACGACCAGGTCAGCCCGATCGGGGACGCCGCGCTGGACGACTACGCCCGTGTGCTGGTGGACGGCGTCGCCACCTGCCGCCACCGCCTGGACGGGATCATCGGGCGCTTCTCCCACCGCTGGGAGGTCAACCGGATGCCGGTCGTGGACCGCAACATCCTGCGCCTGGGCGTCTGGGAACTGCTGTTCCAGCAGGTCTCTCCCGCCGTCGTCATCGACGAGGCCGTCGAACTGGCCAAGGACCTGTCCGGCGATGCCTCCCACCGCTTCATCAACGGCATCCTCGAAGCCGTCCGCAAGGAGGCCGACACCCTCCGCCACGACCTCGCCCAGCCCGACCCCGACGACGTCGCCGACCTCGTCACCCAACCCGACCAGCCGGCCGTCGCTCTCGACGAGCCAGCTGGCGACGCTCCCGACGAGCCGGCCAGGGACGAGGCGCCCGTCCGTGAGCGGGTGGGCAGTTCTGACGTATTCGATGACCATGCCATCATTTGCACGTGGAATCCCGAGACCTCCTACGACCTCTCTGACCGTGAGCGGGATGAGGGTGCGAGAGTCACGCGCGCCGGGGGGAGCTGGTCCGGCGACTGGAGCATCGGCCGGCACCGACGAGGTATTGGGCCGGGGACGGTTGTCTACCTGTTCCGGCAAGGTCGCGTCAGGCGAGGCATCGTGGCCAAGGGCGTCGCTACGTCACTGCCATTCGAGGCGCCGCACTGGGACGAGTCGGGAAGGACAGCGAGGTACGTGAAGATTGACTGGGAAGTGTTCCTACCAGAGGGTCAAGGACTGGATGTCAAGAGGCTCAGGGCTCAGGTTCCCGGCGGCAACTGGGACCATCGCTACCAGTCTGGATCACCGCTTCGCCAACCATCCATGACGCAGCTCGCTGAACTGTTCGCGCGTCACCTGGCGCAGGTCGGATGGTGCGATCAATAGACCGGGCTTGAATGGCACTGACCGGTGGTGAACTTCTTCGAATCCAACCACTGCCCCCGTGCCGGCGTGTGTCAGACGATCGGCTACCTGACCGACGAACCGATCGACCCGTGTGGATGACTCCTCAGTTGGGCACGCCGATCCTGGTCGAGGGCCCCGCCGGGTCCGGCGGAACCCTCGGGCGTCCGACGGCGTCTGACGGGCACCCGACGGGAGTGGCGTGGATGGGTGGCCCGAGACGTGGACGTGCAGCG
>JBBSMS010000282.1:0-1999 GCA_038233055.1 Nitriliruptorales bacterium
GCCTCGTCGAGCGCGGCGACGCAGTCACCCCAGTCCTCGGCCACCACCTCGACCTCCCACCCGGGCATCCATGCGCGGGCGTCGGCGACGGCGCCGGCGATGGCGTCCAGCCCGACCCCGATCGGTGCGGGTTCGACCCGACCCGTCGGGAGCGTCGACAGGAGCACGCGGCGGCCGGACTCGACCACCTGGGCGCAGTCGAGGAAGACACGCCACGCCGGTTCGAGGTCGGATGGCAGGGGTGGCTTGCGGCGGAACAATGGCATGCGCCGACAGCCTAGGACGAGATCGCACGGAGCCGTTCCGGGCGCAGTTCATTCCACCGCGCCATGGCGTCGGCCGGGCCACGCGGCAAACTGGCGGGGTCGTGGCTCCGAACGGCCTGCGACCGATCCCGACGAAGACTGCTGCCCATGAGCGCTGACGCCACGACCGACGACCGCACGGTGCCCGACCTCGGACCCGAGCCCGACCAGCCGTGGTCGTTCCGGGCGGTCGACCTGGGGTGGATCCCCGAACCGGTGCTGGCCCGGGCGATCGACCTGCGGGTGGCGAAGTTGGTGCGCGACCACACCTCGACCTCGCCCGACCGGCGCGCCCGTGCCGACCGTCCGCTGCGGAGGTCGCTGGACGACCAGCCGATCACGATCAACACCGACGACGCCAACGCCCAGCACTACGAGGTGCCGACCCGGTTCTTCGAACTGGTGCTGGGCCCGCACCTCAAGTACTCCTCCGGGCTGTGGGCACACGGCGACGACCTTGCCGCGTCGGAAGCGCGGATGCTGGACCTGTCGATCGAGCGCGCCGACCTGGCCGACGGGCAGGTCGTGCTGGACCTGGGCTGCGGCTGGGGATCGGTGTCGCTGCGCATCGCCGAGCGGTTCCCGGCGTCCACGGTCGTCGGGGTGTCCAACTCCCGCACCCAGCGTGCGTTCATCGAGGCGCGCGCCGCCGAGCGGGGACTGGACAACCTGCGGGTGGTCACCACGGACATCGCCGAGTTCACGCCCGCGGACGCCGGCATCGGCGGCCCGGTGGACCGGATCGTGTCGGTCGAGATGCTCGAGCACGTCCGCAACCACCGCCGCCTGTTCGCCCGCATCACGGACTGGCTGGCACCCGACGGCGCGATGTTCGTGCACGTCTTCAGCGGCCGCGACATCCGGTTCGCCTTCGACGCCGACGACCCTACGAACTGGATCGCGCGCTACTTCTTCTCCGGCGGCCTGATGCCGTCCGACGACCTGTTCCTCCATCGCCAGGACACCTGGTCGTGGACGACCACTGGTGGATCGGCGGCCAGCACTACGCCCGCACGGCCCACGCGTGGCTGGACAACCTCCACGAGCATCGCGACGAGGTGCTTCACCTGTTCGCGGCCGACGTGGGCCCGGACCTGGCCGCAGTGTGGGAGCGACGGTGGGCGACGTTCTTCCTGACCGTGGCGGGCCTGTGGGGCCATGACGGCGGACGCACCTTCGGGGTCAGCCACTACCGCTTCCGCCCCCGCCACGGAGCCTGAACACACCACCGGCGAACGCGCCCTCCAAGATGCCGGCGCGACTACGGTCAAGGCGCCGTCACGCGCACGGGGTTCCCATGGCATCGAACACCTACGAGGTCCGACGCTCGATCCACATCGACGCACCAACGGACCGAGTCCGTGACCACCTGGTCGACTTCCACGCCTGGCAGGCCTGGTCGCCGTGGGAGGACATCGACCCCGCCATGGAGCGCACCCACGGCGGCCCCGACGCGGGCGAGGGTGCGTCCTACGCCTGGAGCGGCAACCGCAAGGCCGGGGCCGGCCGCATGGAGATCACTGACATCCGGGACGAGCAGGTCGTCGTCGACCTCGTCTTCACCCGCCCGTTCAGGGCCGCGAACACGATCACCTTCGTGCTCACGGCCCGTGACGGGGGCACCGGCGTGACTGGATCATGACCGGTGACCGGACCTTCATGACCCGCGTCATGGAGGTGTTCACCAGCATGGA
>JBBSMS010000283.1:0-1986 GCA_038233055.1 Nitriliruptorales bacterium
CGTCGTCGTGACGACCTGCCGGTGGGGATCGCCTGAACCGAGGCGCCACCGAACCGAGATCGGGCGGGTCCCCAGCGGGGTCCGCCCGATCCGTCTCCCGGTCGGGTCCGAACCACCCGTGACTCGACCGAGCCATACCCTATCCGGGGACGACGGCACCCCCCGTCCCCCCGGCCCCGCGACGACGCCAGGTTGGGCCAGCCAGGCGTCGAGCAGGGCCGGTGCGTCGTCGGGGTCTTCGAGCCGGTACAGATCTCGGAGGGCCTCTTGTCTGTTACCCGGTACAGGACCGACCGATCACGGCGCAGCCGGTCGACGACGTCGCGTTGGGAGGCCTTCCAGTCACCGGGTCCTTGACCAGCGCCCACCGGGTGGCCTTGACCCACTTCGCCTTGGTGTCGGAGCCATGGGCACGGTGCAGGTTCCAGGCCCACCTTCGCATCCTCGCAGCGTCCGTCGCCGGGCTCGGCGTCCACGGTGTCGGCCGCGTGGTCACGGTGAACGCGCTCCCGCGCTGCTGGTCGGCCCGGTCGCGGCCCCGGTCGTCGCAGGACTGGCTGCGCCCGTTGTCGCGCGCCTCCCCCCGGTCCTGGGCCACGACCGGCGCGGCCGCCAGCATGCTGGCGGCGACCCCTGCCACGACCGTCGTGGAGATCCTGGCTCTCATCGGCTTCCTCTCATCGCGGTGGGCACCCGGCGGCGTCCCGGCCCCCGGCCGGGGCGAACAGGTACGCAGGTGGATACGGCGCCCGCCGAGGCCGCCGGCGCCGTACAGACCACCGACACCGCACGGCTCACCGACACACAGCCAGCGACGCCGGGGCTCGACCCCCGCCCTGGTCGACGACGAGGAGACCGGATGCCCCTGGACCGTCGACCCGCGACAGCGGGGATCGCACCGCGGCCCGCCGAGGACGTCGTCCAGGAGACGTTCCTGCGCGCCTGGCGCAGCGGGCACCGCTACGACCCGTCTCTGTCGACCCTGCGCGAGTCACTGGGCGCCCTCGTCCTGGGACACGTGCCCCGGGCGAGGCCGACCAGGTCCGTACCCACCTGGCCGGGTGCGCGCAGTGCCGCGCCGACATGCAGGAGCTGACACCGGCGGCGAGTGCCCTCGCCGAGGCACGCGGCCCGACACCGGCATCTGCGGTCCCGGGCCCCGGGCTCGGTGAGCGGATCGAGGCACGGATCGACGGCGAGGAGCGGCGCTCCGCCTCGCGCGACACCCTGCGCACCGCGACCGTTTCCGCACTGGCCGCGGCCGCTGCCGTCGTCCTTGGGCTGGACCTCGCCCGCTCCGACCAGGCGCCGGGCCCGGTGCTGGAGGCGGTGTCCGTCGACGAGACCGGGACCGTCGAGGCCACCGCCGACCTCGTCGCCCACACCTGGGGCACCGAGATCAAGCTGACGGCGTCCGGGCTGAACGCCGTCGAGGCCTACCAGGTGGCGGTCCTGGACGCCCGCGGCGCCGCGGGCGGCGCCGGCACCTTCGTCGGCACCGACGCCGAGATCAGGTGCAACCTCGACGCGGCCCTCCTGCGAGAGGAGGCCGAGGGGTTCGTCGTCCGTGATCAGGAGGGGCACCAGGTCCTGAGGTCGGACTTCGCTACCTCAGGCGCGACCCGGACAAACCCGGGCACTGCCGGTAGCGTCAACGACGCCACCCGGCCCGTGCTGGTGGGGCGCGGACCGCGTCTCAGGCTGAGGGCCGACGCTCACGCCCGGAGGTTCGATGTCCCCGTCTCACCGCACCGCCCGCCAGGGAGTCACCGCCGCTGTCGGCGCGGCCATTGTGGCAGCGCTCACGCTGCCCGTCGCCCCGGCGTCCGCGGATCGACCGCCGCCGGTGTCCTTCTCGACGTTCAACGTCTCGATGTTCCGCGCCACCGACGGCGAGTTGGCGGCCGACCTGGCCGACGCTGACGATGAGGCCCAGGACGTCGAGGTGCGCAACGTCGCCGAGATCATCCAGCGCGAGCGGCCCGA
>JBBSMS010000284.1:0-1977 GCA_038233055.1 Nitriliruptorales bacterium
ATCTCGGTGTCGACCTTGTCGGTGGAGATCTCCACGATGGGGTCGTCGGCCTCGACGGTGTCACCGACCTCGACCAGCCAGGCGGTGATGATGCCTTCGGTGACGGACTCGCCGAGTTGGGGCAGTTCGACGTTGGCCATGATGGGCGCTCCGGGGTGGGTGGAGGGACGGGGAGGTCGTGCGGATCGTCGGGTGGCTCAGCCGTGCAGGCCGCGGCCGGCCAGGGCGAGGTGGGCCTCGCCGATCGCCTCGCCGAGGCTGGGGTGGGCGTGGATGAACTGGGCGACCTCGCTGGGCAGTGCCTCCCAGTTGTAGATCAGCTGGCCCTCGGCGATCAGGTCCGTGGCGCGGGGGCCGACGATGTGGATCCCGAGCACGCGGCCGGCGCCGCCCTCGGCATCCTCGTCGGCCTCGGCGATGACCTTGATCATGCCGGTGGCGTTCATCATGGCGGCGCGTCCCAGGGCCTGGAAGGGGTACTTCTCGACCACGACCTCGTGGCCGGCCTCGGTCGCCTCGGCCTCGGTGAAGCCCACGGAAGCGACCTCCGGGTGGCTGTAGGTGACCCGCGGCACGCCCTTGTAGTCGATCGGGACCACGTCGAGTCCGGCGAGCTGGTCGGCCACGACGAAGCCCTCGGCGAAGGACGCGTGTGCCAGTCCCAGGGTCGGGATCACGTCGCCCACGGCGTAGACCCCGTCGACCGTGGTGCGGCAGTACTCGTCGATGGTGACGAAGCCACGATCGGTGAGCTCGACCCCGGTCTGGTCGATGCCCATGTCCTCGGTCACGGGCCGGCGCCCGACCGCGACCAACAGCAGGTCGGCCTCCAGCGTCTCGGTGTCGCCCTTGCTGGTCTCGATTGTCGCGACGACGCCGTCACCCGACGCGTCGACCTCGGTCAGCTTGGTCCCGGTCATCGCGGTCAGGTTGTCGCGCTTGCGGAACGCGCGGCCGATCTCCTTGGACGAATCGGCGTCCTCCAGTGGCAGGAGCCGGTCCAGCAGCTCGACGATCGTGACGTCGACCCCGAACGCGGACCAGGCGGTTGCGAACTCCATGCCCACGGCACCGGACCCCAGCACGATCGCCGACGACGGCAGCTCGTCGAGGTGCAGCGCGTGGTCACTGTTGATGACCTTGTCGCCGTCGTAGGTCGCGAAGGGGAGTTCGATCGGGACCGAGCCGGTGGCGATGACCAGCGCGGCGGCCGACAGCTCGCGGTCACCGTCGTCGGTGGCGACGGTCACCGACCGAGGGCCGGTGAAGGTGGCGGTGCCGGCGACGGTCTCGACGCCGCGGCCCTTCAGTGCGCCCTGCAGACCCTTCCACATCTTGTCGACCACGGCGTCCTTGTGCTCGTTCATGGCCGCGACCTCGATCCCGTGGTAGTCCACGGTGACGCCGAAGTCGCCTGCGTCCTGGGCGTGCTCGGCCACCTCGGCGGTCTGCAGGATCGCCTTGGTCGGGATGCAACCCCAGTGGAGGCAGGTGCCGCCAACCTTGGCCTTCTCGACCAACGCGACCTCGAGCCCGAGCTGGGCCGCACGCAGTGCGGTCGAGTAGCCCCCGGTCCCACCGCCGACGATGATCAGGTCGTGGGTGTCGCCGTCGCCCTTGGCGATCCGGTCGCCGGAGGGCCGGTCGCCGGCCTCGGCGGGCCCGCTGCCGTCGGCCCCGTACGAGCCCCCGCCGCCGTCCGCGGCCTGGTCGTCGCCGCCGTTCTCGTCGTCGTCCGTGGTGTCGTCGTCCGTGGTGTCGTCGTCGGCGTCCCCGCCGTCGGTTGCATCCTCGGTGTGCTCATCGGCCTCATCCCCGGTGTCGTCCTTGTCGGCATCGGCGTCGTCGCCCTCGCCGATGACGGCGATGACCTGGCCGACCTCGACGGTGTCGTCGACCTCGGCCTTGAGTTCCTGGACGGTGCCGGCGACGGGTGACGGGATCTCGGTGTCGACCTTGTCGGTGGAGATCTCCACG
>JBBSMS010000285.1:0-1968 GCA_038233055.1 Nitriliruptorales bacterium
CACCGGCGTATTGTCGGGGGGGAACTGACGTCGCGCGGCGT
The DNA here is from genome assembly GCA_038233055.1 of Nitriliruptorales bacterium. Taxonomy (GTDB): domain Bacteria; phylum Actinomycetota; class Nitriliruptoria; order Nitriliruptorales; family Nitriliruptoraceae; genus Salsipaludibacter. The sequence goes on from JBBSMS010000285.1 coordinate 42, forward strand.
ACTGCCGCGTCGGCGCTGCGTCGGCTCGACCCCCCAACAATGGATGCCCGATGGACCGGAAAAGATCACTCCCCTCAAGCCTGCTCGCGACGGTGCTGGCGGTTGCCGCCGTCCCACTGATGGCCAGTGGCGCCGCCGCCGACCCGCTCCCTGCGGACTACTCCGGCTCCACCGATGCCGACGTCGTGAACGTGGCCGTGGACGACCTCGCCGACGTGATCGTCGGCAGCGCCGAGACCGATGTGGACAGCACGGCCGGGCCCGCCTCGGTGGCGGTCGCGTCCAACCTCGACACGTCCCTTGCCGGCCTGTCTGTCGGGTTCGACGAATTCCGCGCGGAGGCCCCACCGTCATCTTCCGATGGTGGCGACCTGGCCGTCGTCGACATCGCCGGGGTCAGTGCGGTCGCCTTGGCCGGTGACGTCGAGGCGAACTTCGCCGGCGCCGACGCCTGCGTGGCCGAAGGAACCCCGTTGGCCGACGCCACCACCACGGCTGCGGATGTGGACATCGCAGAGCCCGTGTCGGACCTGTTGCCCGACGGGTTGCTGGTGACCGAACTCGACGCCGCCGAGACCAGCGGCGAGGTCACACTCGTGGCCAACGGCGGTGCCAACGACTCGCGCGACGTCGTGTCGACCGCCACCGGATCCATTGAGTCAACGAGCTTGTTCGGAGGCGAGGTCACCATCGACATCGTGTCTCCGGCCGTCGTGACGGCAACTTCCGACGGCGCGGACGGGACGGCGACGTACAGCGCGCCGACCGTGAACGTCACCGGGCCGGACGGGACGATCACCATGCTGACCGCTACCACCGATGCCGACCTCGAAGTGGCGCTCCTGGGCCTGACGGCCGAGGTGACAGTCTCGCTGGGAACCTTCACTGATCTCTCGGACGGCGCCACCGGCGAGGGCTCGCTCGATGGTGTCGTCACCGTCGACATCACCGTCACCGCCGACGACCTGGTCAGCACGGAGGTGTTCAACACGACCTTGGAGCTGTTGCCGCTCGAGGCCGTTGCCCTGGCACCCGAAGGTGGCGTCGAGTGCGAAGCAGACGGCACCGACCCCGACGACCCGGACTCCGATGGCGACGGCCTGACCGACGATGAGGAGGACGACCTCGGCACGGACCCCAACGACCCCGACACCGACGGTGATGGCCTCGACGATGGTGACGAGGTGGACCGTGGGACCGATCCGCTGGACCCCGACACCGACGACGACCGCCTGACCGACGGTGACGAGGTCGACCGCGGGACCGACCCGCTGGATCCCGACACCGATGACGGTGGCGTCAACGACGGCCAGGAGGTCCTGGATGACGGGACCGACCCACTGGACCCGAGTGACGACCAGACCGGCACTGACGGCGGCGACGTCGGCGGTATCCCGATTCCCGATCGCATCGACACCGGTGTTGCACCGGAACGTGGCCCCACCCTGCCCATCGCGCTGGCCATGTTGTTCGGCTTGCTGGCACTGGCCGGCACCCTGGTGATCCGCCGCCAGGGACGGTGACCCATGCAACTACCCACGTGGTCACGCAGGGCAGTTGCAGGCACGGCCGCCGGCGTGGTGTCGGTGGCCGTGGCGGCCGTGCTGGTGTGGACGTGGGACCTGCCTGACGTAAATGACCCCCGGGAGTCACTCCCGGGGGTCGCGTCGGCCCAGCAGGATCGATCGGGCCTGCCATCGCCCACCGAGCAACCATCCAGCGCAACCCCAACCCCAACCCCGACCCCGACCCCGACCCCGACCCCGACCCCGACCCCAACCCCAACCTCCACGTCCATCCCCACCCCTGAACCAACCCCTGAACCAACCCCTGAACCAACCCCTGAACCAACCCCTGAACCAACCCCTGAACCAACCCCTGAACCAACCCCTGAACCAACCCCTGAACCAACCCCTGAACCAACCCC
>JBBSMS010000286.1:0-1912 GCA_038233055.1 Nitriliruptorales bacterium
GGTCGTGTTACTACACGACCTGCTGGCGAGGGGAGTCGGTGAGGACCGCTCAGCGTCAGCCGGCGCTGGGGGCGGTGAAGTCGAAGAACCGTGGCGGCTCGGGCAGTTCCAGGGCGGCCAGGATGGTCCTCTGGCCGGTGGTGGTGGCCGAGCGTTGCGCGACCTGCCCGTCGCCGGTGGCCAGGGTGACCAGGTGCATCCGGTCCAGTTCGTGGCGGATGTTGCGCCACGTGTCGCCGGTGGCGTTCTCGACGACTCGGATCAGCAGCAGCGCGAGCCAGCAGAGCTGGACGTGGCCGCGGACCCGGTCCTCGCGGTAGTGGAACACCGGTCGGAGGCCGAGGGCGCCCTTGATGTCGCGCCACCCCCGTTCGACTTGCAGGAGCTGCTTGTAGGCCGCGGCGAGGTCCTCGGGGCTCAGGGTGACGTCGCTGGTGCGAAGCAGCCACTTGCCGTCCAGGTGCACCTCGTCTTTGACGGTGGCGTGGTCGATGCGGAGCAGCCCTGACTTGGTGCGGCGCAGGTAGCGGCGCAGCCCGGGCTTGGTTTTCAGGCTGCCGACGAACTCGTCGCGACGTCGGTGCGTCCACGTGTCGGAGCCGGCGATGAGTTCATCGAGGTGCGCGACGAGCCGGGCGCGGACCGCGGCGTCGCGGTCGGCCTGTTCGGGGTTGTGGCAGACCACGAACCGCTGGGTCCTCGCGCCCTGGTCGCCATCGCCGTCACCGCCGGGCGCGACCTGGACTTCCTTGACCCGCAGGTTCCCCGCGACGGTGCGGTAGCGGCCCGGACGAGCCAGCGCGGCGGCCGCCTCGGTGTTGGTGTTGCGGAGCTTCTCGGCGTGGATGTAGTGCCCGCCGCCGCGGGTCAGGTAGGCCCGGTTGGCGGCCGAGGCGAAGCCACGGTCGGCGACCCAGACCATCCGGTGCAGGTTCCACCCGGCCAGGTCGTCCTTCACGGTCCGGATGATGCGCTGGTCGGTCTCGTTGCCGGGGAACGTCCAGCACCGCACCGGGACACCGTCGCGGGTCACCGCCATCGCGATCACCACCTGCGGCAGGTCGGTCCGGTGGTCCTTGGAGTGCCCGAACTCCCGCTTGGCCTGCTCGACCGGTCGAGTGATCCCATCGTCGTCGACAGTCTCTTGGAGGTCGGCGAGCTCGTCGGCGACGTCGACCTCCCAGTAGGTCGAGGTGGTGTCCACGAAGACCAAATCGAGGTCCAGGTTCAACAGGGTGGCAACCGAGCCGAAGATCTCACCCGCGATCTCACCCAGTGCGTCGAGGAGGAAGTCCATGCCCCGGTACGCGGCGTCGTCGCAGAACCCGGGACACCCCTCGATCGCGACCCGGTGCGCCACCCAGTCGGTCGCGGCCAGCTTGCTGCCCGGCTCCAACGCACGCTGCGCGACCAACGCGAACAGCACCCGCTCGGTCGTCTCGCCGTCCAGCCGGCGGCCCTCGGCGACCCGGCGGATCGCTGCTCCGATCCCGAGCCGTTCCCAGATCCGGTCCAGCGTCCACGCCCCACCCAGGTGGCGGGAGTCCAGGATCTCCACCTCAGCCCCCGCGGCGGCGACCAGCGCCTGCTCCGGAGTCAGGAACCGTGAGATCGACGACACCAGACGAGCCAGCGCGTCGCGGTCGACGTGCTCGGCGCGGCCGAAGTTGTGGATCACCTTCGCCACCGAGTTGCCGGTCTCCGAGTGCCGCTCGTTGTGCGCCAGCTGCAAGTACCGCACCACCGAGCCGTCCCGGTTCGTCCGCCGTGTCTCCCGCAGGTACATGCCCACCACCCAAGCGCTCGCACGCCTGGAAGTCGAGCGACACGCCTCAAGTCGTGTGCCTACACTAATTCGGGCTGGCGGACCCCCCGCAAGCCGCTGACCAGCATGTTTGTCCTCATGACCACC
>JBBSMS010000287.1:0-1899 GCA_038233055.1 Nitriliruptorales bacterium
AGGCGTTGGCGGTCGGCGCAGCCGTCGTCCTCGTCCTCGACCTTGTTGTGGGTCAGGCAGTACCAGTACACGGTTCCTCCCGGGTCGGCCGTGGGCCCAGTCTGCCGCGTGCACGACCGTGGCGGGGCGGACGAACGGTCCGGGGTCGGACCGGCCGACGGCCCACCCCCACGGGCGGAACGGCACCCTAGGCTGCCGGCACATGACCTCCTGGACGACCATCCTCCGCGACCTGGCCCTGACCGCGATCCGAGCGGTGAGCCGGGCGACCACGTCCGGCCGTTCCGGTGGTTCGTCGGGCATCGACATCCCGGACCTGGCAACCGTGGATGAGGCCCGTCGCGGCCAGCGGGAGCGCGCGGCCCAGACCCACGACCGGACCCCTGACCATCCCGCGGCCGAGTCCGACGAACCTGTGGCCGCACCCGCACCGGCCACGACCCCCGACGCGCCTGCACGCCGGTCCCGGGCCGAGGCCGCACCCGCCGACGACGCGCCGCCACGCCCGTTCCGACCCCGCGACGACGACGGCGACGACGCCCACGTCGATGCGCAGGGTGACGCGGGTGGTGGCATCAGCCCGTCCGACGCCGACCCGGATCGCGACCGCCGCCGGATGGACCGCGACGACGACGGCGTCGCCAGTGCGGGCCAGGTCGGACCGGCCGCCACGATCGAGGTGGACCCGCGCGACCTCGACCTCGTTCGGACCTCGTACAACCCGGACACCGACGGCGACCCCGACCCGGGCGAGATCGTGTGGACCTGGGTGCCCTACGAGGAGGCCGACGGCCGCGGCAAGGATCGGCCGGTCGTCGTCGTCGCCCGCCTGCCCGACGCTGCCGTGCTGGCCGTGCAACTGTCCAGCCACGACCACGACGGCGACCGCGGCTGGGTCGGGATCGGGGCCGGCGACTGGGACGGCGAGCACCGACCGTCGTGGGTCAACCTCGACCGGATCCTGCGGATCCACCCGGACGGGATGCGGCGCGAGGCCGCGATCCTCGACCGCGACCGGTTCGCCCGCCTGTCCGCCGCCCTGGCCTCCCACCACCACTGGCCGTCCTGACCACCCAGGACCTGCCCACCCACGCCCCGCCCACCGACCCCCGTCCGTGAGCCGGTCCGGCCACATCTGGCCGGTCGGACTCACCGTCGAGCGTGGTGAAAGACGGGAAGGCGGGGGCGCGCCGACCGGCAGGCGGTCACTCGCGGACGGCCTCGGCAGACAGGGTGCGCCCGGAGCGGCCGACCACCACAGCGGCGACACCAAGCACGGCGGCGGCCGTGACACAGGACGCCGCCAACCCCGGGCCTTCCACCAGGCGGCCCGCGACGGCGGCGCCACCGGCGGCTCCGGCCATGACCGCGGTGTTGAGCCAGGCCAGTGACTCGGTCACGACCGACGCGGGGGCGAGGTCGTCGACCATCGCGAAGATGATCACCACCGATGGCGCGATCACCACTCCCCCGACCATGGCGACCGCCCCGAAGGCGACCAAGTCGTCCAGCACCAGCGTGATGGCCAGCAGCGCGACCATCATCGTGGCCAGCAGCACCTGCAGGCGGCGGTGGCGCATCGACGGCCACGACCGGGCCCCGTAGACCAGGCCGCCGACGGCCGACCCGAAGGCGAACGCCGCCAGCACGACCCCGGCCAGGGTGGGCCGTCCGTTGGCCTCGGCCACGGCCGGCGCCAGGATGTCGATGGTCCCGAAGGCCAGGCCCACCAGCACGAACACCAGCATCAGGACGCGGACCGCCGGGACCCGCAGGGCGCCGCCGCTGACGGTGGCGACGGTGCCGGTCATGCCACGCATCAGGTCTGAACGGGCGAACAGCACGGTGGCCACGGCCATCACCAGCCCCGCCGCGACGACGGCCACCCACGGGGCCACC
>JBBSMS010000288.1:0-1891 GCA_038233055.1 Nitriliruptorales bacterium
CATCGGACCGAGGCCGACCGAGGTGCGGTCGTAGCACAGGTTGCACTTGTAGGCGAGCTGCTCGACGGGGTCGAACTTGGGCACGCCCCAGGGGCAGGCGTGCACGCAGTTGGTGCAGCCGATGGAGCGCGACACGTCCGGGGAGTGCACCACGCCGTCGTCGGTGGTGTCAGGCGACGCGCTGGTTGAGGATGGCGGCGACATGTTGTTTGTCGATGCCTGGCTGGGTCGGTGGCGACGTGAGGACGCCCCCGCGGGTGGGCGGGGGCGTTGATGGTTGAAGCGCGGGGTTGGTCAGTCGTGGAAGCCGATGATGGTGCGGAGGTCGTTGTGGGTGTAGCCGCGGTCGTGGGCGTCGGCGATGGTGTGGGCGAGGCAGGCGTCGGCTTGGTGGGTGAGGCTTTGCAGCAGGTGGAGTCCGACGCCGGGGTCATGGTGGTCCAGGTCGCGTAGGCCGGCGAGGATTTCGACGGCGTCGTGGACGACGAGCTTGCTGTTGTGGTCGGTGAGGGCGCGCAGGCGGCGCAGGTCGGCGGTCATTCGCTGGTGACTTCGGTGACCGCGGCTTTGGCTGAGGACTCGTCGACGATGCCTTTGCCGTCGACGTAGGCGGCGATGAGGGCTTGGATGGCGAGGTTGTTGACCGCTCGGGGGACGCCGCGGGCGGTCTGGTGGATGAGCGCGACGGCGTCGTCGCTGAACAGCGGGTCGGAGCGTCCGGCCAGTTGCAGGTGGTGTTTGACGTAGCCGACGGTTTCGCTCAGGTCCATGCCGGCGAGGTGGTAGCGCAGCGCGATGCGCTGGTCGAGGGCGGCGAGATGGCCGAGTTTGAGCCGCCGCCGCAGGGTGGGTTGGCCGACCAGCAGACAGGCCAGCGGGGAGCGGGCGTCCATGTCGCTGTTGGTGAGCAGCCGCAACTGTTCGAGCTGGTCGCCGGTCAGCAGATGGGCCTCATCGACGACGAGGACGACGTTTTTGTTGCGTTCGTCGTGTTCGGCGGCCAGCAGGTCGGCGCTTTGGCCGATGAGGGAGGCGGTGTGGAAGCGTGGGGTGGCGCCGAGCGCGGCGACCAGGTGCATGTGCAGGCCGCGGGCGCCGATCGCGGGGTTGGGCAGGTACACGACCGTGTGCCGTGAGTTGTCCAAAGCGGCGACGCCGGCGCGGGCGGCGACGGTCTTGCCGGCGCCGACTTCGCCGGTGAGCACGCCAAGAGCGGCTTCGCCGATCAGCCAGCCGATGCGGGCGACGGCTTCTTTGTGGCCGCGGCCGGCGAACAGCATCGAGGGGGCCAGGTCGCGGCCGAACGGGGTGCGGGTGAAGCCGTAGTGGGCGCGCAGCCGCTCGACGGTCATGGCGCCACCGCGCCGACGGGGTCGCCGCCGTCGTCGTCGTCGGGGTCGTCGGGGTTGTCAGGGTCGTTGTGGCGGGCCAGGTCGTGGTAGTTGATGGTCCGCTGGTCGCGTTGGTCGTGGGCGGCGTCGATCAGGCCGAGGTAGTCGATGCCGGTGCGCGCGACCTCGCCGGCGTCCACGCCGGCGATGGCGTGGGGGTGCACGCGGCGGCCGAGCACGTGGGGGGTGGCGGCGCCCATGGGCCGTCCGGCGTAGCGGACGTCGATGTGGGTCAGGTCGAACGGGTCGAAGACCAGCTCGACGACGCAGCCGACCAGGGCGGCGTCGACTTCGTAGCGGTTGCCGTGCAGCGCCACGGTGGCGGTCTTGGACACGCTGCGGGTCTCTGACCACAAAAACGCCTCGCGCAGCAGCGCCGGGGACGGCACCGCCGGCGGGTCGCCGTCGCCGAGGAACCGTTCCAGGGGCGGCTGGCCGGTCTCGCGGTGGGCGCGGCGGTGGTACACGCGCTCCACCCAGCTGGTGAACAGCCGGTTGAG
>JBBSMS010000289.1:0-1875 GCA_038233055.1 Nitriliruptorales bacterium
CTGACCATCGGTCGCTGGGGCGAGGGGCCGGTCCAGGTCGTGTTGAGTCACGGCATCACCGCCAACCTGCGCTCCTTCGACGCCGTCGCGACCGCGTTGGCCGACCGTGGCAGCGCCGTGGTGGCGGTGGACCACCGTGGCCGCGGGGGCTCCGGGACGCATCCCGGGCCGTACGGGTTGGCCACGCACGGCGACGACCTGGTCGCCGTGGCCGACCACGTCGGGGCCGATGCCCCCGTCCTGCTGGGCCACTCGATGGGTGGGTGGATCGTGGCCAACGCGGCGATGCGCCACCCGGACCGAGTCCGTGGCTTGGTGCTGGTCGACGGTGGCCTGCCGGTGGCGCCGACGCCCCTGCCCGACGGCGTCACCGTCGACCAGGCGCTGGGCCAGGTGCTGGGCCCCGCCATGGCGCGGCTGGAGCTGACCTTCGGGTCGGTCGACGAGGTGTTGGACCGCTGGCGCGAACACCCCGCTGTCGGCCCGATCCTGGACGAGGCCCGCGAGTACCTGGTGTGGGACCTGGTCGAGGAGGACGGCCGGTGGCGGTCGCGGGTGTCGCGCGACGCGGTCGTTGCCGACGGCGGGGACATCCTGACCGACGAGGTGGCCACGACCGCGCTGGCCCGCACCACGGTGCCCGCCACCTTCCTGCGGGCGCCGCGTGACCTGTTGGACCAGCCGCCGGGCTTCCACGACCCGGAGCTGACCGCCTCGGTGCTGGGCGATCTCGATCACGTCGACCTGGTCGAGGTCGACGACGTGAACCACTACTCGATCGTGTTCACGCCCCACGGCATCGCCGCGGTGGTGGCGGCCGTCGAGGAACGGCTCGGCTGACCCGTCCGCGCTCGTTCAGGACGCCGCCGCCTCGGCTCGCTCCGCCTCGGGTGCATCGACGGACGTGTCGGCCTCGACCGGCGCGGTGGTCCCGGCGTCGTCGCGGCGCGGGGCGTCGAGGAAGTCGATGCGGTCGGCGACGACCACGACCTTCTCGCGGTTGGCGCCGCTGTCGCGGTCGGTCCAGGTCTGCTGTTCGAGGCGTCCCGACACGGCGATCCGGCGGCCCGTCGTCAGATGCTCGGCCACCACCTCGGCGGTCCGGTTCCAGGCCGTCACCGTCAGGAAGTCGGTGCCGTCCGAGCGGCGGTCGACCGCGAGTCGCAGGTCGGTGACGGGCGCTCCGCTGGGGGTGTGGCGCAATTGTGGCGTAGCGGTCAGCAGGGATGCACACAAGCCGCTGAGACTTGGTGAACCTCACCCGCTGACGAGGAGAAACGGTCGACTCGGGGTCGTAACGGGCATTGAGCCGTCTATCCGGGGCTCGTGCCGGAGGTCGCCTACCGGACGCCAGCATGGGTCATCTGAGCCTGAATCCACGTGTGCCACGAGCACAGGAAGGTAGGGCACCAGCCTGGCTCAGGCCGAGCAGGTGCGTGATGCGATCGCGACACGGCTGTCCGAATGCCGCCTGGTGCTGCATCCGGACAAGACCCGGATCGTGTACTGCAAGCAGTCTGGACGGCACGGCTCACACGAGCACGAGTCGTGTGACTTTCTCGGCTGCACCTTCCGGCCCCGCAAGGCCAAGAACGCACGTGGGCAGTTCTTCACGTCGTTCTCCCCCGCGGTCAGCAACACCGCCGCCAAGGCCATGCGAGGACAGATACGGGCGTGGCGGCTGCACCGCCGGTCCAACCAGACCGTGCAGCAGCTCGCCGCGGCCATCAACCCGATCGTGCGCGGCTGGATCAACTACTACGGGCGCTTCTACCGCTCGACGTTGACCCGGGCCGTGCTCCGGCAGATCAACAACTATCTGGTCCGCTGGGCCATGTGGAGATACAAACCGATGCGACGCAGCACCCGAAAGGC
>JBBSMS010000290.1:0-1873 GCA_038233055.1 Nitriliruptorales bacterium
GTCGAGTTGGGCCTCCGGCAACGGATAGGTGCCTTCGTACTCGATCGGGTTCTGGGTGGCGATCACCATGAACGGCGCGGGCAGGTGCCGGGCGTGGCCCTCGGTGGTGACCTGCTTCTCCTCCATCGCCTCCAACAGGGCTGCCTGGGTCTTGGGCGGCGTCCGGTTGATCTCGTCGGCCAGCAGCAGGTTGGTGAAGACCGGACCTTCGCGGAATCGCAGGTCGCCCCCCTCCAGCACCAGGTGACCGGTCACGTCGGACGGCATCAGGTCGGGGGTGAACTGCACGCGCGTGGCCTGCAGGTCCAGGGCCGCGGCCAGGACCTTGACCGTGAGGGTCTTGGCGACCCCGGGGACGCCCTCCAGCAGGACGTGGCCGTCGGCCAGCAACGCGGTCACCAACCCGGACACGACGTGGGACTGGCCCACGACGATGCGTGCGACCTGTTCGCGCACGCGAGTCAGCGCCGCACGAGGATCCGCCGCGGCTCCGGGTGCAGTGGGTGGTGTGGCGTCCATGGCGACCTCCGGGTCGTCGTGTGGGGCGGCCGGGCGGTCGCTGCGAGCTGCCGGCGGACCGTTCGGCGCGGTCGTGGTCGGGGTTCGGTCGGGGGTGTCAGGCATCCGGCGGATCGCCGTCCGGGCCGACGTCGTGGTCGTGCGCGCCGGCATCGGGGTCGCTCGGGCCGGCAACGGGGTCGTCCCGGTCGTTCGCCGTCCCGCGCCGTCCCGTCTCGCCGGGGTCACGGGTCGTCGAGTGCTGGTCGGCCGCCGCTCCCGCGGGTCCGGGGCGTTGCGTGTCCAGGGCCGCACGCACCGTAGAACCGGCGGCGGCCACCGCCACCAGTCCGTCGGCGCCGGGCACGGGCCCGTCCGCAAGGGCCGTCGCCACGACCTCGCGGTCGAGTCCGGTCGCACGTGCCACCAGCGGCACCAACACGGCCGCGTCGCGGTCGCCGGTGCCCAGTCGTGGTCCCAGTTCGGATCGCAGTTCCGCGCGCAGTCGCGCCGCGGCGTCGTCGGCCTGGCCGTGCCGTTCCAGCAGTTCGGCGATCCCACCGGCCAGCGCCGAGGCCGGGACTTCGACCGGCGGCGCCTCGGCGACCACGCGGCCGTGGCGGCGGGCCCGTGCCGCCGCGAACAGCGCCAGCGCGAGCGCGGCCAGCCACATCCCCCGCCGCAGGTTGTCGGGGACCGAGCCCTCGGGACCGACCGGGGCGGGCGGCGCCTCGGTCCCGACCAGCACCACGACGCGGCCGGCGTCGACGGGCAGGAACAGCGTGGCCAGTTGCCCCAGCGCGGGCTCCGCCATGATCGCCGCGTTCGTGACCACGTCGGGATCACCGAGCACCACGGTCCGTCCCGACCCGTCACCTGCGTCACAACCACCGGGCAGGCCGTCCCACACGCCGACCAGGGCCGCACCATCATCCTCCCAGCAGACCTGCGTGGGCGATCCCGCCACCTCGAACAGGTCGGGCACCAGCGTCGCGTCACGTCCTTCGAACAGGTCGACGTCTAGGGAGATCACGGTCCGCGCCGGCAACAGGTCACACCCGGGCGCTCCCCCGGCGCCGATGCCGGCCACGCGCTTCTGGCGCCCAGCCAACGGCGATCCGGGGGCCCCGACCACCAGCCGTCCGCCGTCCCGCACGTGCGCGCGCACCCGATCCTCCTGGTCGCTGGTCAACTGGTCGCGGAACAGGACCGCCACGTCGGCCGGCGCCAGCCCGTCGAGCAGGGCCCCGGCGTCACCCTCGACCACCTCCACCCCCAGGTCGTCGAGCACGCGCCGCAGGATGTCGGTCCCCCGGGGGTCCTCGGAGGTGGTGGTGTACGGAGGTTCGGGGTCCGGACTCGCGACCACCAGCAC
>JBBSMS010000291.1:0-1803 GCA_038233055.1 Nitriliruptorales bacterium
TCGGATCTGCAATGACGTCGGGGACGTTGGGGTCACGGGTGCCGGCCAGACCGAGACTCGGGCGGACGGGTCGACTTGGTCGAACGTGCTACGGCGTTGCGACACCGGCGGGGTGCTCACGACCGAGACCTACTGGCGGTGCGACACCGGGTGCGCAGCCGCTGATCCCGCCGGCGGAGGCGGAGGTGGAGGCGGTGGTGGGGGAGGCGGTGCTGCTGCGCCGCCGCCACCGCCGACCTACCGCACGATCCCGGAGCTGCGTCTGGAGGCCGCGGACAAGGTCGATCCGCCCCGTCCGGACGTGCGGCATTCCTTCGACCAGCCCGCGGTGACAGGCGAGGTTCGTGCGATCGTGTTGGCCGAGCAGTGGTGGTGGGTGGACTCGCCGCTGACCCCGGTGCCGACGCGGGCCGAGGACGGTCCGGTGTGGGTCGAGGTGACGGCCACACCGGGCGAGATGACCATTGATTCGGGTGACGGCACGGGCCTGTTGACCTGCGACCTGCCTGGTGTGGCCTACAACCTCAACGTGTCCTACTACGACCAGATCCCGGGCGAGCCCAAAGGGGCGTGCGTGCACGTCTACGAACAGACCTCGGAGGCGATGACGGCCACGATGACGGTGACCTGGGACGTCAGCTGGCGCGGTGCGACACCGGCCGGTGGGGGCGTCAGCGGGACCCTGGGGCCAACCACGACGTCGGAGTCGGTGACGTTTCCGGTGCGCGAGATCCAGTCGGTGATCACCGCGTCGGGAAGTTGAGGAGGATCTGATGGTCGTGCACACCAGTACCCGTCGTCGCTCTCGAACCGCCAGCGTGCTGGCGGTGGTGGCCGCGCTGATCGCGATCGCAGGTCCGCCGATCGCGCTCGTGCAGCTGGTCGGATCGCCGTTGCCGTCGTGGCCGATCGACGTCGCCGGTGCCGTGGAGGCGATCCAGGCGGGCCTGGTGGCGTCGTCGGTGTGGGTCGACGTGCTTGCGGTGGTGGCATGGGTGGCCTGGGCCGTGCTGGTGTGGATGCTGGTGGTGGAGATCGTGGCGGTGGCGGCCAACCGGCCGTCGTCGCGGGCGGTTCCCGGCTGGATCCGCCAGGTCGCGCAGGTGCTGGTCACGGCGGTCCTGACCCTGTCGAGCCCGGCCCAGACCGCGATCACCGGACCGGCGGGTCTGGCGCCGGCGGCCGCGGCGTCGTTGGACGTTGCCGGGGGCGTGGATGACCCGGTCGCTCGGACGGGACAAGAGTCGGCTCCGTCGGGGACACAGCTGGTGACGGTGACCGACGGCGACTCCTGGGCGGGGTTCGCCAAGGCGGTGATGGGCGATCCGGCGCTGGGCACGCAGCTGCGTGCCCTCAACCTGGGTCGCCAGCTCGACGGGCAGGCCGTCACGGCCGACACGATGTTCGTCGAGCCCGGGTGGACGTTGCTGGTGCCCACCATGACCGACCTGGACGACCGGCCAGACCTCGACACCCGTCCGGCCGACACCCCGGCGAGGTCGCCCGAGCAGCCGCCGGCGCGGCCGGCCGCGGCCGCCAGCGAGGGTGCAGGTCGAGTCCTCGACGACGACACGTGGGAGGTCGAACAGGGGGACCACATGTGGGCGATCGCCGAGGAGACCCTGGAGGAGGTCTGGGATCGGGACGTGTCCGACGACGAGGTCGCGCCCTACTGGCGGTCAGTCATCGACGCCAACCGCGACAACCTGTTGCCGCCCGAGGACCCCGACCTGATCTACCCCGGCCAGGAGCTCGACGTCCCACCGGTCCCAGCCGACCCCACCGCTCCGAACCCAGACACGA
>JBBSMS010000292.1:0-1801 GCA_038233055.1 Nitriliruptorales bacterium
GACGTCGGTGTGCCCGTGGAAGGGCACCGCCAGTTACAAGGACGTGGTCGTGGACGGCGAGGTCGCCGAGGGTGGCGCGTGGTACTACCCGTCTCCCAAGGACGCGGCCGAGGAGATCACCGGACGCTACGCCTTCTGGAAGGGCGTGGAGGTCACCGACTGACAGTGACTGATGACGTCGGGTGTGGCCGTGATCGCGTTCGACCGGTCGGACAACCCGGACCGGGACCAGGACCAGCGAGGACAGCAGCGTGGGACTTCAACGGACCGTGCGCGACGGCACGGCCGTGGTGGTGAAGCACACGGCCCACCCGGCGACGTTCGAGGCCGAGGGGCTGGCCGCCCTGGCCGCCGCCGGCGCCCCCGTGCCCACCGTGCACGAGGTGGGCGATCGCCACCTGGTGCTCGACGACCTGGACGTCGCCGCGCGGGACCGACCGACGACGACCGCGGACTGGACCGCGCTGGGCAGCGCCCTGGCCCACGTCCACCGCGACGTCGGGGACGACCATGGCTGGCACCGCGACAACGTCATCGGGACCACCGCCCAGCACAACGACCGCGAGCCTGACTGGACCACCTTCCACTGGGACCAGCGGATCGCCCCGCACCTGGACGTGCTGCCCGACGAGGTTGCCGAACGGCTCCGCCGAGCCCGCGGGTCACTGGCCGAGCGGCTGGACCACGACGTGGCGCCGTCGTTGCTGCACGGCGACCTGTGGTCGGGCAACGTCCTGTACGGCCGATGGTTCATCGACCCCGCGGTGTGCCGTGGCGACCGGGAACTCGACTTGGCCTTCGCGGCCCTCTTCGGTGGGATCCCGACCGCGTTCGCGGCTGGCTACGACGATGCCTGGCCACGCGACGACGGGTGGCGTGACCGGCTGGCGCTGCTGCAGCTGTACCACCTGCTGGTACACGTGCGGCTGTTCGGGACGTCGTACGTGGCGCCGGTGGTGGCACGCCTGGACGCCGCCGGCTGGTGACGGGGTGTCGACGCGGGGGGTCGCCAGCATGGTTCCGCCCACCCGGCCGACCCTCGACCGTCCATAACTCGTACTGTCCTCGCTTCACCCCCGTCAGGAGCCGATGATGTCCGGATCGTGGTACGCGTTGAACCTGTCCCAGGTGGTCGGCACCGTCGTCACGGCTGTCGGGCTGTACGTGGCCCTGGGAATCTTCATCCGCCTCAACGGGCTGCGCAGCCTGACGAAGATGTCGAGCTTCGACTTCGTCTCGACGGTCGCGTTCGGGTCGCTGATCGCGGCCACCGTGCTGTCGGACCGGCCCTCGCTCGGCCAGGGTGTCGTGGCGCTCGCCGCGCTGTTCCTCCTCCAGGGCGGCTGGTCGGTCGTGCGGCGCCACATCGACCTCACGATCGTCGAGAACCAGCCGATCCTGCTCATGGACGGCCCCGAGATCCTGCACGACAACCTCCGCCACGCCCGGGTCACCCAGGACGACCTGTACGCGAAGCTGCGCGAGTCCAACGTGCTGAACCTCGACGAGGTGCGCGCGGTCGTGCTTGAGAGCACCGGCGACGTGTCCGTCCTCCACGGCCGGGACGCCGACTTCGACCGGGGCCTGCTGGCCGGCGTGGCGACGCCGTGACGGTGGGCCACCACCGCGCCGGCGACGGGGCGGTCGAACCGTCCACCCGGCCGAGCCTGTTGGACTGACGCCGGGCGCATCGTGCGCTCACGCGGTCGATCTCCAACGCGCCAGGTTCTTCCCCTTCGTGACGAGGATGACCACGATCCTGGTGCTGGCCGAGAGCGAGATCCATCCAACGATGATCAGC
>JBBSMS010000293.1:0-1776 GCA_038233055.1 Nitriliruptorales bacterium
GCGGACCTGGCCGGTGAGGTTCGCGGCCATCGAGTTGACGTTGTCGGTCAGGTCCCGCCAGGTCCCGGAGACGCCCTTCACCTGGGCCTGACCGCCGAGCCGGCCCTCGGTGCCGACCTCGCGGGCGACGCGGGTCACCTCGTCGGCGAAGCTCGACAGCTGGTCGACCATCGTGTTGATCGTCTGGGCGAGGGCGGCCACCTCGCCCTTGGCGTCGACGGTGATCTTCTGCGACAGGTCGCCCTTGGCGACCGCGGTCGTCACCTGGGCGATGTTGCGGACCTGACTGGTCAGGTTGCCGGCCATGAAGTTGACGTTCTCGGTCAGGTCGCGCCAGGTGCCGCTGACTCCCTGGACCTGGGCCTGGCCGCCGAGCTTGCCCTCGGTGCCGACCTCGCGGGCCACCCGGGTCACCTCGTCGGCGAAACTGGACAGTTGGTCGACCATCGTGTTGACGGTGCTCTTGAGCTCGAGCGTCTCCCCCTTGACATCGACGCTGACCTTCTGGGACAGGTCACCGCGGGCCACTGCGGTCGTCACCTGGGCGATGTCGCGGACCTGCGCGGTGAGGTTGCCGGCCATCGAGTTGACGTTGTCGGTGAGTTGCTTCCAGGTGCCAGCCACCCCGGGGACCTCGGCCTGGCCACCGAGCTTGCCCTCCGTACCGACCTCGCGGGCCACCGTGGTCACCTGCTGGGCGAACAGCTCGAGCGTGTCGGTGAGGCTGTTGATCGTGTCCGCGAGGGCCGCCACCTCGCCGGCCGCATCGACGGTGATCTTCTGGGTGAGGTCGCCGCGGGCGACGGCCGTGACGATCTGGGCGATGTTGCGGACCTGGCTGGTGAGGTTGCCGGCCATCGAGTTGACCGAGTCGGTCAGGTCCTTCCAGGTGCCCGCGACCCCTGGCACGTCGGCCTGGCCGCCGAGCTTGCCCTCGGTGCCGACCTCCCTGGCCACGCGGGTCACCTCGTCGGCGAAGCCCGACAGCTGATCCACCATCGTGTTGACGGTCGTGCCGATGCGCAGGAACTCGCCCTTGACCGGCTGCCCGGCGATGTCCAGCGCCATCTGCTGGGACAGGTCTCCCTCGGCGACGGCGGCGATGACGCGGGCCACCTCGGTGGTGGGTCGTACCAGGTCGTCGATGAGGCTGTTGACGGCCGCTGCGCCGGTGGACCAGTCACCGCCCGAGGCCATCTCGGCGAGGCGCTCGGTCATCAGGCCCTCGCGGCCGATCACCCGGCTGGCCCGCACCAGCTCGTGCATCCGACGCTCCTGCATGTCGGCCAGCTGGTTGACCCGCTCGGCCAGCTGGCCGGTGACGCCGGTCCCCGCCGCGGCGCGCGCCGAGAAGTCGCCGGCGACCAGCGCCGTCACCACACCGAGGACGTCCGCGAGGTCGGTCGAACCGGAGCTGCCCGCGCCGATCGGCACGGGCTGCTCCGGCAACCTGTCCGTGGACATCGGACCTCCTGGAGTGGCGCTGCGGTTCCGGTGAGCCTAGAGCGGGGGAGCGTCCCGCGCGCCCGGTCCGGGCGAGGCGGGCCCGCCTACGGTGAACGAATGCCGATCGAGGACCCGTTCGCCGACCTCGACGTCGGCGACGCCCCGCGCAGCCTCATCGTGCTCGGTGGCACGCTGGACGTCGCGACGCTGGTCGCGTCCTACCGGGCGGGCTGCTTTCCCTGGCCCGCCTCGGGGGACGGCCAGAAGGCCCTCGACCGCCATGCCCGGCGGCTCGTCCGGCGGGGCGAGGTGCCGCTGCTGCCCGGCACC
>JBBSMS010000294.1:0-1728 GCA_038233055.1 Nitriliruptorales bacterium
GCACTTGATGCCGCCACCGGCCTTGGTGAACTCGTCGACCGGTCGCGGGATCGCCACGAACCCGCGCGCGTCCAGCTCGGCGGCGAAGGTCGCCGCGCGCTCGTCGACGATGACGTGGCGGCCGTCGCTCACGGCGTTGCACCCCAAGACCAGGGCGTCTTGCTCGGACACCACGATCGCGTCCGGGAACCGCGACCGGAGTTCGGCGCGGGACCGGCGCGAGAACGCGTGCGGGAACCACGCGATCGTCCGATCGTCGAGGACCGCCAGGGCCACGTCGAGGTGGTAGAAGCGCGGGTCGACCAGTTCCAGTGGGACCACGATCCGATCGAAACGCGCCGCCACGTGGGCGTGGCCGGCCGGATCCGTCCGGAAGCCCGACCCCGCCAGGATCAGGTCGCCGACCACCAACAGGTCACCTTCGGCCTCGTTTGCCGTCGTGGCGCGGACCGCCGTCGAATCGACATGCGCGCGCACCCAGGCGAGGTGGTGGTCGGCCTCGTCGCGCCGCTGGGGGTGGGTGAACGACGCCACCAGGGCGCGCCCGTCGACCACCAGCGTCCCGTTGGCGGTGAAGACCATGTCCGGCAGGCCCGGGACGGGGTCCAGCACCGACACGGTGTGCCCCAGCGAGCGGTACGTCGCGACCAGGCCATTCCACTGCTGCCGGGCACGGACCTTGTCGACGGCCACCGACGGGTCCATCCACGGGTTGATGGCGTAGGTCACGTCGAAATGCGTCGGCGGGCACAACAGCCAGTGCCGAGGTCCGGCGACACGCTGTGGGAAGCGAGCGGCGATCGGAGCCGTCGTCAGGCCCCCACCTGTGTGCACGGCGGTGGTGACGGGGGTGGCGACGGCAGCACTCACGCGGTCTCCTGGAGGGCTCGTCGGACGTGGACAACAGTTTCGACCACGATATGCGGGACACGTTGCCCTGGGCGTCCGTAGAGTTTGCAGTCCACCCACGGAGTGTTGCGCATGGACCAGATCGACAATCAGATCGTTGCGTACCTCACCCGCCATGGCCGTGCCAGCTTCCGCGAGGTCGGCGAGGAGGTCGGCCTCAGCGCCCCCGCGGTCAAGCGACGCGTCGACCGGTTGGTCGACGACGGCACGATCGAGGGCTTCGCCGCATTGGTCGACCCGCATGCCCTGGGCTGGACAACGGACGTCTTCGTGTCCATCTTCGCCCGTGGCAACATCCCGCCCGACCGCATCCGGACCGCCGTGGCGAAGGTGCCGGAGGTGCACGCCGCCTACACCGTGACCGGTGACGCCGACGCGCTGTTGCACGTGCGCGTCCGGGACACTCGCCACCTGGAGGTCGTGCTGGAGCGGATCCGGCAGGAGGAGTTCGTGGCCCAGACCCGTTCGCTGGTCGTGCTGTCGCGACTCCTCGAACGGGGATCCGAGGTCCCCGCGGAGCGCCGTGCGGACGACGGTGGCGAGAACCCTGTCTCCTAGGATCGAGCCGGACCCGCCCACGGCCGCCCCAGATCGGACCAGCATGCGCTCGCCGGACACGACCGATGTCGCCGACGTGCTCGCCGCCGTGGACGACTGGCCGGTCGACACGGTCGCGGTCGGCGTGACGACGGGCGCAGCGTCGATCGCCACCCACGGCCCCACAGACCGGGTCTTCGCCCTCGCCAGCGTGACCAAGCCGCTCGCGGCGATGGGCGTGCTGCTGGCCGCGCAGGACGCCGTGGTCCACCTCGACGAACC
>JBBSMS010000295.1:0-1716 GCA_038233055.1 Nitriliruptorales bacterium
GCCTACGCCGCCCACCCCGACCGGTTCCGCCACCGCCCACCCGTAGCTGCCGCCCCACCCGACGAGGCCTGGATCAACAAACCGGCCATCCAGACGAAAACCTGAAACCACCGGCAACCCCGACTTGACAGGTTCCGCCGGTGGTGGCAGGCGGCAGCGACCCATCCAGTGACTTGTGCCGTGGTGAGGCGGACCGAGCGGGTCGCGGCAGGACGCCGGGGGTTCACCAGTCGTTGGACCAGACCTGTCAGCTGCTGGTCGTCAAGGTTCGCAGCGGCGACGTTGGCCCAGCCGCGGCTGTGGGCCTGTTGCTGTCGGGCCTGGTGTGACGTTGCCCGTTCAGCTCGGCGATGTGCGGCCCGTTGGCGGGCGGCGCTGTCGCGTCGTCGACGTTCTTGGCGGGCCTGTTCGGCGAGGTCGCCGATGTCCCAGTCGTGGTCGAGTGCGGTGACGATCCACCCGGCCGGGTTGGCCACGTGCTGGGTCGACACGGCGTCGAGGACGTCGACGACGCGGGCGGGGGGATGCCGGTCGGCCAGGGCCGTTGCACGGCTGGCCACGACACCGGCCGCGACCAGCCGGCCGGCAGCTGGGTCCGGCAGCGGGCCCTCGCGCGCGCGGTGTTGTTCTTTCAGAACAACTACTTCTTCTTCTTTGTTCTTGTGTCCCAATTCACGGTGTCCCACGGATTGGGACACGGTGGCCGCATCCGTGTCCCAAGATCTGGTACACGGCCCGAAACCGTCTTCTGTGGACGAATTCAGGCCGAACCAGCGTCTCCACGTCGTCAGCACGGCTGTCGACCACAGGTCCGGTCTGGTCGGTCGCGGTCGGGTTGTCGTGTGCGTCGATGTCGGCGGGGACGCCCTCGCCAGAACGCGTGCCCTCGTCGGTCGCGGGGATGTCGGGGTCGTCGGTGACGGTCCGTTGGTTGCGGGCGGGGGTGTGGGTGAACCGTTCCACACACGCCGAGGGGTCCAGGACGTAGCGCGACACGGTGTAGCGGCCGGTGTCGTCGTGGTCGCCTTCTTCGTGCAGCACGAACCCGGCGTCACGGAGGCGGGCGAGGTGGGTGGCGACGGTGTTCTTGGACACGCCGAGGTTGTCGGCGATGCGACGCACGTTGGTGGTCGCGACGAGGCGGCCGTGGTCGTTGAGGTGGGCGTCCAGGGCGATGTCTTCCAGGATCGCCCAGGCCATCACCCCGACAACACGTTTGACCTGCCGCGAGGAGGGGAAGACCTTGGCGTAGGGTCGGCGCGGCCGATGATCGTGCCGTCGGACTTCATGCGTCCGATCTCGTGACCGACCGCGACCACGTCACCGGCCAGGCTGGCGGGGGAGCTGGGGGAGCGGTCTGGGTCATGGGACCACCGCCCCGGGGGGTCCTGACGAGTCCCCGCGGCAGCCGGCCACAGACCCCGGCGACAGCGTCGGCGAGGTAGCAGGGAGGTCACACTTTGGCGCGCCTACGGTGCCACGGGCCGGCACGGCTGACCACGACGGGTCGGTGTTCGGCCTGCTCAGCGGCATGTTGGGGCACGACGTGGCGGGCGTGGCACGGCGTGAAGATCGCTGATAAGGGTGAGGCCGATGGTTCAAGTCCATCCGGGCCCACAGTGACAGATCGCCAGCAGGCCCCGATATCCCACGAACTGGGCGTCGGGGCCTGTTGCTGTTCGGGGAACTTGGGCACGACTTGGGCACGGATCCGCC
>JBBSMS010000296.1:0-1694 GCA_038233055.1 Nitriliruptorales bacterium
GGACCTCGACCCCACGGCGGCCCAGCAACGTCTGGACCTTGGTCAGCTTCAACCCGTCCCCAAGCCAGCCGGCGATGCGGTCGTGCTCGCGCGGCAGGCCGTCCACGTGTCGCCGCGGCCGTCTGGCCGGGACGGGCGGACCGCCTCGACCACCTGCCCGATCAGCTCGTCGGTCAACTGGAGTTCGTCGCCGTCACGGACCAGCCCTGCAGCGACCGGCAGCGTCGACATACCGGCGCACGGTCTTGCGGTCACACCCGACGATCTCGGCGATCGGGCGTAGCCCCGATCGCCTCGTAGCCACAGTCGCAGCACCTCTCGAATCTCGATCACGGTTACCTCCCGGTAGCTCACACGTCCTCCCTGGGTTGGGTGGACGCGTACAGAACTTTTCAGGCGACCGAAGACCGTGCAGGTGGTCCCATCACTGGAAACCAGGTGGTCCCATCGTCGTGGCGAAACACTCCGCCAGGTGGTCCCTTCCCCCTGGCGAGTGACATGCTGGGAATCCTCCTCGGGGGATCGGTCGCCGTCGGGCTGGTGAGCTCCGTCTGGACGCACAGCCTTGCTACCGACTTCGGGTCACCCGACCAGTTGGCGCTGCTGGCCATTGGCATGGCAGTGGGAGCAGTTCTTCTAGGCCTGATCTTCCGGATGACGATCGGCGTGACCGCAATGGTGTGGATGCTTGGAGCAGCGCTCGCGGCTGTCCTCTCGCTGTTCAACGGCGAGATCGTGTACACCGGACCGCTCCTGCCGCACGTCTTCGTTGTCTGGGTTGTCCAGCAGATGCTCGGTGGCCCAGAGCGACGCGCGGCCGGGGTCGAGTTCTAGCGAGCCGATCGAACGGGGTGCGGGTCGCCGCGATGGGCCTTGGCGCCTCGGGCCAGGAGGCGCTCGACGCCGATCGCACCGCCGCAGACCTCGCAGGTCCCGAAGGTGGGGTCGCCGGCCAGCCGCTGCTTGGCCTCGGCAACCGTGTCGAGGTCGTTGCGGGCACGATCCAGCAGCGCCTGGGCCTGTGATCGCTCGAAGCCGATGGTAACACCGTCGGGGTCGTGCTCGTCGTCGACGTTGGTCTCCAGGCCCGATTCGATCAACTCTGCGACCGTGCGTTCAAGGGCGGCGATCCGTGGGCCGAGGACGGCTTCCTCCTCGTCGAGGCGGGTGGCGATCGTGGCGCGATCGGTGCGTCCGAGGGCGGTGGTGTCGGTCCCCATCGTTGCGATTCTTGCCGGAAGGACCCCGAACGATATCGGGGACTTCGAGACGTGCGGAAGCCCGGGTTCGCCCGGCGTTCGGCCGTCCTCCGCGCCCACCCACCGGACCCGGCCCTCGGGGGTCCACGACGTGGAACCCCTGGTTGTGGACGTCGACGACCCAGGTCGGCCCGTCCGTCGGTCCGTACGTGAAGGAGGCGTCGAGGACCGCGGCGGCCTTCGATCCCACCGACGTGGTCGGTTCCGTGGCCCGCGTCGCCGCCTCGCTCGGGCCTCGACCACCAGGCACGCTGACCCGTTCGGGCTGAGCGTTGTCCAGTTCGTTCGGGGCGGCTCAGACCCTGATTTCGCAGATGGGTGAGGTGGGGGTGGAGCCGGTTCCGTGACAAGTGCCCCTGTCGCGGCGAATCTCGTAGATATCTAGTCAAACGAGATCGCAGCGAAGGGGCACCGTCGTGGTGAACGTTACCGGCA
>JBBSMS010000297.1:0-1680 GCA_038233055.1 Nitriliruptorales bacterium
AGGTAGTCGTAGACCTCGGTGATCGTGCCGACCGTCGAGCGCGGATTGCGCGAGGTGGACTTCTGGTCGATCGAGACGGCTGGGGACAGGCCCTCGATGAAGTCGACGTCCGGCTTGTCCATCTGCCCGAGGAACTGGCGCGCGTAGGCCGACAGCGACTCGACGTAGCGGCGCTGGCCCTCGGCGAAGATCGTGTCGAAGGCCAGGCTCGACTTGCCCGAGCCGGACAGCCCGGTGAACACGATCAGGGCGTCGCGGGGCAGGTCGAGGGAGACGTTCTTGAGGTTGTGCTCGCGCGCGCCGCGCACGACCAGGCGATCAGCCATCAGGTCCTTCAGGGAGTCGGTCCAGCCACAGCAAGGGCCGTCGTCCAGGCTAACGTCGGCCCTTGACAGAACCCTTCCGGGCAAGCGTCGGGGTCGGTGCCCGCCCAGCAAGATCATCGGGTAGTTCACAGGGTCAGCGCCCTGTGAACTCCCCGAAGATCTTGGTCGGCGTGGACGGCGGATTGGGGTGCGCGCAATTAGCGTGGGCGGCTCCGTGACCCAGGAGGACGACATGAGCTACACCGGTGAGGTGAGCGTCGGCGGCGCCGCCGACGTGCGCGAGACCCCAGGGCTGCAGATCACCAAGGTGGCGACGCCACCGTTGGAGAACAACTGCTACCTGCTGCGCTGCACGGCCACCGGCGACACGGTGCTGGTCGACGCGGCCGGTGACGCCCCCCGGCTGCTGGGCCTGGCCGGCGACGGCCGACTGGTCGGGATCGTCGAGACGCACGGCCACTGGGACCACGTCCAGGCGCTCGCCGAGGTCCGGTCCGCCTCCGGCGCGCCCGTGCTGGTGCACCCGGCCGACGCCGGCGACCTGCCGGTTCCCGCCGACCGGATGGTGCAGGACGGCGACCGGGTGGCCGTGGGCGAGTGCGAGCTGTCGGTGATCCATCTCGACGGCCACACGCCCGGCAGCATCGCGCTGCTGTACGAAGGCGATCCTGAGCGACCGCACCTGTGGAGCGGTGACAGCCTGTTCCCCGGCGGACCGGGACGGACAACAACTCCGCAGAACTTCGGCACCCTGATGGACGACCTGGAGCGCAAGGTCTTCGGGCCGCTGCCCGACCAGACGTGGGTCTATCCCGGCCATGGCAGCGACACGACCCTCGGGACGGAACGGGCCTCGCTGGCCGACTGGCGCGCCCGCGGCTGGTAGGTGGCGCCGCCGATGGACCCCGCGCTGGCCGCCGTGGCAGCCGCGACCAAGGGCTTCCTGTCCGCCGACGAGGCCGCCGCGCTCCACGACGCGGCCTGCACCGCCGCGACCGGCACCTGGCTGGAGATCGGGACGTACTGCGGGAAGTCCACGGTCCACCTGGGTGCCGCGGCTCGCTCGGTCGGCGCGCACCTCGTGACGCTCGACCACCACCGCGGCTCGGAGGAGAACCAGCCCGGCTGGCAGTGGCACGACGCCTCGCTGGTCGACCCGCACACCGGTCGACTGGAGACGCTGCCATCGCTGCGCCACACCCTGTGGGACGCCGGCCTGGACGACGTGGTCAGCGTCGTGGTCGGCACCACGCAGCAGGTGGCGAGGTGGTGGACGACGCCCCTGACGCTGCTCTTCCTCGACGGCAACCACACCGAGGTGGTGGCGCAGCACGACTACGCCGCCTTCGCCCCG
>JBBSMS010000298.1:0-1654 GCA_038233055.1 Nitriliruptorales bacterium
CACAACGGGGTGACACCGTCGCGCGTGAAGCACCTGGCCGCGACGCTGGCCGAGAAGGCGGGGCGAGCCAAACTCAACGGCGAGGTCCGCGGGTACTCACCGCTCGCACGGCTGTGGGAATTGGAACTACTCGGGGTGGCGGTCGCGGCCAAGACCGCCCTGTGGATCCTGCTGGCCGAGGAGTGGATGTCCGACCGCGTCCCGACCGATGTCGACGCCGGCGTTGCCCTCGCGCGCGGCCGGTCCCAGGTCGAGGTGCTTGAACAGCACCGCCGTCGCGCCGCCGTTGAGGCGTTCGCACTCGTCGGCGCGTGAGCGTCCCCTCGGCCACGGCGGCCCTGGGCGACCGGGTGCGTCGGCTGGTGACGGGCGGGTTGGAGGTCCCCGTGCCCGGGTCCGGTCACACTTGGCGACGCTGAAAGCGTGCTGGCCGCCGTGGCCGCCGAGGACCTGTCCCCGGGCGCCTGTCGAGGGACACCTCGATGCCGTGGCCATCCTGGCCGAGGCCGACCGTCAGCCGCGACCCGGTGGCCATGGCGTGTTTGCCGCACGCGGACCGGACAGCACGGTGTCGGCCCGGCCCGACGGCGACGGGTGGCGGCTGGAGGGCCGTCGCAGGTATGCGTCCGGTGTTCGGGTGCTGGACCGCGCGCTCGTCGACGGCCCGGACGGCCCGATGATGGTGGACCTGGACCTCCACCATCACGGTGTCACGGCTGTCCCGGAATCTCCTTCCCACGGGTGGGCCGATTTGGCCTGCCTAAACGTTCGCTGGTGGTGGCGGAGGCCCTGGCGACCGGCACCCGGTGGCGGCGCTGGGTCGTGGTGCCATCCCCGAACTCCTGACCCCTGCGACCGGGGTCGTGGCCACGTCGGAGGACCCGGACGACCTGGCCGCCGCCATCGAGTCGGCTGCCCACCTCGACCGGTCGGGCCGCACGCGTGCGTGCGGCAGCCAGTGGCAGGTCGGTGCCGGGCTGGTGCAGGTGGCTAGACTTGCCCGCCGACGGCCAATGTCGAACCATCGTGGCAGAACACGCTCGCCGCCGCCTCCCGACAGGCGTGACAAGGAATCCGACGTGCACGTACCTGCCCGACACAGCGAAGACCTGCCAAGTGTTGGCGTGTCCCTCCCACCTCGCGGACCGACGTGGGAGCCGCACGGGCTGGGGACGCCCGTCCGGCTGCCGCCCACCGGCGGGTTGACCGCGGCAGCCCCACCCGTCCGTCTCCTGACCGCCGTCGCAACGGGGAACTGGCGTGACTGACAGGCCGAAGACCATCGATCTGGTGGCAGGCGTGATTCTGGACCTGGACGGCACCCTCGTTGACTCGGTCCACCAGCACGTCGTTGCCTGGCGCGAGGCGCTGCTGGCGGCTGGCCACGACATCCCCCAAGTGCGCATCCACGCCGGGATCGGCATGGGAGCCGACAGGCTGGTGCCCTGGCTGATTGGCCGGCATGTCGACGACGCCGACACCATCGCCAACGACCACACCGAACGGTTCCTGACGCGCCTGGATGGTCTCGGACCCACCCCTGGTGCGCGCGAACTCCTCGCTGACCTTGAACGGCGTGACGTGTCCTTCATCATCGCCACCTCGGCCGGGTCCGCCGAGCGCGAAGCGTTGCTGGCGGCGTTAGGTCGTGACG
>JBBSMS010000299.1:0-1649 GCA_038233055.1 Nitriliruptorales bacterium
CCGTCGGGGTCGACCTCACGGACCAGGACCCCGTCGCGTTCGTCCAGGCCCACGGCCGCCCGCAGGTGACGCGCGGCCCCGGGTGGCGCCACCGCGATGCCCAGCCGCGGCCGGGACGACGTCTCCCCCGTCGCCAACCGATCGATCGCCGCCAGCAGGGCCGCGTCGACCGGCAGCGCGAGGTACAGCCCGCCACCCAGGCGGTGCGTGTTGAGGCCGAGCCAGCCACCGCGCTGGTCGAACAAGGGTCCACCGGAGGATCCTCGCACGAGCGCGGCGGTGTGTTCGATCGCGCCGGCGAGCCGTCGACGACGGGGACCACGGAACCGTCGCCCGACCGCTGACACGTACCCCGGGGTGACGTGGATCCCGCGCCCGCCGGGGTTCGCCACGGCGATGACCGCCGTGCCCACGTCGGCCGACTGCTCGGACGGCACCACTGCGGTGGCGTCGCCAGTGTCGACCTCCACGACGGCCAGTTCGGCATCCAGGTCGGCGCCGACCACGGCCCCGACCTCCGTCCGTCCACCATCGAAGGCGACCCCGACCTCGGCGCCCGCCACGTTGTGTGCGTTGGTCAGGACCCGGTTCGGCGCCACGACGACGCCGGTCCCCCGGCCCCACTGCGAGCCGATCCCCACGGTCGCCGGACCGGCGGCCCCGGCCACGTGGCGCATGGCCGCGCCTGCGTCGGTGATGTCTTCGCGCTCGGGTCGACCCGACTGCTCCGATGCTCCCATGCCTGCTCCGCTGTCGATGGCTCGGACGACCATATCACTAGTCACTTGCAAGTCAATAGTGACTTCCACTCCCGGCCACGACGTACGATCCCTCGACGACACTTCGTGGAGGGATGATGGACGACGCGCTCGCACGGGCGACCGAGCAGGTCGGGGACCGCTGGCGCCTCCAGGTCGTGGCGGCGTTGTTGGACGGACCGCTCCGCTTCACCGACCTCGCCGGTCGGCTCGACGGCATCGCGCCCAACACGCTTTCCTCGCGGCTGTCGGACCTCGAGCGCGATGGCCTGGTCGTGTCGATCCCCTACCAGCAGCGACCCGAACGCTTCTCCTACGACCTGACCGACGAGGGGCAGGACCTGCGGGACGTCGTCGTCGCACTACGGGGTTGGCACGCCCGGCGCGAGTCGGGCATGCCACCCCGCCACCAGGCCTGCGGCAGCGACCTGCAGGTGCGGTGGTACTGCCCGTCCTGTCAGCGGGCGGTGTCCTCGCCCGACGAGGCCCTGACCTGGGTGTGACGACAGCCGCGACTGGCTCCGGCGGCCGCCGCCGCCGGGGGGACCCGGCCGTAGTAGGATCGGACGAACGGGACACAACAGGAGCCGTCCATGGATCTGCAGTGGTGGGCGTGGATGCTTGTCGGGCTCGTCGTCATCCTGGCGATCGCCCTCGTGGTGCTGGTCGTGCAACGTCGGCGCCGAGCCGGGGGCGTCGTGGTCCTGGGCGGGGGTCAGGATCCGGACGGCGCCTCGGGAGCGGACGAGGGGTCGCCATGAGCACGCTGCTGCGGGCCACGGACCTGAACGGCCTGGTGGTCGTGACGCTCCACGGTGACGAGATCGCGGACGTCAAGGACGTCGTGTGGGGGGCCCAGGGTGGCTCGGTGCTGGCCTTCACCCTCAACAA
>JBBSMS010000300.1:0-1644 GCA_038233055.1 Nitriliruptorales bacterium
CACCGCCTTCGCCCGGCAGACCCGCCGCCAGGAAGCGCCGACCGCAGCCAAGGTCCGCAACAACTAGCACACCGCACCACACCCCCACTCACGGGGGACAACGTCAGAACGGGCGTCCCGCAACGGGGCGCCCGTTCTGCGTGCCCGGCCCTGTTCGTCGCGCGGGTCCTCGGATCACTCCGAGGCCGGCCGGGCTCGGTACAGCAGACACCACCCGACGCCCAGGGCGAGAACCGCGACCCCGGGGGAGCTGTGGTGCAGCGTCGCCAACCAGGGCGCTTCGTTTCGGGTCGCCTGCAGCACCAGGGGGAGGTGCGTCGCAGACATCCAGAGCCCGGCCAGGACGATGCCCACGCCCAGCGGAAAGAGCCGCCGTGCACCACTGGGTCGGCGGGCGAGAAGCAGGGCCAGCACGGAGAGCACGATGACCAGCCCGCCGGGCATCACATGGTCGACGAACTCGAGCTGGTTGCCTCGGGGGCCGAGTTCGAGGGCGGGACCGGCGTAGCGAGGCACCAGCGCCCAGGTCCCGACCAGCACGCCGGCACCGGCGAGCATTGGAAGCGCCGCCAACCGGGTTGTGGAGACCGGCGGGACAGCGTCCGGTACAGCAAGCGGATCGCCCGCGTCCCGACCGGCGCCCGTCACGACGGGTCCGCATCGGTCGGGGCGGCCCCGGGCGAGCGCCGGCGAACCAGCCAGAATCCGCCGACCCCCAGGCCGAGCAGAGCGACCAGGGCCACGGCCGCACCCGTCAGGCCGCTGGAGGGGACCGTCACCGTGGCGGCGAAGACATCCTGCCGGCCGGTGTTCACATCGCCCAGCCGGGTGTCGGTCCAGGCGGCATGCGCGCCGTCGTTGTTGCTGTGCAGCCCCAGCCGGGTGCCGAAGTCAGTGCCATAGGCCGGCCCGAAAGTGGGGCCGACGGCAGAGGTGAAGGACTGCGACGAGACCCGTCGGCTGGTGAAGGGTTCTCCCGGCCCGTCTGCCGAGGCGAGAAAAACGTCGGTGAGCATGTCGCCGGTGTCCGAACGGCGGTCGTAGAACAGCACGTCGACGCGTCCGTTGGGAGCGACCGCCACGCGGGGCAGGTACTGAGCGGTGCCGTCGCCGACCGGATTGTCATTGACCATGATCGCACTATCCCAGGTAGCCCCCCCGTCGCTCGAATGCCGTAGGAACACGTCCTCGTCGGCGTTGCGCCCGTCAGTCCAGGACACGTAGAGCTGGTCGTCCGGGCCGATCGCGAGCGAGGGATACTCTGGCAGGAAGACGAGGAAACGCCGGGTCGGTACGAGCTCGGACTCCACCACCACCCCCGGAGCGAAGCTCTGACCGCCATCGTCGGATCGGCTGACGACCAGCGCATACGGGTCCTGCGCCACCGGACCCTGCAGGCCCAGGAAGTCTCGGCGGTTCGTGGTGAAGTCCTGGTAGAGCACCACGACGCCACCGTCGGAGTCGACCACCGGGCTGGCCGCACCGACACGCTCGCGACCCGGATCGCTGACCTGGACGGGAGAAGAGAACGTACGACCTCCATCGGTCGACCGGATGGCGACGACTCGAGCCGGCCCGGAGATCTGGTTCAGGCCTACCGAGTCGGCGGCGAGCCAGACGACGTGCACGGTGCCGTCACCGGCC
>JBBSMS010000301.1:0-1630 GCA_038233055.1 Nitriliruptorales bacterium
GGGGTTTCCGCCTGTGTCCCCAGTGCTCCGAATGTGCACCTGACCTGCCGGTATCACTGTCCGTGAAGAACGGCCGGAATGTCGCGGACACCCGCGGTCAAGGGTTCTCGTGGTCACGGCGTGGTCACGAGACCGGGACTCGCCAGCGTGGATCTCGTTGGGGCCTCTGCCCTGAATCGCTTCTGGTCCATCTCGGACATCCATCGGAGGACGCGGACCCAGACGGGTCGTCGCGGCCTCCACCCAGGCCCACTGGGACCATGCCATGATGGGGTGCACGAATGAGCAGCCGGTACCGATCCGGCTGGGGGTCGTCGGCGTGTCGGCGACACTGTCCGACGCAAAGCGGACCGGATCTGCAGCCCTACGCGGCCAGTTGCCCCGTTGTAGCGCTGCACCACGGCGACGATAGTCGCCAATTTGCGTGCGATGAGATGAACAGGCCGTTGTCGACCACGATGTCGACCAGATCGCCCACCTGGCCATCCACCCGGGCGTCGCGAGCGGGCTGGTAGCCCAACGCCGGTTGTGTGCCGATGAGGTCCGCGGGCCGTTCGGATCAGCGTGCGGTGACTGTGCCAGCGTCATCCCTCGTCAATGGCACGGGTGCCGTCAGGCGGGCCGGACGACCCGGTCAGTGCACGACGATGTTGAGGGCAGCGGCGAGGTCGAGCACGAAGGTGAGGCCTTCGCCGCGATCGAGCGGTCCGAGGCCGGCGTCGCCGGCGGCGAGGATCCCCGTTGCCGCGGGGGGCGCCCAGATGACGGCGACGTCGGAGGGGGCGGTGCCCATCAGTTCGCGAACCGCGGGGCGTACAGTGAGGGCTGCGGTTGTCGCCTCGGCCTGGCGGGACTCCCACATCAGCCCGTGGGTGGGGTGGCCCCCGACGGCGCGCCGGTGAAGCGCAGACGCCCATCGCCGGGTGCACGGATAATGGGCGGGTGCTGTGGCGACCAGTTGGTCGCGGGACACGCCGAGGCGGCTGAGTTGGGAGTCGCGCAGGTCGACGAGCCGCAGGTCCTGGGTGGTGACGACCTGCGATTCGCTCCACCGTCGCAGCGACGCGACGGCGATCCGTGGTGCGGGTGGGGCGGCGGAGTGGAACGCCGACTCCAACAGCGCGGCGACGCTGGTGACCGCCACGTAGGTGTGGGCGGCGCCGACCAACGGTGCGAAGCGGGTGTTGCCGAGCCCTGGCACCAGCTCCGTCGGGTCGGGGTGGGCGGTGGCGTGGCCGCGTCGCAGTCGGGTGCCCGAGGAGAGCACGGTGGTCCGCAATCGCCGCAACCGCTCCGGGGTGGGGTCAACGACCGGGCAGTTGGCCCGGCCGCACGGCGGGTCGGTCACGCGTTGGCGACCAGTCCGTCGACGGCGACGTCGACCTCGCCGACTCGTCCGGCCCGGATCAGGTCTGCGGGTGTCTCACCGCCCAGCCAGCCGCTGGGGACCTCCGCCCAGTCCCACACCGCCCAGCCCGACATGCCGTACTCGATTAGTCGGCTGACGATCGCTGCGGCCTCGGGCCGGGCGTCGAAGGCGTCGTCGAGCTGGAAGGTCGGGACCAGCGCGACGCCCTCGTGGGTGACGGTGGCGAGGTCCCCGGCCTTTCGGCGGCGCGACATCCACTGA
>JBBSMS010000302.1:0-1629 GCA_038233055.1 Nitriliruptorales bacterium
CCGGAGGTCCACGCCGGACGGTGGCCGTCGTCCGGCACGGCGACACGTCAGGGACGGAACGGAAACGTCATGGGCACGGCGGACGCCATCAACGGGGGCGGCCTCGGACTGCTGGTCGTGGCCGCGATCGTGTCGTGGCCGCGATCGTGTCGTGGCCGATCGTCTGGGCCCTGTTGCGCTGGTACCGACGGCCCGTGGTCCGGGTCATGGATCGCCCGACGGAGGCGGCCGCCACGACCACGACGCCGGTCCGCGGCGCCCCGGTCGACGGCGACCCTCCTCGCGGCGGCGACCCTGCGGTCGGCCGGTCCCGAGTTCCTTCCGGGGCGCACGCTGGTGCTGTGGACGGTCGCGGCCTGGCCGCTCGTGCTCACCGTCGCGATCCTGTCCGGCTTCGACGGTCGCCTGATGCGGCGGGTGGTCGCCGGGTACGTGGGCCTGCTGGTTGTGGGAGAGCTGGCGGTCAGCAACGTCGCGGCGCCGTTCCTGGTCTGGGCGATCCTGGCCGGCCCGCCAACCATCGTCGCCCTGGCCTACCTGCACCGGTCGATCCGCGCCGTCGGGGTCGTCGTCGTCGCCGGGGGTCGCGCAGGCGTGGCAGGGCGTCGGACCCATGCGCCTGATCGACGGGCCGGACCTGGCCCGGGCCAGCGTCGAACCAGACGAGTTCCTGCAGTTCGCGTCCGGGCGGGTCGGTGACCTGTTCGCCACGTCGCCGCAGCAGTTGGCACGACGTCGCGCCGACCCCCGGGAGATCCGGGACCGGCACGTCCAGTACCGCGTGCAGGAGTTCCTCTGCCGCGCCGACACGTGGCGGCCGGTCGTGCATGACCTGATGGACGACGCGGACCTGGTCGTCATGGACGTGCGCGCACTGCGGCCCGACAACGACGGGGTCCGCCACGAACTGGCCATGCTGGTGAGGTTGGGGAAGCTCCCACGAACCCTGCTGGTCGTCGACCCGGACGCGGACGACGGGCTGGTGGCGGCCATGCTCCAGTCCGTCGGTGGCCGGCTCGACGACGTGTCGAGGTTGCCGGTGCGCGACGGCAGCGTGACCACGGACGACCTGGCCCGGGCGTTGCCGGCACGGTCGTCGCCCTGACCAGTCGACGGGGGCGCAGCACCACGACGCCCGGGGACGCGACGACCGCCAGGCCCAGCCGAGCCAGGTCAGCACCTCGACAGCCACCTCCCGCACGGTCGGTCGGTGGTGACCTGGACGTCAGAGCGCGGCAACGCCTCGGTGGCGCCGACCCGCCGCGGAGCTCCACCTGCTGGACCTTGCGTCGAGTGTGCCGATCACCGCGAGATGTCGCGGTGATCGGCACACTCGATCAGGGCGGCGGTCGGTAGGCGCGACGCCAGGTGCGCTCGGCGTCGGCGAACGCGTCCAGGGGCGCGACCACGTCCTGGACCGCCTCCAGCAACTCCTCCAGTTCGGAGGTCTCGGCGGCGACGTGGCGGACGCCTTCGATGCTGCCCTCGGCCTCGTCGAGCGCGGCGACGCAGTCACCCCAGTCCTCGGCCACCACCTCGACCTCCCACCCGGGCATCCATGCGCGGGCGTCGGCGACGGCGCCGGCGATGGCGTCCAGCCCGACCCCGATCGGTGCGGGTTCGACCCGA
>JBBSMS010000303.1:0-1620 GCA_038233055.1 Nitriliruptorales bacterium
ACCGCGGTCGTCGTGGCACCGTCCGCGACCACCTTGTCGACGGTCCAGTGGCCGTCCGCCCACGCGGCCAGTTGGGCGAGGTGGGTGACGCAGACGACCTGTCGACCCGATCGTGCCAGCATGGCCAGTTTCGCCCCGACCTGCATCGCGGTGGCGCCTCCGATGCCCGCATCCACCTCGTCGAAGACCAGCACCTCGGCGTCGGTCACGTCGGCCAACGCCACCTCCAGCGCGAGCGCGACCCGGGACCGCTCGCCGCCGGACGCACCGGCGGCCAACCCGGCTGGTTCCTGGCCCGGGTTGGCGGCCAACAGCCAGCGCACGTCGTCGGTGCCGGTCGGGCCCATCCACCCCGGTCGGACCTCGATCAGGAAACGCGCATGGCCCAGGCCGAGGTCAGCGAGGTGGACCGACACGGCAGCTTCCAGTCCGGTCGCCGCGGCACGACGCCCCTTGGTGACGGTCGCGGCGGTCGTGATGCGCGCCCGGTCGGCCTCGGCCACGAGATCGTCGAGGACGGCCGCGTCCTGGTCCTCGCCGGACAGTTCGGCCTGGCGTCGGGCTGCCTCGGCGCGGAACTCCTGGACGTCGTCGAACCCCGGCCCGTACTTGCGGGTCAGGCCGTTGATGGCCGCGAGCCGGGACTGGGCCCGGTCCAGCGCGCCCGGGTCGGCGTCGATCGCCTCCGCGGCGTGGCGAAGGTCGTGGGAGAGGTCGTCCGCCAGGGCCACCACCTCGTCGAGGCGGCGTTGGAGGTCACGGGTGGCGTCGGTGCACGTCGGCAGGCGCCGCAGGGCGGTGACCGCCTCGCCCAACCCGTCCCCCGCACCCTCGGGCCCCAGCCCGGCCGCAGCATGGCCCAGCCCGGTACGGAGGTCATCCGCGTGGACCAGTTCGTCGATCTGCTGGTCGAGGTCGCGATCGTCCTCGGTCAACCCGACGTCGTCGATCTCCGCCATCTCGAAGGCCAGGCGGTCCAGTTCGCGTGCGCGCTCGGTGGCCGTCGCGACCACGCGGTCGCGACGTGCCGCCGCCGCCTCGTGGGAGGCGTGGGCACGGGCGTGCGCCGCCACGGCCGCGCCGTGCTCCGGCCCCGCCCAGTCGTCCAGCAGCCGACGCTGCATGGCCGGTTCGAGCAATCGTCGGTGGCTGTCCTGGGCGTGGACCTCGACCGTCGGACCGAGCGACTCGGCCAGCGCGCCGACCGTGGCCAGGTCCCCGTCGATCCGGACCCGCGAGCGCCCGTTGGCCCGGATGGTGCGCTGGACCACCACCTCGTCGTCACCGTCGACCTCGGCGTCGCGCCCCGCACGGTCCGGCTCGCCGTGGCCGGCACTGCCCTCGTCGTCCGCCTCGGCCCGCCGCCAGGCCGCGACGCCCGGTGGCACGGGGACCCAACGCGCCTCGACCACGGCGGCCTCGGCGCCGGCGCGCACCAGGTTGGCGTCGCCACGGGCGCCCAGCAGCAACTGCAATGCCGTCACCACCAGCGTCTTGCCGGCGCCGGTCTCGCCCGTCAGCACGGTCAGCCCGGGATCCAGCGTGACGGCGGCATCCTCGATCACCCCGAGGTTGCGGATGCGCAGTTCGTCCAGCACGGGTCGGCCTGTGGTCGGGAGG
>JBBSMS010000304.1:0-1619 GCA_038233055.1 Nitriliruptorales bacterium
CCTGGATCCGCCGAAGCGTATTCGCGGAGGTTGTTGGCCGGGTTGGGGTGGGGTGTTTCGGGTTGGGGCATGTGAGACCTGCCGGTCTGCCCGGCTTTTCCACTTCGGTCGTTCCTGGTAGGGGCGGCAGGGTGGGTTAGGAGGGGGTCAGCGCGGCTTGGAACATGGTGGTCCAGGCGTGCTGCCAGGGCCAGTTGGTGGGTAGGTGCAGCCGTAGGCGCCGGGCCCGGTTGGCGATCCGGGCGGGGAGGTTGATCAGCTGGGCTCGGATGGTCGCGGGCCGGGCGCGGGCGTGGCGGACCGAGGCCACGGTGCCCGCGGCGCGGGTGAGGTTGAACGCGATCGTGGTCAGCACGGTCCAGGCCCCGTTCGCGCTGAAGTTGCCCGAGGGTGCGTGCGCCAACGGGCCGGCCTTCAAGTCGGCGATGACCTGCTCGACGATCGCGTGGTCGCGGTGAGATGCCTCGGCGGCCAGCATCGACAGCGGGGAGTCGGTGAAGACCGCGTGGTGGCGGTAGGTGGCGAACAGCTCGTCCTGCCCGGCCGGCACGGCCTGCGGGTTGAGCCGGGAGACGCGGCGCACGACCAGGCGTGCGGTGACGTGCTGAGCCTTCGGTCGCGACGTGAACGCGGTGTATGAGGTTTCGGCGACCTGGGCCTCGGAGACCCACCGTTGCTCGGCCTCCTCCCAGATCGCCTTCGGGTACTTGATGCCCACCCAGTCCCCGTCGGGGATACGGCTGATCGCGGCGGTCACGGCCGGGTCCATCCGTGCGGTCACCGAGAAGTGGGCCCCCGCCCGGGTGGCGGCAGCGACGACGTCGTGGTTGTAGTACGCACTGTCCGCGCGCACGGTCAGCACACCACTGGCCCCGGCCCTGGTCGCCGTGGAGACCGCATCAGCTATCAACCGGGACGCACCGTGCGCGGAGGCGGTGTTGCCCTTGCGCAACCGGGTGCCCACGATCACCGGCGCCGCCGTGGGCGTGGACAGGGTCGCGAGCTGGACGTTCAGACCCTTGACCTTGGTGTAGCCATACCCCGCGCCTTGCTTGGCGTACCCGTGGGTGGCTCGGACCGTGTCATCGACATCGAGGTAGGCGACCTGGTCGGCCCCGCCCAGCAGTGGTGTCTGCTGGGCCAGGTTCACCAGCACACGCGAGGCGACCGCGTCGAGCTGGCGGACGTTGCCGAAGGTGTACCCGCGCAGGTGGGTTCCCAGCGTGGTCGGGGCCCGGCACCCGGTGAACACCTTGGGCATCCCACCGTGGCGCACCAGGTCCATGTCCTCGATGCTGTCCGCGCCGGCGACCATCCCCGCGACCAGGGACGCCACCTTCAGGTCAGCGTTGGCGCCGCCCGACCCGGCCACGCCGACATGTGCAGACACCAGGTCGGGTAACCCCG
The DNA here is from genome assembly GCA_038233055.1 of Nitriliruptorales bacterium. Classification (GTDB taxonomy): domain Bacteria; phylum Actinomycetota; class Nitriliruptoria; order Nitriliruptorales; family Nitriliruptoraceae; genus Salsipaludibacter. The sequence continues at coordinate 1,408 of JBBSMS010000304.1, forward strand.
CAGACTCGGCCAGGGCCAGCACCGGAACCAGACCGGCGGCCGACACCAGGTTCGGGTCATCGAAATCGGCGGAAACGTTGTGACAGACTCGCACTATCGGGTGCTCCTGTATCTGGCTGATCCGAACTGTCGTAAGTCCCATCATCCCAGGTCACAGGGGCATTCGTGTGTCACGACCCGGCCACCACACCCATCAATGCGGCGGATCCAGG
>JBBSMS010000305.1:0-1598 GCA_038233055.1 Nitriliruptorales bacterium
CCGAACCCGACCAGCGCCAACGATCCCGCGGCCGACCCGGCCGCGATCGCGACGACCGCCTCGATGACGTTCCAGATGATGGTCGCCCACGCCAACAGTCGCGCGCGTCGCACCAGACGGGAGGCCGGCTGGTCGGCCTCGGTGGTGTCGAGGTGGTCGGGGCTGATCATGGCTTTCCTCCTGGACGGACGGTGGCGGCGGTTGGTCACCAGGTGGTGGTGTGGTCCTGGCAGGTCTCATGGTCGCCGGGTTCGAGCTGGAGGGTGGCATGGGCGATCCCGAAGTCCTCGCGCAGCAGCCGCGACGCGTCATCGAGCACATCGTGGCCGTCGACGTTGTCGTCGGTGACCACCAGGTGGGCGGAGGCGACGTCCATCCCGGAGGTGAGCGTCCACACGTGCAGGTCGTGGATGTCGGCCACCCCGTCCAGGGCGCACAGGGCCGTGCGGGCGGCCTCGACGTCGACGTGTGCGGCTCTCGTTGGCACCGTCGCGCAACAGCCAGAACGCCACGAGGTTGATTGCCAGGCCAATCACCGCCACCACCAGCATCGGCGCACCCAACACCTCGGGCGGGTCCCCGAACCGGCGCACCGCCTCGACGGTAATCCAGATCGCCACCCCGAACAACAACACCGCGTTGGCCAACGCCGCCAGGATTTCCAACCGATACAGCCCGAACGTGCGCTCGGGTCGATCCGATGCGGAACTGGCCGCATGGATCGCCGCCAAGGCCATCCCCAGCCCCAACACGTCGGTGAACATGTGACCGGCGTCCGACAACAGCGCCAACGAGTTGGTCACCAGACCACCGACCAACTCCACCAGGAAATAGCCCGCGATCAGCACGAGTCGCGGCCGTCGCGAGCACGACCAGGGCCCCCGTAACGCCCACATCAGCCGCCGTTTGTAGGTCGCCCCCGCCCGCTGGGCAGCCGCCGCCGATCCGTGTTCGTGCCCTTCAGCCATCACCATTCCTGCTTCGTCGTCGCCCGTGAACGTGGCGGCCGCGCCTCGGCCCGATCCGGCCGAGCCGGTGCGTGTGCGCGCGTGCAGCACCTCACCGGTGTCAGCCCGCGTCGCCAGCAGCGGATGTAGCCCCAACTGGCGGGTGTAGCCGTAGGACGCGCCCTGCTTCGCCTTGCCGTGGACCTCAACGATCGTGGAGTCCATGTCGATGGTCAACACGTCGTCGCCCGGCCCGACCCCGGCCGCCCACGCCCGGGTCAGCATCGTCTCCGCCACGCGGTCGAGTTGGCGCACATGCCCGAACGTGAACGCCCGCAGCCACGTCCCGATCGTGGACGCCGCGACCACGCCATGGCCGAGCACCGACGCCGTGGCGCCGGCACGCAACCCATCGACGTCATCGATGCAGTCGCCCCCGGCCACCACCACAAGCGACGTGACCAGCGTCGACAGCTTGCGGCCCGGCCGGTACCCCAGCCCGACCGATTTCGTCGGCCGCTGATTCCAGGCTCAGCCTGCCGGCCAGCGTGCCCGTCAACACCAGCCCCGCATTCGCGCGCCGGGGTGGCCGCTACGGCGGCATATCCTGCGAGCGAAGGCAGAGTCAAGGATGGCGATGGCACGGGGACG
>JBBSMS010000306.1:0-1591 GCA_038233055.1 Nitriliruptorales bacterium
ACGCCTCATCATGCGACGGGCCTTCGGGTTCCACTCCGCCCAAGCCGCGCTCGCCCTGGTGATGCTCTCCGCCGGCCCCATCGACCTCCAACTGCCGTGGGACATTCCCACCTAACCACCCACACCCATGCCGGAAGAGCCAGATTCTGAAGGAGGGCTGCGGACGCATCGGCGACCGCATCGTCTGCGACAGCAAGTCGCAGACTGCTGCGGGCGCAACTACTGAAGAGGAGATCGTGCCGATGCTCGTGGCGACACACGTCGCCCCAAAAACCAAACCGCTCGAATCGCCGACACCGGAGCAGATCCGTGATCGACTCGACCAGCACTCGTGCGATCGTTGTTGACTCAACAACGGCTGTGGGCCCGGATGGACTCGAACCATCGGCCTCACCCTTATCAGCGATCTTCACGCCGTGCCACGCCCGCCGCGTCGTGCCCCAACATGCCGCCGAGCAGGGCCAACACGGACCCGTCGTGGTCCCGCGTGCCGCCCTGTGGCACCGTGGGCGCGCCAGAGTGTGACCTCCCTGCTACCTCGCCGGCTTCCCAGCCCGGGTACACGGCCGTCTGCGGCGGGGGCTCGTCCGGGCCGCCCGGGGCGGTGGTCCCATGACCCGACCCGCTCCCCCAGTTTCCCCCGACGTCGCTGGCGGTGACGTGGTTGCGGTTGGCCACGAGATCGGCCGCATCGCCTCCGAGGGCACCATCATCGGACGGGCCGAACCCTACGCCAAGGTCTTTGCGTCATCGCGGCAGGTCAAGCGTGCTGCCGGGGTGATGGCCTGGGCGATCCTGGAAGACATCGCCCTGGACGCCCACCTCAACGACCACGGCCGCCTCGTCGCCACCACCAACGTCCGCCGCATCGCCGACAACCTCGGCGTGTCCCAGAACACCGTCGCCACCCACCTGACCCGCCTCCGCGACGCCGGGTTCGTGCTCCACGAAGAAGGTGACCACGACGACACCGGCCGCTACACCACCTCCCGCTACATCCTAGACCCATCGGCCTGTGTGGAACGGCTCACCCACACCCCGTCCCGCCACGACCCGGCCGACACCACCGACCACGACCCCTCCCCCAGCCCCATCGCCGCAACCCATGACACCACCGACGAGACCGACCATGAATCCGCTCCACCCGCCAGGACGAACCTGATGCCAACAACCCGGTGGACCATCACGCGTCAGCCGATCGGCCCGAATCGTCCACAGAGCCCGAATCTGGACCGTGTACCAAATCTTGGGACACGGACCCGGCGACCGTGTCCCAATCCGTGGGACACCGTGAATTGGGACACAACAACAAAGAAGAAGTAGTTGTTCTAAGAGAACAACAACGCGCGCGCGAGGGCCCGCTGCCCAACGCCGCCGAGGATCGCCTCGTTGCCGTCGGGGTCACGCCCACACGTGCAACGGCCCTGGCCAGCCGGCATCCAATCGACCGTATCGACGACGTCCTGGCCGCCGTGTCCACCCAGCCCGTGGACAACCCCGCTGGGTGGATCGTCACCGCGCTCGACCACGGCTGGGACATCGACGACCTCGCCGAACAAGCCCGCCAGCAACGTCGACGACGCGACAGCGC
>JBBSMS010000307.1:0-1583 GCA_038233055.1 Nitriliruptorales bacterium
GGCGACAAGCGACGGTGACGTGCCCGACGAGGTCGAGGTGCGTCGGATGCAGGATGAGATCGTGGCGTTCGCACGTGGGTTGGCGCCGGGTGAGGTGGTCACCAACGAGCGGGTGTTCGACGTCGGTGACGCCGACGTCGACGAGACGGCCCGGGCGGCGATCGAGGAGGCGCGGTCGTTTCATCGCTGGGCGGCCTGGCCCGGGATCGGGTGATGGCCGCGGGTTGACGTGACGGCGTCTCGCTGGCGCATTGAGGCGCGTTTGTCGCCTTTGATGCGTAGCCGTGGGGTGTAGATCGCGTCGATCTCGGGTGTGCCCGTGGACATGTTGATCCCCAGGGCGACCGGGTGGGTTCGCGCGTCGTCGCCTGTGCCGATGCGGATGGCTGCGGAGACGTCGATGCGGGGGTAGCCGACCTGGACGTAGGTCCGGTCGATGTTGACGTGGCCGGCCCCCAAGGGCTTGGCGAAGCGCACGAACTTGGATCGGATCGTCGGGTCGATCAGGTCGGTGCAGCCGGCGGGGGGTCGTAGTCCGGCCAGGACCTCGGCCACAGGCTTGACGTATACCTGGACGATGTTGTCGTGGACCTGGTCGGGGGTCACTGGCTTGGGTGCGGACACCGGCGGGTCTGGGGCCGGCTCGCTGGCGGGCCACAGGTCGGTGGCGATGTAGGGGTCACCGATGTTGTGCCTGTCGGAGATCCGCACCGTGACACACACCATGCGGCCGTGTCGGTGGTCGGCCAGCATCGCGGCTGTGCCCTCGGCCCGGTTGACCAGCAGGACCTGCATCAGCTCGGGCAGGGAGTCGTGGTCATCGACGATCAGGCTGCACCTTGCGACGACGCCGTGGCGGTCATCGTGTTCGAGTGTGGGTGTCCCCAGGAGTTCGGCACGGATCGTCTCGCCGATCACGGTCGCGCTCCTACCACGACGGCGGGACGCGCGACGGGAACCGGTGAGGGGCGGCTTGCTGCGGCGCCGTGGACCTGGTCCGGGAGCCGGCCGAGCGCGTCGGCCGGGTCGTAGGTCACGATGGGTTCGCCAGCGAGCAGTGCGGTTGGGGCGACGACTGGGGTCTTGTCGGGCGGGCTGATCACGTCGACGATGCCGCACACTCGTTCGTGGAGGGCGGTGAGCCGGTCGACGTCGTCCCGGACGTAGATGCCGATGTAGCCGGCGGCTGACGGGGTGAGGTCGAAGTGGTGCAGGGCCGCGATCATGTGGGATGCGGCCTCGGCCGTGGCTTCGCAGTCGGGCAGGTTGTGGGCGTAGTAGCGCGGGTCGCGCCGGTCGTGGGCGACCTGCAACTCGGGGTCTTCGCGGTGGGCGAGCTCGTGGGCGAGCGTCGCGACCTGCTCACCGCGGCTGTCGCTGGCGTTGATGGTGATGGTGTCGGTGGAGCGGCGGTAGTAGCCGGCCAGGCCGTTGGGCATCCCGTCGCGGTGTTCGACGGTGATCTGCTGGTCGTGGCAGTAGCCGTGGAGGTGTTCGGCCAGGGCGTCCGGAACATCGTCGGGGGCGGTGGGTCCGAGGTCGAGGTCGGCACCGTCGGTCTGGGCAATGTCGAAGACGTAGCC
>JBBSMS010000308.1:0-1564 GCA_038233055.1 Nitriliruptorales bacterium
CGGGTGGGAGATGCAGATCGCGTCGATGCCGCCAGCCTGCGCGATGCGGTCCCGGCCGGCCTCGTCGACCATCGAGACGCAGTCCCACAGCAGGTTTCCCTGCTCGGTGCACACCAGCAGTGCCCGCTGGCCGATCGCGATCGACGGCTCGGCACCGATGCCCAGCAGGCCCGGCTCCTCCTCGCGCACGACCGTGGTGTGGTCGTCGACAGCGCCAGCAGGGTTCGACGTCGGCCAGGTGCAACCTCGACGTCGGCTCGTCCAGCACGTAGACGGACGGTTCACCGGCCATGTGCACCGCCAACTTCAGGCGTTGGCGCTCGCCGCCCGACAGCGTGTTCAGCGCTTGGCCCAGCCGGATGTAGCCCAGGCCGACGTCGACCAACCGTTGCAGGATCGTGGCGGCCCTGCGCAGCTTCGCGTCCCGGAAGGACGCCAGGGCGTCGTCGATCGGGAGGTTGACGTCCTTGAGGTTGTGCAGGTTCGCGTCGGAGATCCTCAGGTGGTCGGTGAGAGCACGGACCTCGTCCTTGACCGCGATTCGGGTGTCGAGGTGACGACCCGTGACGGTGTCGGCAGCCCGCAGCCCGGCAACGTCGCCGACGTACATGATCTCGCCGCCACCGGTCCCGGCGGCCGGACCGATGTCCACGACGTGGTCGGCGTGCACGATCACCTCGGGCTTGTGCTCGACCACCAGCACGGTGTTGCCCTTGTCGCGCAGCAAGGTCAGCAGGTCGTTCATCCGGCGGATGTCGTGCGGGGGCAGGCCGACCGGCGGTTCGTCGAACACGTAGGTCACGTCCGTCAGGGCCGAGCCGAGGTGGCGCACCATGCGGACGTTCAACCGGGTGCCGCGATGGCCGCGGACAGGCCGGTCAGGTCGTCGACCTCGGGCCGGCCGAGGTTGGGCATGAAGTTCTGCACGAACGCGGTGTACGTCTCGTTCATCAGCCGCTGGCTCTCGGCCGCGATGGTGGCGAACACCAGCAACGACTTGCCCGACCCCGACACCCCCGTGAACACGTTCAGGCGCCGTTTGGGGAGGTTGACCGACACGCCCTTGAGGTTGTTCTCCCGTGCCCCCCGAACGCGGATCCAGTCGTGTGCGTCGGCCGGGTGGGCCGGTTCGGGCGTCGAGGCCATCGGGTGCTCCCGTCGATCGGCGACCTCTGGACCCTACGACGGGCCCGTGCATGGAGGCCGAGGCACTAGTTTCACAAGCCGACGGTGATCTGTTCGGTCGGCCGCATCTCACGCACAAGGCAACGCCCGTGGTCCCACCCGCATCGACCGATGACCCGCTCTGGTTCAAGGACGCGGTCATCTACGAACTGCACGTCCGTGCCTTCGCCGACAGCGACGCGGACGGCATCGGAGACTTCCGCGGCCTGACCTCGAAGTTGGACTACCTCGCCGACCTGGGGGTCACGGCGCTGTGGCTGCTGCCGTTCTACCCGTCGCCGTTGCGCGACGACGGCTACGACATCGCCGACTACGACAGCGTCAATCCGATGTACGGGTCGATGAAGGACTTCCAGAAGTTCGTCGACGAGGCCCACGC
>JBBSMS010000309.1:0-1547 GCA_038233055.1 Nitriliruptorales bacterium
AGGTAGAGCCGGTCGTTGTCCCGGATGTCGGCCCGGTACGCGTCGCCGAGGTTCTGCGCGAAGAACCCCGGCCGCAGGATCGTGTGGTCGATGGCGGAGGCCTGCAGGTGGGTCTCGACCCGGTGGTGCGGGACGATCCGGCTGCTCGGCCCAGGTTGCCGGTCGCCCCGGTCACCAGCACCGGTCCCTCGCGGTCGATGGGCGTCTGGGCAGCATGGTCAGGGGCGGTCACGAGTTGGTCGTCGGTCGAGCAGCGGTCACGAACTGGTCCACGATGTCGTGCAGCCAGGCATCCGACACGGGACGCCGGGCCACAAGTGCCAGGTACAGCACCGGTCCCAGCAGGTCCGCGACCGCCCGGACGGGGTCGGTCGACGATGCCAGTTCGCCACGGGCGATTCCGCGATCGACCACCCCACGGACCACGCCATGGCGGGCTTCGACCTCTCGGGCGTGCAAGGCACCGAACGCCGCATCGCGCTGGGCGGCCTCCATCATCGCCGTGAGCAGACCGGCCAGGGGACCCGCTTCCAGGGCGGCCGCGAACCCGCCGACCAGCTCGAGCAGGTCGGTGACCACGCTGCCGGTGTCCGGGTCCACCGGTGGTTGGAGCGCATCCGACAGCGCCTCGAGGACGACATCGGGCTTGGAGTCCCAGTGTCGATAGACCGTCGTCCGGGCCACCCCGGACCGTTGGCAGATGTCCTCCACCGACGTGCGCTCGATGCCACGTTCGACGACCAGTTCCCGGGCCGCGTTGAGGATCGTCGCGCGGGACCGCTGCACGCGCGGGTCCATGTCTCCTCCACTTCAAAACGAAACAGTAGTGTATCGTAAAACGGCCTGCGCCACCAGCGACGGGTTCACCGAGTCGATGGCGACGAGCGCCGCGAGCAGGTCGACGACGTCGGGGACGTTGGTCGTGGGTGAGTCCACGGTCACGGAGCACCTCCGGCACGACCCTCGGTGGACACCAGCACGACGACCGCGTCGGCGTCGACACCCAGGTGGAGGCGACGCTCGGACGCGTCGGGACCGGCCAGTGCCCGCAGCGCCCCGGCCAGCGCCGCAGCGCCCGACGGGCCGCTGTCGATCCCCCGGCCGGCGAGGTCGGCCACGGCGGCGACAGCCTCGTCGTCGCCGACCGCGACGGCCGCGTCCAGCCCGGCCCGGAGCACCGGCCACGCCAAGGACGACGGGGTCCCGCAGTTCAGGCCGGCCATCACCGTGTCGGCCGTCGGCACCGTCGTCGCGGCGTCGGCGGCCAGGCTTGCCAGCACGCACGCCGCCGTGTCCGGTTCCACGCCCAGGACAACTCGTCGTCGCGGCCCGGTGGCCGAACCCGCGTGGGTCACGGCCGCCTGGGCGAACGACCCGACCCCGATCGGCACCACCGTCACGGCCGGTGCGTCGATCCCGCGGGCCGCGAGGTCGTCGTCGATCTCCCGGAACAGTGTGCTGTATCCCTCCACCACCCAGCCCGGGACGACCTCGTAGCCGGGCCACGCCGTGTCCTGGACCAGCACCACGTCCGGCTCGTCGGCGGC
>JBBSMS010000310.1:0-1542 GCA_038233055.1 Nitriliruptorales bacterium
GCCCAGCACGCCGACCGCGTAGTTCTCGCAGGTGCCGAGCACGTCGCGCTGGCTGTGGATGACGCCCTTGGGCTTGCCGGTGGAGCCGGACGAGTAGAGCCAGAACGCCGGGTCGTCGGGGTGGCTGTCGAGCGGGTCGAACTCGTCGTCGCCCTCGGCCAACCAGCCGTCCATCGTCAGGGCAGTGTCGCCGTCGTTGACGTGGACCGGGATGCCGACCGCTTCGGCCGCCGGGCCGACCTTGTCGAGGAAGCCGGGGTCGGTGATCACCCGGACCGCGTAGGAGTCGCCGACGAAGTGGTGGAAGTCCTCCGGTCGGGCCAGGAAGTTGACCGAAACCGGCACGGCACCCGCGCGGATGCTGCCCAGGAAGGCCGCGTGGAAGGCCGGCGTGTCGTCCAGCACCACGACGATCCGTTCACCGCGACGGACGCCGTCGGCGCGCAACCTCGACGCCATGCGACACGACAACCGGTGGATGTCGGCGAAGGTGGCGGAGCGCCCCTCGGCGACGACGGCGGGCTTGTCACCCCGTCCGGCGTCGAGGTTGTGGTCGGTCAGCAGGCTGACGTTGCGGCGCAGCGCGTCGGTGTTCACGGATGCCTCCACGTGGTGCTCGGTCGGGATCGGTTGGTCGCCCGTGGTGTCGGACGGCTCGTGCGAGTCGTGCGGGTCGTGCGGCGCCGGGGTCGGACCGGTCGTCGGGGGCGGAGGTGGAGGGGCCGCGGCGCGCCCCCGCAGCCGCGACCCCCGTTTGGGTCGGTCAAGTTGGGGGTCCGGTCAGGTGCGGAAGACGACCGACTTCTGTTCGGTGTAGAAGCCCAGCGCCTCCTCGCCGTGCTCCTTGCCGTAGCCGGACTCCTTGAGCCCGCCGAACGGCAGTTCGTCGTAGACCTTGGTGCGGGAGTTGATCCAGGTGTAACCCGCGTCCAGCCGTTCGGCCGCGGCCATCGCCGAGCCCAGGTCGGCGGTCCACACCGACGACCCGAGCCCGAACGGCGACGCGTTCGCGCGCTCGATCGCCTCGTCCAGGTCGGCCACCGCCCACACCGGCAGGAGCGGGCCGAAGGTCTCGTCGGTCGACACGCGGGCGTCGTGGTCGGCACCCCACACGACGGTGGGCTGGTGGTAGAAGCCGTCCGCGAACTCGTCGCCCTCGGGCCGTGATCCGCCCGCCAGCACCTCACCGCCACGCTCGACCGCGTCGGCCAGTTGGGCCTCGATCAGGTCGCGGCCGTCGGCGCTGTGCATCGGGCCGATCTGGGTGCTGGCGCCGTCACCGGGACCGAGCACGAGCTTGCGGGCCTTGGCGGCGATGCCCTCGGCGACCCGTTCGGCGATGGACTCGGCGGCGTAGACGCGCTTGATGGCGAGGCACGCCTGGCCGCAGTTGAAGAAGCGTCCCATCGAGGCGGCCGAGATGGCGGCGTCGACGTCGGCGTCGTCCAACACGATCAGCGGATCGGACCCGCCCAGTTCCAGCGTGACCCGTTTCATCGTCGCCGCGGCCTCGCGCATCACGTGCTTGCCGACCGGGGTCGA
>JBBSMS010000311.1:0-1542 GCA_038233055.1 Nitriliruptorales bacterium
GGCGCCGCGGTCGGCGACGGTTCGGCCTCGGGCGCCGCGGGCGCGGTCCGACGGTCGCCGGGGGCCGTGGGTCGGGCGTCGGCCGCCGAGGAGGCACCACCCTCGCCATCGTCGGTGTCGCTGCGTGGGGCGCGGGACGGTTCCCAGTCCGGCAGTCCACGCTCGACGCCCTTGTCGGGGATGCTGGACCAGTCCGGCGTCTCGCCGGTATCGGGCACCGAGTCGGCGTGGCGGATGGCCGGGCCACTGCCGAGCGCGCGCTGGGCCTCGTTCATGCCGGCCTGCCACATCAACCGCACCGGTGGCGGCGACGCCAGGTTGTGGCTGGCGGCAACCTGCAGCGGCCCGGGACCATCCGCGACCAGGACCATCGCCGACCGCGGGTGGACGTCCGCGATCAACCTCGCCAACGCATCCTCGGCCACCGTCCCGATGTCGAACGACACCGCCACGACCGCCTGGCGCCGGCTCAGGTCGTACAGCGCCGAGCGGAACCGTCGGAGTTCGCCGCTGCGACTCTGGGTCTGGTCCATCCACAGCCGTCGTGCCATCGCCCCGGCGGCGACCGCCGTCAGCAGCAGCAGCGCCGAGGTGGACGTGGACAACACCTGAGCGGTCGTGCGTCCCAGCAACTGGATCCAGAAGACGCCCAGGAGGCCGACCGCCACCATGCTGCCGACCAGCGCACGCCACAGGCCCACCACGAACCCGGCCTCCAGCGCCACGGCGGCCGCCAGGATCGTCACCGGGACCGCCGGGATCGTCACCGGGATCGCCAGGTCGGCCATCGTGACCGAGGTCCCCACCAGCAGGGCGAAGACCATCACCGCGTCGATGCCGACCAGCAGCGGCGACAGGCGCCACCACAGCGAACGCCCGACGGCGAACAGCGTCAGGATGATCAGGGCCGGGATGCCGACCTCGCCCAGGTTGCCCGCGCCCCAGTACAGCGTGGCGAGGCTGGCCACCGTCCGGGCGACCGCGGCCCCGCGGTCGGCGATGGCCGCGTCGTCCTGCTGGATGGTCATCGAGCGCAGCGACCGGCGGAACCTCGTCAGGCCACGACTGCGGTCCAGTGCGTCCAGCAGGTCGGGCGAACTGATCGGCCGGCTCAGGCGGATCGGCCCGTCGGGTCCGGTCGGTTCGTCCAGGTGGGCGACCACCCCGTCCTCCACCACGACCACCGGCGGGTTCGGGGCGGCAGCGATCAGTCGGGGCGCACCCGCGTGCTCGCTGTTGACGATGACGACCGACAGCCCCAGTTCCTCGCGGGCGTCGTCGTCGATCCCGTCCAGCAGCATGACCTCGAGGTTGCGATCCAGGCGTTCGATCTGGCTCACGAGGAAGGGTTCGAGCCCCAGTAGTCCGACGCGGGCCATCGTCACACCCCCTGACCTGTCCCTGAGGCCGTCATCGTAGTGAGTCGTCGTCGCCGAGTAGCGTGCGAGACCCGGCCGAGATCGAACCCGACCCCGCCGCACGCGGCCACGGTTCTTGACGAGGACTCCCTGTGCATACTGCCCCTGCCATGACGGACGCCGA
>JBBSMS010000312.1:0-1540 GCA_038233055.1 Nitriliruptorales bacterium
CTGGTCTGCGGACACAGCCCGACCAGCGAGGCGGCGGTGCTGGGACTCACCGGCATCACGGTGCACCCGCTCGGCAAGGGTGCCGGCGTACGGGTGACGCAGCGCGACGACGGCGGGTACGCCGTCGAGCAGCTGACCTGACGCCCGACCGCGGCGCCCCACACCCGCCTTGTCACCGTGACGAGGCGTCCTGACGCCTCCAGGCGGTGACAAGTCGACGGGAAGGACCGCTCACGGGCCGCCGGGGCGCACGATGATCTTGACGTGCTCACCGCCGGGCGGCGGCGCCAGCGCGTCGGCGACCTGATCGAGGTCGACGTGGTCGGAGACGAGGACGTCGAGATCGACCACCCCGGTGGCGGCCAGCGCGATGGCCGACGGCCAGGTGTTGGCATACCTGAACGTCCCGGTGACCGCGAGCTCGCGCTGCTGGATGACGTGGACGGGCATCGTGACCTCGTCGGCACCCATGCCGACCAGCACCACCGAACCCCCGGCGCGTACGGCGGAGATGCCGGCCCCGACGGCCGACGGCGCTCCCGAGCAGTCGATGAAGGCGTCGACGCTCGCCTCCTCGGGAGCGGTGGTCCGCGGGTCGATCACCTCGGTGGCACCGAGCCGGGCGGCAAGGGCACGACGACCGGCATCGACGTCGGCGACCACCACCTCCGTGACCCCGAGGGCGCGGGCGACCTGCGTGACCAGCAGCCCGACCGGGCCGGCGCCAGCGACGAGCAGTGCCGTGCCCACCCCGGTCCCGGCTTTGCGGTGGGCCCATATGGCGACGCTCAGCGGTTCGATCAGCGCGGCGGCGTCGTCGCTGAGGCGGTCGGGCACCGGGTAGGCGAAGTCGGAGGCGATCGTCACGTATTCGCAGAAGGCGCCGTCGACCGGCGGGGTGGCGAAAAAACGCATCTCGGGACACAGGTTGTAGCGGCCGCGTCGGCATGCATCGCAGCGTCGGCACGGCACGCCGGGCTCCAGGGAGACCCGCTGCCCGATGCGCGACGGTTCGACCTCGGCACCGGTCGCCACGATCCGGCCGGCCGGCTCGTGGCCGAGCACGAGCGGCGCGCGCACCACGAAGTCCCCCATGCGCCCGTGCTCGAAGTAGTGCGCGTCGGAGCCGCAGGTGCCCACGGAACCGACCTGCACCAGCACGTCGTCGGGCCCCGGCCGCGGTACGGGACGTTCCTCGACGCGCACGGTCCTCGGCGCGTGCAGGACGCACGCCCGCATCGTGTCGGGTACGGGAGACGCCTGCGGCACGGTGCTACCTCTCGCCGATCGACCGGCCGGTTCGCGCCGATCGAACGCCCGAGCATGCCATGCGCGACGTCAGCCACCGTGCGGGGCACCCGTGACCATGTGTGCCACGTCAGCCACCAGAAGGCCCCCTCGCCTCGTGCTCTGCACGCCAGTGCGCGAGGAGACGAGCGATTGTCGTGACGGCAACCTTCATGAGCTCCACGTCCGTCGGCAGCTGAGAGGCCCCGGGGGGCAACGGAGGATCGCCCTGCGGCATCAGGTCGTCGACGTC
>JBBSMS010000313.1:0-1516 GCA_038233055.1 Nitriliruptorales bacterium
AGGTCATCGGTGTGGAGGACTGGCTGGATGGGGAGCCCGTCGGGGTAGATGGGCGGGTTGACCAGCGTCCACGAGTCGTCGTCGGTGGCCCAACCCACGGTGTCGGTGCCGGCGATCGCGGGGACGGCTCCGGGCATGGCGGTGGCCAGCAGGCTGGCCGTGGCGTGGTGGAGTGGCCGCGGAAGAAGGTCGCCGGCACCGGCGACCCGGTTGGCCAGCAGGGCGACGGATTGTCCCGTGACGCCTGCGGCGGCGCGACCGGCGGCGCCGGTCCCGACGTGGGGGACGACCGCGGCTTGCAACGCGTCGCCGACCCGGGTCCAGCCGATGTCGTCGAAGTCGTGGCCGTCGAGGAGGTGGGCGAGCGTCACGTCGACGGGTCGTTCGACCCCGTCGGAACCGACGTGGCGCACCGTCCCGCCCGTGGTGAAGGCGGCGAGGGCGGCGTCGGGGTCGCGGGCCGCCGCGACCAGCAGGGTCGAGATCGGATCATGAGTCGGGTGCCCGGTGTGGTCCAGCAGTGGTTGTGGCCACAAGCCCGTGTCGGGGGCATCGGCGCGGGCGCTCCAGGCGTCCGGGCCGCCCTCGGTCCGGTCGACCTCGACGGCGGTGGTGAGCAACCTCGCGACGACGTCGGACGACATTCGGGGTGCGGCCGCGACCAGGACCGCCAGCCCGGCTGCGCGTTGGGGTCCCCAGGACGAGTCGCCCGGCACGGCTCGGATGATGGCCACGAGTTCGTCGGTGTCGGACTGGCCCCAGTCCGGACCGAGCGTGACGCGACCCAGTGCGGTGCCCAGGGCCACGGTGATCATGGCCAGGTCCTGCGCGGAGCCGCCGTCGTCGAGCGGCGGGCCGTCCGTGCCGTCCGACGTTGCAAGCCGCCGGTGGTTGCGCAGGAGTTCGTCGACCACACCGGCCGGGCCGCCCATCACCTCGACCAGGCCCGTCGCGAAGTTCGGGTCGTCGGCGTACAGCGCGAGCATCGCCAGGTCTGCCTCGGACGCGCCACCGGAGAGGCGGCCGGTCATGAACCCCGCGACCTGGGTGCCTCGGACGTACAGGGTTTCGGCGTCCCACAACGACGCCGCGCCAGGTCCCCGCAGGTCGGACGGCTGCAGTCGGGCGACCCGGCCGTCGGCATCCAGTTCCCGAGCACGTCGCGCCAGCCACGACGTGAACTCCCCGAGTCGGGCCAGGGCAGCACGTTCGGCCATCACGTCGTCGACGGGGCCCCAGGTGGTGGTCCAGCGCCCGGGTCGACCCGAGGCGTGGACGGCGTCCATGGCGTCGTCGTAGGAGCGCTGGGCCCGGAGCAGGTCCCCGACGGCATCGAGGTTGGCCGTGGCGTAGGACTCCAGGGCGGCCGGTTGGAACACGACGTGATCGTTCACGACACACCTGCGGTCTGGAGGCGACGACGGGAGGCGTCCCAGTCGTGCCAGTCGTCACGCTGGCGCTCACGGCGGTGCTGTTCGTCATCGGCGGCATCGGCCGCGTCACGCAGCGCGATGGC
>JBBSMS010000314.1:0-1514 GCA_038233055.1 Nitriliruptorales bacterium
AACGGGATGGGGATCCCCAACGGGATGCACAGGCGGTACTGCCAGTAGAACTCGCTCCCGTCGTAGTCGTAGCGGCGGGCCTGGATGTGGCGGAACTTTCGCGTCCACGGAGCGATGAGCGCAAGCGCGTCCGGGAGGACCTCGACGTCGTCGTCCATCAGCCACATCCACGTCGCGCCGCGCTCGTACGCCACCCGCATGCCTTCGGAGAAGCCCCCGGCGCCCCCGGTGTTGGTCGGCATCCGGTGGTAGACCACCTCAACCGGCAGGGAGTCGGCGATCGCGCCCACCACGGCGGTGGTGTCGTCGTCGGAGGCGTTGTCGACCACGACGACTCGACCGGGCAGGGGTTCCATGCGCGCGACGCTGGCGAGCAGGCGGCCGAGCAGGGCGCTCCGGTTGAACGTCACCACCACGACGGTCGTGCTGGCCGGGTCGAACGGCTCGACCACGGCACCGGCGGGGACGTCGGACGCGCTGGTGTCGGACGGTAACAGCGCCATAGCGGCTGGTGGCAATCCTGTCGTGGGGCGGCCGGGCAAGGGTAGCGGGTCCAGGGCGCGCTCACGGCGCCCTTCCTCGTCATCCTTCTGTAAGCGATGAGCCGTTGCCCGGACGCATCGGGTGGGAAGACCACGGCTTGTGACCACGTCTGCGCCTGTCGGTCAGCAGGCTGGTGGTGCTTCGCCTGGCCCGGGCATGAGTGAGCCCGCCGGCATCGCCGAACCCGACCGACCAGGGGCCCGACAGCCCCCGATCGCCGACTACGGCTTCCTGTCGGATTGCCACTCGGCCGTCCTGGTCGACCGCAGCGGATCCGTCGACTGGTGGTGCGTGCCACGCTTTGACTCCCCCTCCGTGCTGGGCCGACTCCTCGATCCGCAGGCGGGCCACTGGGCGCTTCGCCCCGTGGGCGAGTTCACCACCGAGCGCTCGTACATCGACGACACGCTCGTCCTTCGCACCGTCTTTCGCACCCCTTCGGGTGTCGTCAGCAGCACCGACGCCTTGGCGCTCGAGCCGGGTGCCAGGGGGCACGACATCGGCCTACGCAGCCCGCACGTGCTGCTGCGGCGGGTCGAGGGCCTGACCGGCTCGGTGGCGGTGCGCAGCGACCTGTCGCCGCGGATGGAGTACGGCCGCACCGAGCCCCACCTCGAGCTGACCGAGGACGGCGCCCGGGCTCGTGGCGGGCCGGCCACGCTGACCCTCACCTCGTCGGTGCCCGTGTCGCTGACCGGCGGCGCCGTCGCGTCGTCCTTCGTCGTCGCGGCGGGAGAAAGCGTCGATCTCCGGCTGGCCTACGCGGCTTCGTTCGCGCCGTGGCGGCGGCTGGCCGGTGGGGAACAGCCGACGCTGGAGGACACGATCAAGGCGTGGAAGTCCTGGTCGGCGCTGCACACGTCCTATGACGGAAGCTTCCCCGAGCAGGTGCGGCGCAGTTCGCTGGTCCTGCAGGGACTGACCTACGCGCCGTCGGGCGCGATCGTCGCCGCGGCCACCACCTCGCTGCC
>JBBSMS010000315.1:0-1501 GCA_038233055.1 Nitriliruptorales bacterium
CTCCGCTCGGGGCACAGGACCCCGGCCCGCGGGGCGCGGTGGGACCCGGGGATCCCGGCGGGCGGACGGATAGCATGCGGTCCGACCGGTCGGCCGGCTCGTCGGCCGACCGCGGCCTGCCTGCGACGCCTGCGTCCGTCGTCTTCGTCCCGTCCACGTCCGCTGAGGACTCCGTGAACACCCCAGTCAGCACCTTCGACATCCGCGAGACCTTCCTCCGGTTCTTCGCCGACCACGGCCACCACATCGTCGGGTCGGCGCCGTTGATCCCGCAGGACCCGACCGTCCTGCTCAACATCGCGGGGATGCTGCCGTTCGCGCCCTACTTCGCCGGTGACGCCACGCCGCCGGCTCCGCGGATGGCGAGTTTCCAGAAGTGCGTTCGCACCAACGACATCGAGAACGTGGGTCGCACCGCCCGCCACCTGTCCTTCTTCGAGATGCTGGGCAACTTCTCGTTCGGGGACTACTACAAGCGCGACGCGATCCGGTGGGCGTGGGAACTGTCGGTCGACCACTTCGGCCTGGATCCCGACAAGATCTGGTTCACGGCCCACCACAACGACGACGAGGCGGTCACACTGGCACTGGAGGAGACCGACCTGCCACGAGAGCGCATCCAGCAACTCGGTGACGACAACTTCTGGTGGACCGGGGTGGCCGGTTCGGCCGGCTACAGCGGCGAGTTCTTCTACGACAAGGGCCCCGCCTTCGGCGAGGCGGGTGGTCCGGCGGTCAACGACGAGCGCTTCATGGAGTACTACAACCTGGTGTTCACCGAGTTCGTGTGCGACGACACCGGCGAGATCGTGGGCGACCTGCCGGCAAAGAACGTCGACACCGGCCTGGGTCTCGAGCGACTTGCCACGGTGATCCAGAGCGTGCCGACCATTTACGAGACCGACCTGTTCGTGCCACTGCTGGGGCGCGCGTGCTCGATCACCGGGATGGCGCTGGGCGACGATGCCGAGACCGACGTGTCGCTCAAGGTCATGGCCGAGCACGCCCGCGCGACTACCTTCCTGGTCGCCGACGGCGTCCTGCCCGCCAAGGAGGGCCGGGGCTATGTCCTGCGCCGGCTGTTGCGCCGGGTCGTGCGCCACTCCCACCTGCTCGGGATCACCGACGTGGAGGCACGGGTGATGCCGGCCATGGTCGACGCCGTGATCGCGGTCATGGGACCGGGGTATCCCGAACTCGAACGCCAGCGTGAACTGGTGACCCGGGTCGTCGCCGCCGAGGAGTCCGACTTCCGGGCTCGGCTCGCCTCGGGACTGGAGATGCTCGACGTCGCCATCGCCGACCTCGACGAGGGCGCGCCGCTGTCGGGCGACGTGGCCTTCCAACTCCACGACACGTTCGGGTTCCCGATCGACCTCACCGCCGAGATCGCGGCCGACGCCGGACTGGCCTTCGACCGGGACCGCTTCGACGAGCTGATGGTCGCGCAGCAGGAACGGGCTCGGGCTGCGACGAAGTCGGGTGCCAAGGGCGTCCCGAC
>JBBSMS010000316.1:0-1500 GCA_038233055.1 Nitriliruptorales bacterium
CTCCGATCCCTACATCATCATGCTCACCGCCAAGGGCGAAGAGAGCGACCGCATCGTCGGGCTGACCACCGGCGCCGACGACTACGTGGTCAAGCCCTTCTCACCCGGTGAGCTGGTGGCCCGGATCCATGCGATGCTTCGTCGACCGCGCCAGGGGCAGACCTCGCCGGTGGACGTGCGCCGCCATGGAGACCTGGATCTGGACCCCGGTGCGAGAACCGTCGACGTTGCCGGTCGGCCGATAGAGCTGACGCGGACCGAGTTCGACATCCTGGACACCCTCATGTCGGCACCGAGGCTGGTGTTCACCAAGCAGCAGCTCCTCGACCACGTCTGGGGCTCGGCCGAGTTCCGCGACGACCACCTGCTGGCCACCCACGTGGCAAACCTGCGACGCAAACTCGGCGACGACACCGAGGAGCCCCGCTACGTCGAGACCGTGCGTGGCGTCGGATATCGCATGGCACGCCGGTGAGGTGGCCCCGGACGGGGCGCCTGGCCAGGCGCCTGCTGCTCGCGCACGTGGTGGTCGTGCTGTCCGGGACCGTCACACTGGCAGTGGTCGTCGGGGTGCTGGGACCCAGGGTCCTCGTCGAGCGCCTGGATGCGAGCCCCGGATCCGGTCTCCCACCGGGATCCGCGGACCAGCTGCGCGCCGCCTTCGCGGCCGCCACCGCCAGTTCGCTGGGCATCGCCACCACGGTCTCGGTCGTCGCCGCCATGGTCGTCAGCACCGTCCTGGCGGTGCGGCTGGCCCGGCCCGTGGAGAACCTCGCCCGGACCGCCCGGGCGATCGAGGACGGCCACACCGACGCGCGTGCCGCCCACCCCGGCGCGGACGACGAACTGCGGGACCTGACCGTCGCCTTCAACGCCATGGCGGCACGCCTCGAACGCACCGAGCTGGCCCGCCGTCGCCTGCTCAACGACCTCACCCACGAGCTGCGGACCCCACTGACGACGCTGGACGGCTACCTGGAGGGACTGCGAGACGGCGTCGTCGACCCCGACCCGTCGACCTGGACGACCATGACCGCCGCCACGTCACGACTGCGCCGCCTCGTCGACGACGTCGCGGAGGCGTCGATGGCCGAGGAGAGCCGCCTCGAACTGCAGCACCAGACAGTCGACGTCGGCGAGCTGGCATCATCCGCCGTTGCCGCAGCCCGACCGGCCTGCACCCGTAACGGCATCGACCTCGACCTGCACGTCCCCCCCGGTCCCCCCATCGTGGTCCAGGCGGACCCCGACCGGCTCGGCCAGGTCCTGTCGGTCCTGCTGACCAACGCCCGCCTACACAGCCCACGCTCCAGCACCGTGACGGTCCGCATCGCTGCCCGCGAACAGCACGCGACCGTGCAAGTCACCGACCACGGTGCCGGGATCGCCACCGACGACCTCCCGCACGTCTTCGACCGCTTCTTCCGCGCCGACCAGTCCCGCCACCTACCCGGCAGCGGCCTCGGACTGACCATCGCCCGCGCCCTGGCACGCGCCCAC
>JBBSMS010000317.1:0-1500 GCA_038233055.1 Nitriliruptorales bacterium
GCCCGGCATCGGGTGTCCACGCCCGGGAACCCCCAGCTTGACCTGTCGCACTACCCCGACCGGTCACGCTCCAAGATCCTGGACCACACCCCCGAACCGCGTACCCCGGACGAGGCCGCGTTTCTCGCGCTCGGGCCGGGCGCGACCGCATGGTTGACCCGTGCCGGTGCGGCTGGCACGACCAAGATCCGGGTCAAGATGGACCAGGCCGTGCAGTTCGCTGCCGTCTACGGCAACGACGAGGTCGACGCCGCACTGGCTGCGGCTGCCGGGGCGTCCCGGTTCGCCGAGGGAGACCTCGCGTCGATCCTCGCGCACCGACGTCGCCGCGGCGCCGCCGATACCACCGTGGTGGCGATCGGCCATGCACAGTCGTTGCAGACCGGCACCGGCCGGTGGACCGAGGTCAGACGATGAACCGCGACCAGATGTCTGAACATGACCTGGATGTTGCGCGGGCACGTACCGCCTACTTCGGTCTGTGCGACCACGTCCGCGACGTTCACGGCGTGACCTGCCACGGCAACGCCGGCCAGGTCGAGCAGGCACACCGGCGTGCCCACGCCGCCGAGGGCACCGACAGCCACGACGCCTGGCGGCTGCCCGAACCCGGCGAGGTGCTGCGATGACTGCCACCCCGACCGATCAGCTCATCGCCGAGATCCAGACGCTGTCGAAACGGCTGCGCATGCCCTACCTGCGTGCCGCCGCACCCGACCTGCTGGCCACCGCGAAAGCCCAACGGTGGGACCCCGCCGAAGCCCTACGGGTGCTGCTGGTCGAGGAAGCCCAGGGACGTGACGCCGCCACGATCCGCAACCGCCGCAAACGGGCCAACTTCCCCGCCGGCAAGACCTTCGAGTCGTGGCGCGACGACGCGTCCACGATCCCACCGCCGACACAACAGTCGCTACGGACGTTGGAATGGATCACCCGCGGCGAGAACCTTGCCGTGGTCGGCCCGTCCGGCACCGGCAAGTCCCACCTGCTCGAAGCACTCGGCCAACAAGCGATCGACCACGGGATGGTCGTGGCCTGGTTCACCATCGAAACGCTCGGCCAGCTCGTCGGCCGACATCGGGCCGACGACTCGGTCACCCGCGCCGTCAACCGCGTGCTCAAAGCCGATCTCGTGGTGATCGATGACGTTGGCCTGCTTCCCGTGCCAGCCGACGCTGCCGAGGCGATGTTCCGCGTGATCGATGCCGCCTACGAACGCCGATCGGTCGCGATCAGCAGCAACCTGCACCCGGGCGGCTTCGACCAGATCCTGCCCCCAACCATCGCCACCGCAGCCGTGGACCGGTTCATGCACCACGCCCATCTCGTGGTCACCGACGGTGACAGCTACCGCTTCGCCCAGGCACGCGACGGGAAAGGAGTCCAGCCCCTCAACACCTGAACGTGGGGAGATCTCCTGTCCGCCAGCGGGGAACTTTCATGTCCGCCAGCGGGGAGATCCCACGTCCACCTACGGGGAGATCCAAATGGCCATTGACA
>JBBSMS010000318.1:0-1482 GCA_038233055.1 Nitriliruptorales bacterium
AACCTCGACGCGCTGCCGGCGGCCGGCTACGGGTCGACCAGCAACTCGTGTGCGATCGTCCGGTTCACCTACTCCACCTACAGCGGCGTGGCGATGTCGTGGGAGGGGCTGCACTACTGGACGGACTGGCCGGCGTACCTGCAGGCCACCGACGAGCGCGGCCTGGCCAGCCTGGTGCAGTGCGGCACGTTGCTGCTCAAGCAGCCGGGCGGCCATCACCTCAAGGTCGCGCCGCTGTTCGACGCGTTGGGGATCCCGTACGAGGACTGGGACGCCGACCAGCTCAGGACGCGGATGCCGGCCTTGGACCCGCGGCTGATGGGACCGCCGAAGCGGGTCGACGACGAGGACTTCTGGGCCGAGCCGAGCCAGCCGCTGCCCGGCGCCATCTGGACCGCCGACTCCGGCTACGTCAGCGACCCCCAGCTGGCCAGCCACAACCTGCAGCGCGCCGCCGAGGCCAAGGGCGGCCGGTTCCGGTTCTCGACCAAGGTGGTCGCGGTCGAACGGGCCGGCGGGCGGGTCAGCGGGCTCACGCTCGACGACGGCTCCACGGTCTCGGCACGGGTCGTGATCAACGTGGCCGGCCCGCACTCGGCGAAGATCAACGCGATGGCGGGGCTGGACGGCACGATGCGGATCGGCACCCGGCCGCTGCGCCACGAGGTGCACCACGTCGCGTCGCCGGCTGCCGTCGACTACGAGCACGTCGGCTGCCACGTGTCCGACGGCGACACCGGGGTGTACTTCCGACCCGAGGTCGGCAACAGCATCCTGGTGGGGTCGGAGGACCCCGCGTGCGACACCCGCGACTGGGTCGACGACCCCGACGACTTCGACCGCACGATCACCGCGGCCCAGTGGGAGGCGCAGGTGCTGCGCCTGGCCCGGCGGATTCCCGACCTCGGCGTGCCGAACGAGCCCCGCGGCGTCGTGGACCTGTACGACGTGGCCGACGACTGGATCCCGATCTACGACCGCACCGACCTCGACGGCTTCTACGTGGCCATCGGCACCTCGGGCAACCAGTTCAAGAACGCCGGGGTGGCCGGCCACTGCATGGCCGAGCTGGTCGAAGCGGTGGAGGGGGGCCACGACCACGACGCCGACCCGCTGGTGGTCAAGGGCCGCTACACCGGCCTGGACCTGGATCTCGGGTCGTTCTCCCGGAACCGGGCGATCAACCCCGACAGCTCGTTCTCGGTCAACGGCTGATCGACCCCACCCTGACGAACCTCGACGGTTCGCTCCGCTTCGCCCGGCCGCGCTCCACCCTGACCGTGTCGGTCGCGATGGACCGCAGCATTGACCCGCCGGCCCACCCGCAGCCCGTGCCGGGCAGGCGGGAGCGCGGACCGGTTCACCGACTCCTGGTCTGACCGGCACCGCCTTGCTTCCGGCCGTTCTACCGGCGTTCAGCTGCGCTGGCGACGATGGTCAGACCGCACGACACCACACCATGGAGGCGCTGTGACGCTCGCA
>JBBSMS010000319.1:0-1466 GCA_038233055.1 Nitriliruptorales bacterium
GATCTTGTCGGCCGCCACGTGCGAGGGCCGGAAGTCGGCCACGGCCGCGGCCTTGACGATCACGTCGGCGTCGGCGCGTGCCAGCACGGCGTCGTGCATCTCCACGGCGGTGGTCACCTCGACCCGGGTCACCCCGTCGGGAGTGTCGAGGTCCGACGGCGCGATCACCAGGTCCACACGTGCCCCACGGCGGGCGGCGGCGGTCGCGATCGCGACCCCCATGCGCCCGGTGGAGCGGTTGCCGAGGTAGCGGACAGGGTCAAGCGGCTCGCGGGTGCCCCCGGCGGTGACCACGACGTGGCGACCGGCAAGTGACGTGTCGGGTCCATCGTCGTTCGACGCCGGATGGGCCGCGGGGACGACCGCCAGTCCGGTCTCGCGGTCGCCGTGGTCCCGGCCGTCGACATCGGGGTGACCCGTGCGGTCAGTCCCCAGGGCGCGGACCACGGCGGCCACGAACACGTCGGGTTCGACCGCGCGGCCCGCACCGGAGTCCCCACCCATCAGGGCGCCGTCGTCCGGACCGACCAGGGTCACGCCGCGCGCCTCGAGCGTGCGAGCGTTGGCGCGGGTGGCGGGGTGCCGCCACATCTCGGTGTGCATCGCCGGGGCCATCACGACCGGTGCGGTCGTGGCCAGCAGCGTCGTGGTCAGCAGGTCGTCGGCCATCCCGGTGGCGGCACGCGCCAGCGTGTGGGCGGTGGCCGGGTAGATCGCCACGACGTCGGCGTGGCGGGCCAGGGCGACATGGGTCTCGTGCTCGATGTCGTCCCAGACCTCTTGGCGGACGGCACGTCCCGTCAACCCCGCGAAGGTGGCCGCCCCGACGAAGTGGGCGCCACCGCGGGTCAGAACGACGTCGACCCGGGCACCGGCCTTGACCAGCCGGCGCACGACGAGCGGGGCCTTGTAGGCGGCGATGCCACCGGTGACGCCGATGACGATGCGACGGTCACGCAGGGAAGCGACGTCGGCGACCGAACCGCCCACGCCCCGACTCACGCGTCGGTGTCGTCGACGTCCCCAGCCTCGTCCGCGGGGTCCATCTCGACCAGGCTCAGCACGTCGTCGCTGCCCTCGATGAACGCCAACGGGTCCTCGGAGGTCTCCTCGACCGGCTCGCCTTCTTCGATCTTGCCCTGGGAGATCTCCTCCAGGGCGATCGTGAGGGGCTTGTTGGACTCGGCCGTCACCAGCGGCGGCACCAGGCGCCCGGTGCCCTCACCGAGCTGCTGGTAGTAGGAGTTGATCTCCCGGGCGCGCTTGGCGGCCAGGATGGTGAGGTGGAACTTGGACGAGGTGACGTCCATCAGGTCGTCGATGTGGGCCATGGGAAGTCGCCTGGATGCGTCGGGGAACGGTGGAGGTGCGTGTCCACGTGCACGGCAGGGCGCGGCGGGAAAGGAGGTTCCGGCGCGAGCGGCACGGGACGCGGGTCGAAGCGCCATCATAGCGGGTCGCCCAAC
>JBBSMS010000320.1:0-1442 GCA_038233055.1 Nitriliruptorales bacterium
ACGAAGGCGTACAGGTCGGTGTTGTCCAGCGATGGGTCGTCGGCGATCAGGGGTGCTTCGCGGTGGGACGAGGCGTCACCCATGGAGGGCAACGTCCCGACCAGCGCGGTCGCCATCAAGACGGCACCACCCACGAAGAGGGCCTTGTCGCGGCGGCGAGCCGCGCGAGGGGAACTGGACAGGGTCATGGAGGATCCATTCGAAGGTAGGGGGAGCGATCGAGTCGAGGGTAGGGGAGCGATGGACGGGGGGGCTCGGACTGGCCGGGGGCCGGAGCCAGTCCAACTCGCGGAATGGCCCGAGGCACCCGCCCGGTTGCCGAACCATCCACGCTTGGTCAGCGTAGTCGTACGGACGGCAACGTGCACGACAGCGTAGCGTGTTGCCAATGACTTGTGCTGTCATGTCCTGATCGCATTTGTGGCCATCGCTCCGCCGTGCCCCCCCACCTGTATGGATTCGGCATCCTCGTACCCCCCGCCCTGGCGCAGCGCATCGATGATCGTTCTCGGATACCGACGAGTGACACTTGGACGGGGGAACTCCCTGACCTCGACACGATCCACCTCTCCACGACCGGGTCCGTGCACTCCTGGCCAGACGACACGGCGCGATCGTGATCGCAGCCGACGGGGATGCCGACGCCACGTGGCAGCGCCTCGTCCACGCGACCAGTTCGAACGCGCCCTGAGTTCCGGACGGTCGTCGGTTGACCCCGGGCTTCCCACAGTCGTCCGCCTCCACCAGTCATCTGGCCCACCACCTCCCAACGTCGGCGTTGCGGACCCGGGCCACGGGTGGCCGTGACCAGCACACGTCGACACTCGACGGGTGATGGTGTCGGCCGACCTCGGCCGGGTGGTGGTGCTGGTCGCGGGCGTCATGCTGCTGCCGATCGTGGCGACCCCGGCGATCCTGGTGGGCGTGGGGGTGCTGTTCGGGCAGCTGGAGGCCATCCACGATCCCGCGGCCGCGGCCTTCCCGCGCCAACTGGTCTCCGACGACCACCTCACCCGGGTGGTGGCCCTGCGCCAACTCGGTTTCCGGGTGTCGGTCACGGCCGGCGCGCCCCTGGGCGGGCTGGTCATGGCCGCGTCCACGTTGCGCGGATCGATGGTGGTCGACGCCCTTGCCTTCGCGCTGCTGGCCGCCGTCGTCGCGCGCATCCGGCCCGCCGGACGCGCGAGCGGGCGGCGAGGCCACGGTCGACGAGTCGTACCTGGGCCGGGTGTCGGCGATGCAACGACCGGCCGACGACGGGCTGATGCCGCCACGCTCGCGGGTTCGGTGGCCTGGCCGGGCTGGTCGGGATCCCGGCCGCCTGCGCGGTGGCCGGGGTGGCCGGGATGGGCGTGGTCGTCCTGGGCATGCGCATGCCCAGGACGACCACGCCCATCCCGGCCACCCCGGCCACCGCGCAGGCGGCCGGGATCCCGACCAGC
>JBBSMS010000321.1:0-1409 GCA_038233055.1 Nitriliruptorales bacterium
CCGACCCCGGACTATGTCCGGTTCGCGACCCACTACCGGTTCCGCCCCGACTTCTGTGAGGCCGCTGATCCGGAGTCGAAGGGGATGGTGGAGAACCTGGTCGGTTACGCCAAGGACGACCTGATGGTCCCCCAGGCACCGTTCGTCGATCTGGGTGCCGCCAATGCGGCGGCGGCGGCCTGGTGCGTCGAGGTCAACGCCACGATCCATTCGGAGATCTGTGTGGTCCCCGCCGACCGGCTCGAGACCGAACGAGGTCTGCTCGCCGCGTTGCCGTCGCTACGACCCGAGTTCGGTGCCCGGCCGACTACCCGCAGGGTCGACAAGCTGTCCTGCATCAGGTTCGGATCGGGTCGCTACTCGGTCCCGAACCGGCTGATCGGGCGCACGGTCACCGTGCTGGTCGACGACCGGACGCTGCGCGTGGTCGAGCCCCTCACCGGGGAAGTGTTCGCCGAGCACACCCTGGTCGCGCCCGGTGAAACCAGCATCAACGATGATCATTACGGCGGACCGCGTCCCGACAAGCCACGCCGGGCAGCACGTCCACGCACCGCGACAGAGAAGGCGTTCCTCGGGTTGGGACCAGTCGCAGAGGCGTTCTTGACCGGCGCCGCGGCGGCCGGGGTCACCAAGCTGTCCAGCGAGATCAACGAGATCCTGGTGCTGCAGGCAGCCCACGGCACCGAGCCCCTGCTGGCCGCGCTGGAACGCGCGGTCGCGTTCAGTCGATGGAGAGCCGCAGACGTCCGTTCCATCCTCGCCGCCACGGGGGCCGCGCCAACACCTCGGCCGGCAGGGCAAGCCTTGGTGCTGACCCTGCCCACGGTGCCGACCCGGTCGCTGGAGGCCTACAAGATCGACGCCACCAACGACGGGGGTGACCTGTCGTGACCGCGACGACTCCGCCGCCGTTGGCACCCGACCTGACCGAGGGGCTGAAGCGGTTGAAGATGGCCGCGATGCGCCGGCTGGCACCCGAGCTGCTGATCACGGCGAAGACCCAACGGTGGAACCCTGAGGAGTTCCTACGCACGCTGGTCGAGGCCGAGATCAACGCCCGCGACGAGTCCAACGCCCGCACCCGGCTGCGTCAGGCCGCGTTCCCGGTCACCAAGACACTCGACGACTTCGACGTCGCCGCGTCCTCGATTCCCACCCCAACGTTCGACTACCTCGCCAGCCTGGAGTGGGTCCGGGCTGCGGAGAACGTCTGTCTGATCGGGCCAGCCGGGACCGGGAAGTCCCACATGCTCGTGGCGCTGGGCATCGCCACCGTCGCGGCCGGGCACCGGGTCCGGTACTTCACCGCCGCCGAACTCGTCGAGACCCTCTACCGAGGGTTGGCCGACAACTCCGTCGGACGCGTGATCGAGACCCTGCTCCGCAACGACGTCGTCCTGATCGAC
>JBBSMS010000322.1:0-1393 GCA_038233055.1 Nitriliruptorales bacterium
GACCCGCGTCGTGGCTGGGACTTCGTGTCGACCGGGCACGGCGACGTGCCGTGGGAGGCAATCATGCGGATGCTCAACTCCATCGGTTATGACGGCCCGATCTCGGTGGAGTGGGAGGATGCCGGCATGGACCGCGACCTCGGTGGCCCCGATGCCCAGGAGTTCATCCGCAAGGTCGTCGCCATCGAACCGTCCGAGGCCTCGTTCGACGCCGCCTTCTCCTCGGAATGACCCCGGGGGAGTGACCGCTGGCGGGGTTCGATTCCACCGTCCGGGAGGAAATGTCCGGCCCTGCACCATTTGGCGTCGCGCATGCCCTAGTGTTGCCCTTCGTCGTCCCCCGATCCTCGGGGGAGGCTGGACCGCGACGGCCGAGCCGTCGTTCCCGAGACCCTGTGGGGGCCAACATGATCCGCACGACCTCAACCCTGCGCCGCGCGGCGGCCGGCGCGGCCCTGCTGCTGGTGCTGACCGCCTGCGGTGACGACGCCGACAGCGGCGGCGACTCGACGACGGCCGCATCCGACACCGGGTCGATGTCCGAAGCCGCGCCCGAACCCGTGTCCGAACCCGCGTCCGAACCCACCTCGGCGGCCGCGACCGGCGACACGGGTTCGGAACCGGCGGGCGCGGACGGCATGGTCGCCGTGCTGCTGCCCGACTCGGCATCGTCGTCACGGTGGGAGACCGATGACCGGCCCGGCTTCGAACAGGCCTTCGCCGACCTGGGGCTCTCCGAGGACCAGTACCAGATCCTCAACGCCGAGGGTGATGCCAGCAACCAGCAGAACCAGGCCGAGCAGGCCATCACCAACGGTGCCACGGTGCTGGTGATGACCAACCTGGACTCCGGATCCGGCGCCACCATCATCGACAACGCCAAGGCCCAGGACGTCGCCGTCATCGACTACGACCGCCTGACGCTCAACGGTGACGCGGACTACTACGTGTCGTTCGACAACGAGGCCGTCGGGCGCCTCCAGGGCGAGACCCTGGTGTCCTGCGTTGACGAACAGGTCGACGCCGACACTCCGGCCGTGGCCGTGCTGAACGGCTCGCCGACCGACAACAACGCGACCCTGTTCAAGAACGGCTACGACGGCGTCATCAACCCGTTGTTCGACTCCGGTGACTGGACCGAGGTCGACGACCAGTCCGTGCCGGACTGGGACAACCAGGAGGCGCTCGTCATCTTCGAGCAGATGCTGACCGCCGCGGACGGCAACATCGACGCTGTCCTTGCGGCCAACGACGGCCTCGCCAACGCCGCCATCCAGGCGCTGCTGAGCCGCGACCAGGCCGGCATCCCCGTCACCGGCCAGGACGCCACCCTCGAGGGACTGCAGAACATCGCACTGGGCAACCAGTGCATGACCGTCTACAAGGCCATCAC
>JBBSMS010000323.1:0-1386 GCA_038233055.1 Nitriliruptorales bacterium
GCCAACCCAGTGCAGCCGGCACCTGCCTCGAAGTACACGACTCCACCGGGCGACGCACCACCGGCTGCGGTTACGACGTGCCGCGACGACACGACATCGGCTACCTGGTGCACAAGTCCCCGGGTCGGGTGGTGGTCGCCGGAGTGGTGTCGGCGAAGGTCGCCGCCGTACAGCTGAGGTTTGCCCGCGGGGCGGACGTGCGCGTGCAGCCGACCGGCGAGCTGTCGCGTTCTCTTGCGTACGCCGTCGAAGTGTCACCACCCCGGCAGCTGACCGGGGTCATCGCGCTGGACGCCGCGGGGAGGGAGGTGGAACGCCGACCCGACCAGGCCACTTCCGAGAACCACAGCTGACCATCAGCCCGAACAACGGACATCAACCGAACGAAAGGACAAGCAGACATGGGACTCCTCCACAGCAGGGCCACGGTCGGAGCGGCGTTGTCGCTCGCCATGGTCGGTACCGGCCTCGTCGCGACGACACCGGCTTGGGCCAACCACCCGGTCTACGTCGAGGGCAACTGCCTCGGCCCCGGAGCGGGCACTGCGGCAACGGGCCTGCAGACATCACCGGTCTCACCGGGAACCTGCGGTGACTACGACGGCGACGGCAACATCGGCGACGCCGAGGACAACGACGGCGACAACAACTACGGAAGTATCGGTGCGGCAGTCGACGCGGTAGGCAACAACGGCCGGGTAACCATCGTGGCCAACGGCATCTTCCCCGAGGTGGTCAGGCTCGCCCCGACCGGTGGCGCCAACATCTCCCTCGAGGCAGCTCCCGGTGTCGACGCCAACATCGACGCCGTGGTGCAAGGCCAACCCGGCAACGCCGAGCGGCAGCAGGCCCCGGGGATCGTCATCGACGGGTGCGACGACTGCCGAGTCACCGTACGCAACGTCATGACGCGGAACTGGACCGACGGGGTGCTCATCCTCGGCCGTTCGCACGTTGCACTCGATGAGGTACGCGCGGAGAACAACATCAACTACGGCATCCACGCGTCATCGCGGGCACGGGTAGCAATCCGCAACAGTGACGTCAACGCCACCGGATTCCGCGCCGACGCGAACGGACCCGCCACCCCCAACCCGGGGACCGGAATCCGCTTTGCTGGTAGGTCGAAGGGCTCCGTCTACGACACCACCGTCACCGGCAGCTTCCTCGCCGGCATCAGCGGTATCGGCGACCGGGTCAAGTTGCGCGACAACCAGGTCTTCGACAACGGCGTGAACTTCATGTCCGAGGAAGGCTGAGCTGGCTGAGCTGTACCAACCACGCACGTTGGTGACGTGCCGGGCCCTTCGGGGTCCGTGACGTGAGGAGGACCTCCGGGTGGGTGTGGATCTGTCGAAGGCAACCACACTCCTCGGAGGTCCTCGC
>JBBSMS010000324.1:0-1381 GCA_038233055.1 Nitriliruptorales bacterium
AGTGGGGTTGCAAGAACCCGATTTCTTGTAGGCACACGACCTCCGGCGTGTCGCTCGACAGGAGAGTCCTTGCGCGCTTGAGTGGTGGGCATGTATCTGCGGGAGACGCGCCGGACGAACCGAGACGGTTCGGTGGTGGCCTATCTGCAGCTGGCGCACAACGAGCGGCATCCGGAGACCGGGAACCCGGTCGCGAAGGTGATCCACAACTTCGGTCGGGCTGAGCAGGTCGACCGGCAGGCCCTGGCGCGACTGGTGTCGTCGATCTCGCGGTTCCTGACGCCGGAGCAGGCGATGAGCGCCGCCGCTGGCGCGGACGTGGAGGTGCTGGACTCCCGCCACCTTGGTGGCGCCTGGGCGTTGGACCGGGTCTGGGAACGACTCGGGATCGGCGCCGCGATCCGTCGGGTCGCGGCCGGCCGTCGACTCGATGGGGAGGCGGTCGAACGGGTGGTGTTCGCCCTGGTCGCCCAGCGCGCCCTGGAGCCGGGCAGCAAGCTCGCGGGCACCAAGTGGGTCGCCGAGCGGGTCGCGATCGAGGGCTGCACCGGGTTCAGCGACGACGCCGCGTATGCCGCGATGGACTTCCTGCTCGAGGCGTTGGACGAGATCGCCGGGGAGATCTTCAGCTCGGTCGCGCACCTGCTCAACCTCGACCTGGACATCATCTTCGTCGACACGACCAGCACCTACTGGGAGGTCGACGGCGCGGACGAGCTGGCCGACCTGCAGGACAACGTCGACGACGACGGCGTCGGCCGGCCGGTCGAGTCCGGGGCGCGGGCGTTCGGGCACTCCAAGGACCATCGCACCGACCTGCCGCAGGTGGTGATCGCGATGGCCGTCACCCGCGACGGTGTCCCGGTGCGGTGCTGGACGTTCCCGGGCAACACCGCCGACACCTCGATCATCCGCACGGTGAAGGACGACCTGGTCGGCTGGAACCTGCACCGGATGGTGTGGGTCGCCGACCGCGGCTTCGCCTCCGCTGCCAACCGGGCCTACCTGACCCGCGGTGGTGGGCATTACATCCACGCCGAGAAGCTCCGCAACACCAACAGCGAGGCCGCCGCCGCGCTGGCCCGACCGGGCCGGTACCGGACCGTGGCAGGGAACCTGCGGGTGAAGGAAGTCGTGGTCGCGCCCGGTGGCAAGGGCGACGGCGACCAGGGCGCGCGGTCGCAGCGCTTCGTGGTCTGCCACAACCCCGAACAAGCCGACCGGGACCAGGCCGTCCGCAGCCGTCTGGTCGCGCACCTCGAGCAGCTGATGACCGGCTCCGATGCGTGGACCGACCGGCGCCGCGATGAGTTCGTCGGGAGCCTGAAGGGCAAGCCAGGGCTGCGCCGGTACCTGCGCCGCACAGGCGGCGGGCTGCTGC
>JBBSMS010000325.1:0-1377 GCA_038233055.1 Nitriliruptorales bacterium
CGACGTCGGCCGCACGGGCCTGGTCATCGCGGTGGCGGTGGGGCTGCTCGTCGTCCTCGGACTGGTGGCCGTGGTGGTCAGCCGCGAGCCCGCGCAGTTGGGCCTGGACACGCCCGAGGGCACGGTCCAGGCCTGGCTCCAGTCGGTGGTCGACGGCGAGCCGCGAACCGACCTGCTCGACCCCGCCTCGACCTGCACGGACCAAAACTCCATCGGCTACGTCGTCGACGACGTCCGCGCCCGCGTGCTGGACACGACCATCGACGGCGACCGCGCGACGGTCGACCTCGCCATCACCGAGGGGACCAGCTCGGGTCCGCTCGACACGCCCTACAGCCACGACGAGTCGGTCGAACTGCGTCGCACCGCCGACGCATGGGTGATCACCGGCTACGAGTGGCCCTACGACGGCTGCTGGAACGACGACCTGGGAGGTTGACCATGTTCGCACTCGGCATCATCCTGGTACTGCTGCTCCCGGTCGTGCTGGTCGTGGGCGTCGTCGTCCTGGTCGTCCGGTCCGTCCGCAACGACGGCGACGACAACGGCGACGTGGACTGGGGACGATGGGTCCGGGACCTGTTCATCCACATGGTCACCGGCGGACTGGCGCTGGTCGCCGCCGTCGGGCTGGCCCAGGTGGTCGAACTGGTGCTGCAGGGGCCCGGACTGGTCAGCGTGGACGAGGGCCTGGCCGTCCCGGTGACCTTCACGGTCATCGGGGTCCCGCTGTACGTCGGGGCGATGTGGTGGGTCCTGCGGGACCTGCGACGGTCCCGCCAACGGTCGCGTTCGGGCGCGTGGGCGTTGCACCTCGGCATCATCGAGATGGTCTCGCTGGTGTCGGTGATGGTGGCGGCGTACGACCTGGCGCGGTGGGCACTGGGTGACGACGGTCGGGACTGGACCGGCCCGGCCGCGACGCTGGTGGTGTGGGGGGCGCTGTGGGGCGGCTACGGGGTGCTGCGCGAACGCCACGGCCCGGCTCGCTGGTCGGCGGTGCCGGTGCTGGTCGGCTCGGCGATCGGGCTGGCGACACTGGTCACCGGGCTCGGACAGGTACTGGCCTCGGTGCTGGAGTCGGTCGCGTTCGGCGACGACCTGGTGGTTGCCACCGACGAGACCCGATCCCTGGTGGTGCTGGTCGTCGGGGCGGTCGCCTGGACCATCTACTGGATCGCCGACGGGTTGCGGCGTGACCGCGACGCCTGGTGGCACGGATGGGTGCTGCTGGGCCCGGTCCTGACCGGGTTGATCTCGATGGTCGGCGCGGGCGGGTTCGTGCTGTTCCAGGGGCTGGTGTGGCTGGTCGGCGACCCGGTCACGCCGGCACGCGAACACTTCCGGGACGTGCCGGCGGCGGTCGCGTGGGCGATC
>JBBSMS010000326.1:0-1362 GCA_038233055.1 Nitriliruptorales bacterium
GACCGCGCTGGACGTGGTGGAGTCCCACCACGACCGGCTCGTGGTGGACGTGACCTGCGACGCGCGCGACGTCGCCCACGCCGAGGCGATCACCGCGGCGATCGGGGGCCGCGACGGCTTTTTCGTGCGCAAGGTCTCGGACCGCACCTTCCTGATGCACCTCGGTGGCAAGATCGAGGTGACCCCGAAGGTTCCGCTCAAGCACCGCGACGACCTGTCTCGGGCCTACACCCCCGGCGTCGCCCGCGTGTGCGTCGCGATCGCCGAGAACCCCGCAGACGCCCGCCGGCTCACGATCAAGCGCAACACGGTGGCCGTCGTCACGGACGGCTCGGCGGTGCTCGGCCTGGGCAACATCGGTCCGGCTGCGGCGTTGCCGGTGATGGAGGGCAAGGCCGCGCTGTTCAAAGCCTTCGCTGGCGTCGACGCTTGGCCGGTCTGCCTGGACACCCAGGACAGCGACCAGATCGTCGAGATCGTCAAGGCGATCGCGCCCGTCTACGGGGGTATCAACCTGGAGGACATCGCCGCGCCGCGGTGCTTCGAGATCGAGCGACGCCTGCGCGCGGAGCTCGACATCCCTGTCTTCCACGATGATCAGCACGGCACCGCGATCGTCACCCTCGCCGCGTTGACCAACGCTCTACGTGTGGTGGGCAAGCGGCTGGAGGAGATCCGTGTCGTCGTCTCGGGGGTGGGAGCAGCGGGGTCGGCGATCATCGCCCTGCTGCGCAGCGAGGGCGCCCGGCACATCGTCGCGTGCGGCAGGGCCGGGGTCCTGACGCGCGACGCAGCCGAAGAAGACCCCACGCGGCGCTGGATCGCCCAACACACGAACGCCGACGACGTCCACGGG
Source organism: Nitriliruptorales bacterium (assembly GCA_038233055.1). Classification (GTDB taxonomy): domain Bacteria; phylum Actinomycetota; class Nitriliruptoria; order Nitriliruptorales; family Nitriliruptoraceae; genus Salsipaludibacter. The sequence goes on from JBBSMS010000326.1 coordinate 857, forward strand.
TCGCTGCGCGACGTGCTGGCCGGCGCCGATGTCTTCATCGGGGTGTCGGCGCCCGACCTGCTCACGGGCGACGACGTCGCCACGATGGCGGACGACGCCGTCGTGTTCGCCCTGGCCAACCCGGTGCCGGAGGTCGACCCGCTTGAGGCCCAGGTGCACGCCGCGGTCGTCGCCACCGGTCGCAGTGACTACCCGAACCAGATCAACAACGTGCTGGCGTTCCCGGGGGTCTTCCGCGGCCTGCTCGACGCGGGCACTCACGACATCACCGAGACGATGCTGATCGCCGCCGCCCGGGCCATCGCCGACTGCGTCGGTCCTGACGAGCTCAACGCCAGCTACATCGTCCCCGGGGTGTTCGACCCCGACGTCGCGCCCGCGGTCGCCGCCGCGGTCCGCGGAGCGGGTCGCCTGCCGGGAGGTGCCGTCGCATGAGCGAGCGGACAGCCGGCCGCGACCACCGGGACGCCGACGACCGCGCGCTCCATGTCGCCGACCACCTCACC
>JBBSMS010000327.1:0-1360 GCA_038233055.1 Nitriliruptorales bacterium
GGCTCTTCGGAAGTTCACGGGCGTGACGGGGTGATGGTGGCGAGCTTGGACCAGTCGGGTCTGCCGGCGTAGAGCAGCACGCGGATGCGCCAGTGTGTCCAGTTCGTGAGCCCGAACGCGACCCGCTTGATCCGCTTGGCGAGGTTGTTGATGGCCTCGACAGGTCCGTTCGTGGCCCGGGAGGCGTGCCAGGCGGCGATGGGTTCGGCCCACCGCTTCATCGTGCGGCCCAGCCGTCGGATCTCGGGGCCATAGGCGCCGTCGGCGCAGGTGTCGGCCAGCTCGAGCACCCAGTCCAGCGCGAGGTCAGGGTCATCGATCTGGTAGAGCTCCCTGACAGCCTCTTTCGCGGTCCAGGCGTCGGCGACCTGCCCCCGCGGGTCACCCGCCGCGAGCAGGCCCTGGCGGCGGGTCCGGGCGTCGTCACCGAGCCGGTCGTCGGCCATGATCAACAGCTTGCGGGCGCGGTAGAGCGGATCGGTCTTGCGGCCGCGATGCCCGACGACGTCTTGTTGGACCCGCCGGCGGGTGTCGTCCACGCACTGGTTGGCCAGCCGGACCACGTGGAAGGGGTCTGCGACCTGGATGGCGTGGGGCAGCATCGTGTCCGCGACCTTGCGGTACGTGCCGGACAGGTCCAACGTCACATGCCCGATCCCGGCCCGCCACGCGTCGGGCCTGGCAGCCAGCCAGTCGCATGCAGGTGCGGCGTCGCGGCCCTCCACGACGTCGAGGAGTTGACCGTCACCTACGAGCTGGGTCGACCAGATCCGATGGCGGAACGGCCCCATCCGGACGAACGCGGTCTCGTCCAGCCCCAGCACCGCCACGTCACCGATCCGGTCGGGGTCGTCGACCAGCGCGGTGCCGTAGGCGATCACGGCACGGTTGATCGTGTGCCAGTCCGCACCAAGATCCGCCGCCACCTCCGACACCGAACGGCCGTGACAGCCGACCTGTTCACACGCCCACCGGCCAGCCCGATCGGTGATCCCACGGCGGCCGACCACGATCGTGTCGTCGCGTTCGGTCCACGACCCAACCGGACAGGCCTGGTTCGGGCATCGCCATCGGATCTGGTGCCAGACCAGCACGACCGGACGGCCAAACGCGGGCAGGTCGACCAGCCGCCGACGACATCGCTGCTTGACCGTCCCCGCCGACCGACAGCTCCCACACGACGGCCGCGACGCGGTCGACGCGACGTGGACCTGCATCGGGCTGGTCCACCCGACCACGCCGACCACCTCGACGGCCAGACCGACCAGGACACGCAACATGGACATAGGATCGACGAGCACAGGGACTCCACGGCTGGGTTGGCTTCAACACCTCCAGTCTCACGGAGTCCCTGTGTCTA
>JBBSMS010000328.1:0-1338 GCA_038233055.1 Nitriliruptorales bacterium
CCAGACCTACCGGCTGCTGGCCCAGCGCTGCGACTACCCGCTGCACCTCGGGGTCACCGAGGCCGGTCCGAAGTATTCCGGCTCGGTCAAGTCCGCGATCGGCATCGGCACGTTGCTGGCCGAGGGCATCGGCGACACCATTCGGGTGTCGCTCAGCGCCGACCCGGTCGAGGAGGTCAAGGCTGGCTTCATGATGCTGGAGGCGCTGCACCTGCGCGAACGCGGCCTCGACGTCGTGTCGTGCCCGTCATGTGGTCGCGCCCAGGTCGACGTGTGGAAGCTCGCAGAGGACGTCCAGAAGGGCCTGGACGGCAAGATCGACGTGCCCTTGCGGGTCGCGGTGATGGGCTGCGTGGTCAACGGCCCGGGGGAGGCCCGCGAGGCCGACCTGGGAGTCGCCGCCGGCAACGGCAAGGGCCAGATCATCAGGAAGGGCCAGACCATCGCCACGGTGACCGAGGAGGACATCGTCGAGACGATCGTGTGGTTCGCCGAGGAGATGGCCGAGGAGATCCGGGCCGAACGCGGCGAGGGCAAGCCGGTCGTGGCCTGAGCCAGTGCTGCGTGTCCGGCCCCCGACCTGGCTGCCTCAGGGTCGAATCAGGGTCGCACCCCGAGGAATGGCCACGGTTGGTTGGCTACCGTCGACACCACCCGACGAAGGGCTCGCGATGACCTCCCCGATCCTTCTCCTCGCCGCATCCAACGACAGCGGCGTCTACATCCGGCCCGATCCGTCAGCCGGTCTCCGGTGGCTGCTCGTCCCGCTGATCGCCGCCATCATCGTCGGTGCCATCACGGCGCTTCAGCGCTGGGTGTTCGCCCGTCGCGACCGCGGTGAGGAAGCCTCGACATCCAGAGGCGAGGGCGCCGAAGCCATCATCTTCTGGAACAACCCCCACATGTAAGCGCCGACCCCCGGCCGGCCGCGCGCGTCCGGCCGGACCTCGTGCCCGTGGCCGGCCCGATCCGCCGTGCTGGCCCCGGATTGGTGCAGACTTCCCCGTCGATCGGCCCACGAGGCGGCGCTTCCGGGGGTGCGCCACGGGGAACCGGGCGACACACTGGAGCATGGCCTCCATCCTGCTCGACGACATCGTGGTGGAGCGCGGGGACGGTCCCGTGCTCACCGGTGTCGACCTGCGCGTGGCCGACGGCGAGTCGATCGCGTTGTTGGGGTCGTCGGGGTCGGGCAAGTCGACCCTGCTGAAGGTGATCGCCGGGCTGGAGCCCCTTGCCGGTGGCCGGATCCTGCTGGACGGCAAGGACGTGCGTGACGTGCCGACCCGCGACCGCAACATCTCCATGGTCTTCCAGGGGGCATGGATGCTGCCGCAC
>JBBSMS010000329.1:0-1333 GCA_038233055.1 Nitriliruptorales bacterium
CCGACCCGACCAGATGTTGTCTATTACAACGCCCGGACTATGTCACGAAGTCAGACGCAACCACCCAGACACCTGGGAGCGGGCACATACCATGACCCTGGCAGCCTGACCACGGGTATCCGCTCCCGTGGGGGAACTCCACACCAGGCAACGGAACCGTCCCACCCACACATTCGGCCGATCACCGGCGGGAACCGTCCGCCCCATCTTCGCCGATGACGAGTTCGGCGAAAACGACGATGTTGTCTTCGTAACTGTGGACTCGACGGTCGAATTGGCCGCCGCAGGTGATCAGCCGGAGTCCGGCGTGGTCGATGTCGCCGTACACCGCCGCCGTCGGGAAGGCGTCCTTGCGATGCTGTTGCACCTGCGTGACGCGGAACACGACGGTGGTGTCGTCCTGACGGGTCACCTCCACGGTGTCGCCCGGCTCGAGATCACGCAGCCGGTAGAAGACGCCGGCGCTGCCTCCGTAGTCGACGTGGCCTGCGAGGATCGCCGGTCCGAGTTCGCCCGGTGTCGGCGCGCCCGTGTACCAGCCGGCGGGGGAGGCTCCGAGTGGCACCTCCATGCTCCCGTCGGGCTGCAACCCGAGAGCGACGAGTTCGGAATCGACTTGGATCGCCGGGATGTGCACACGGGTCGGTTCAGACCGTGTCAGCGTTGACGCGTCCGGTGCAAGAGTGTCGAGCACAGCATCGTCGGGGATCCGGGGTCCCGCTGGTGCGGCGGGAGCGACCGCTACGGAGGCGCCGGTGGTCGCGACCTTCGGGGGGGCCGCAACGACCGGCGCAACGGGAGCGATCGCTACGGAGGGGCCGGTCGTCGCGGCCTTCGGGACAGCGGACGGGGCCGCAACGGAGGTCCGGGCGGATCCGACCCGCCCGGCCGGAGCGGATGGCTTGGCCGCCACCAGGGACACGGCCACCAGCAGCGCGCCCAGGGTCGCGCCAAGTCCCCACCAACTGCGCCGGGACATGCCGGTCGTCGCGGCCTTCGGGGGGACAGGGGACGGGGCCGCAACGGAGGTCCGGGCGGATCCGACCCGCCCGGCCGGAGCGGATGGCTTGGCCGCCACCAGGGACACGGCCACCAGCAGCACGCCCAGGGTCGCGCCAAGCCCCCACCAACTGCGCCGGGACACGCCAGTGGGACGATTCCCCCGGACGGAGAAGGTGGACAACAACGTCAAACCTTGCGGAAACGCCAGGTGGCGTACAGTCCCAGCGCGACAACGGACAGGGACAGGAGGATTGCGGCGGCGGGACGTTCGGGTCTGTCGTCCATCGCCATGCTGCCGTCACCGGCAGGAACCGATCCCCCCGGGACCGCG
>JBBSMS010000330.1:0-1331 GCA_038233055.1 Nitriliruptorales bacterium
CCCCTCGAGGACGTGCCGGTCTATCAGCCGGTCAGGTCACCGCGACGACGGCGGATGGCCATCGTGAGCAGCAGTGCGACCACGCCGAGCAGCGGTGCGGTCGTTCCCAGCCCGGTCTCGGGAAGCTGACGTCCCGCGCCCCGATTTGCCGGGCAGCCCGTGGCGGGGCAGCCCGCCGGGGAGCCGGGGTTGCCCACCGAGTCATCGGTGATCCTCGGCCCGTCCGTGGTCGGCCTGGCCCTGGCACCCTGGTCGGTCGTGATGTCGGCCGCATTCGGCAACGTGCCCGATGTGGCGGTCACCCGGACGGTGATCCGGAGCGTCTTGCTGGCCCCGCTGGTCAACGTGCCCACCGGGAAGGTGACCCGCTGGCCCGCGTTCGTGCAGTTGTCCGAGCAGGAGACGAAGGCCACGCCCGGGCCCAGCTCATCGGTGACCGTCACGCCGGTGCACTCCGCCCCACCGGTGTTGCTGACGTTGATGAAGTAGGCGAACTCCTGGCCGGTGACGACCTCCTTGTTGCTGGCGAACTTCGTCGACCTGTCGACCGCGCACGGCCCGGTCGGGGCCGGGATGACGGTCGGGGCCGGGATTTCGACGACCTTCTCGATCTGCCGTCCCTCGAACGTCGCGGTGATCGTCGCCCTGTTCATGTACCTCGTCCCGACCGGGGCGTCGGCCGGCACGCGGAAGGTGAAGCTGATGTCCCTGAACGTCCCGGGCTGGATCGTCCCGATGTCGTAGGTGAGCGTGTTGCCCTCCCGCGAGGTCGGAGCCGGATCGGAGGAGATGAACTCCAGCGGCGGCGGGCCACCGGTGAAGGTTTAGACCACCCGCACGTTGGTCAGCGGGGTGGAGCCGTCGTTCGGGAAGCGGACGGTGTAGTCGAAGGTCGCGCCCGGAGCAACACCCAGCGAGGACACGTCCTTGAAGGCGTTGCGGAGCGGGTCCTCGCCGCCGCCGGGGGTGTCCGGGCCGCAGATGATGCCGCCGGCCGGGACCCTGGCCAGCACCTCGGTGTGGAGCACACGGATGTCCGCACCGGTCAGGCCCGCGTCGATCAGCGCCTCGCGGATCGGGTCGAGCACGGGTGCCAGCCCCTCGAGAAGCGGGGTGGTCACCTCGTTCAGCGAGTCGAGCGGGCCGCTGAAGACCGGCTCGGTGAGGACCGGGGCGACGCTGGGCACCCGGATGCGGATGAAGTCCGCGTTGGCCGACGCCGTCGTGCCGTTCTCGACGACGTCCATGGGCGGCCCGCCGATGGCGACCTCGAGGACGCCGAGGTTGAGCTGCAGGCCGTTCGGGCCGAAGACGTCCTCGCTGGTCAGCAC
>JBBSMS010000331.1:0-1331 GCA_038233055.1 Nitriliruptorales bacterium
GGCGGTGCGGCGGCTGATGGATCTGCAACCCAACACCGCACGGGTGGTGCGTGACGGCCGAGAGGTCGAGGTCCCGGTCGATGACGTCGGCCGGGGCGACCAGGTACGGGTCCGACCCGGCGAGTCGATCCCGGTCGACGGCCGGGTGGTCGGCGGCGCGTCCGGGGTCGACGAGTCGTTGGTCACGGGCGAGCCGATCCCCGCCGAAAAGGTTCCCGGCGACGAGGTGATCGGCGGGTCGATCAACCAGACCGGCACCCTGCTGGTCGAGGTCACCCGGATCGGCCAGGACTCGTTTCTGTCCCAGGTGGCCCGTTCCATCGAGGAGGCCCGCGTACTCAAACCGGGCGTGCTCCAACTCATCGACACGGTGCTCAGGTTCTTCGTCCCCGGCGTGCTGGTGTTCGCCGTCGTGGCGTTCGCGGGCTGGATCGGGGTCCCGGCGCTGTTCGGCGACGGCCCGGAGGTCTTCCGGGCCACGTTTGCCGCACTCGCGGTGCTGGTGTTGGGGTATCCGTGCGCGCTGGGCATGGCCACCCCGCTGGCGATGATCCGCGGGGGTGGCGAAGCGGCCGAGCAGGGCATCCTGATGCGGTCGGGTGAGGCCTTCCAGATCATGGGTGAGTTGGCCACCATCGTGTTGGACAAGACCGGCACCATCACCCGCGGCAAGCCCACGGTCCGAACGGTCGTGTCGTGCGGCCGGGCCGATGAGGATGACGTGTTGAAGGTGGCGGCGTCGGCCGAGGCGGCCAGCGAACATCCGTTGGCCCGCGCCATCGAACAGGCCGCCAAGGACCGCGACCTGGAGGTCGTGTTCCCCGACGAGTTCACCGCACATACCGGCAAGGGCATCGCGGCGACGGTCGACGGCACGCGGGTGCTGGTCGGCAGGCGAGGATTTCTCGCCGACCAGGAGGTCGACACGACACCGTTGGACGACCGGTTGGCCGAGCTGGAGGGCCAGGGCCTGACCGTGGTGGGTGTGGCCCGTGACGGGGCCCTGGCGGGCCTGGTCGGGATCGGCGACAAGGTCAAGGCCGACGCGGCCGAGACGATCTCGCGGATGGTTGCCGCGGGGATCACCCCGGTGATGATCACCGGTGACAACCGGCGCACCGCCGACGTGGTCGCGGCCGAGGTCGGGATCAAACGCGTGTTGGCCGAGGTCCTTCCCCAGGGCAAGGCCACCGAGATCCGCCGTCTGCAGGACCAGGGCCAGCGGGTCGCGATGGTCGGCGACGGCATCAACGACGCGCCGGCCCTGACCCAGGCCGACGTCGGATTCGCCATCGGTGCCGGGACCGACATCGCCATCGAGTCCGCGGACA
>JBBSMS010000332.1:0-1329 GCA_038233055.1 Nitriliruptorales bacterium
CGTCAATGATGCGGTGAACGCCTACGGCCGCCCGCTGGTCGATGACCCGGCCAGGATCGGTGTCGTGGCCGCGCTGGGGCTGGACGAGACCCTGTTCGGACGGGTCGGCCCGTTCCGCAACAGGCTGTGGTCGACATCGATCGTGGACGTGGGCGCGGGTCGGCTGTTGGACGTCGTGGAGGGCCGCGACGCCGCGCCGGCGTGTGCCTGGCTTGCTGCGCGTGATGAGGCGTGGCGGGATGCGATCGGCCATGCAACGTTGGACCTGTCCGGGCCGTACCGGAAGGTGTTTGACACGATGCTGCCTGACGCGATCCAGGTCGCTGATCCGTTTCATGTGGTGAAGTTGGCCGGGCAGAAGCTGGACGAGGTCCGCCGCCGGGTCCAGAACGAGACGTTGGGACACCGTGGCCGCAGAGACGATCCGCTCTACCGGGCCCGCAAGCTGCTCGTGATCGCCCGGGAACGGCTCGACGACACCGCCGAGGCCAAGCTGGTTGGGCTGCTCGCCGCGGGGGACCCGCGGGGGCAGGTCGCGGACGCCTGGACGGCAAAAGAAGCAACCCGCCACTCTACGCCCACACCAACCCCGACCTCGCGCTTGAGTGGGTCGACGGCCTGTCGGAGGCGATGCGTGACCCGTCGTATCCGCCCGAGATCCAACAGCTGGGCCGGACCCTGCGGACGTGGCGAACCCAGATCGCGGCGTGGCACGCCGCCCAGGTCACCAACGGCCCGACCGAGTCGATGATTATCTGGAGCCCGGATATGGGTGTCGTCGACGTCGCTGACGAGGCCGCGTGAACCCGTCAGCGACGCGTTATCTGGAGCCTGTAGCTGACGTGGCCCACGTCGACCACCCAGGGCACACCCCTCGCGGCGGGGTGCCCACAACGGCTGCCCGTGCCGGTGACCCGACACGATGCACCCGAAACCGAGCGTCGGCGCGGCAACGATCCGGGCGAGTGCGCGGCGCTGTGTGAGCCCATTGGGCGGCACCTGGCGTCCCCTCTACGGCCTCCCCCGCCCGTGGCGCGAATGGCCAGCGGCCAGGCCGCCTCCCGGGGGAGGGCGCGGCTGCCGTCCTGAGCGAGACCAGCTCCACTCGTGTCGCCGCCGCACGAGGATGCTCGTGACGATCGATGCATGTGTGCTCGACCCGCTCGTCGGCGACATGTCGCTCACGCAAACCCGCAGGTCAGGCACCCTTCAAGGCACTCGGCTCCAGATAACGATGAACAACCTCATCAAGAGCATCAAGCGGGTCGCGTTCGGCATGACCAACTTCGCCAACTGGCGCACCCGCGTCCTGCTCTACGCCGGCCGCCC
>JBBSMS010000333.1:0-1328 GCA_038233055.1 Nitriliruptorales bacterium
CGCGCCTGCAACGTGCGCACGATCCGAAGCTTGTCGGCCGGCGTCGCACGCGCGACCACGGCCCCGTGGACCAGTTCGGCGTCGAGGTCGGCCTCCGTTGTCGAGGCCAGGGCCGCACCCCCCTGCACGACACGCCCCACGGGCAGGCCAGCACGGACCGCGGTGGCTGCAGCCGTGTTGGCAAGGTCGCCGGTGACCATGATCGTTGCGATCCCGGCGTCGGTGAGCGCGGACACGGCCTCCGGAACTCCCTCGCGGAGTGGGTCGGCGAATCCGAGCAGTCCGGCCAGCACCAGACCCTGCTCGGCGTCCTGTGCCGTGGCCGGGATCTTGTCGAGGCGGCGGTGGGCGACGGCCAGCACGCGCAGACCGTCGTCACCCAACTGCTGGACCATCCCATCCCAGTCCCGCCTGTCCCAGTCCCGGCGATCAGCTCGTACGCAGCGCGCCAGGACGGCCTCGGGTGCACCGATCGCGATCACCCGGTACGGGCCGTCCCCAACGCCGCCACGACGCTGGACACGACTGGCCAACTTGCGGTCGGCGTCGAAGGGGAAGGCGGCCACGTCCTGGCCCGCGTCGTGGCGGACATGGGCATCGTGGGCAGCCGCGACGATGGCGGCATGCAACGGATCGATCGCGGCCCCGGGCTGGCGCTGGCCGGGTGCAACGGTTGCCAGCGCCGCCCGAAGAACCTGCTCGGGCGGTCCCACGATCCGAGCCACCTCCAGCCGGTTGCGGGTCAACGTCCCGGTCTTGTCGGCCACCACGACCGGGTTGTCCACGCAGCCAGCCCACCAGCGGAATGGTGACGCTGATGCCGATGGCGGCGACCAGGATCACCCGGGCGAGCCGCGACAGCGTCTGTTGCAGCGGGGTCGGCGGTTCCCGCTCCTCGGCCACCGCTGTCCCGAGACGACCCAGTTCGGTACGCGGTCCGGTGGCCACCACCACCGCCCGTCCCGCACCAGCCACCAGGACGGTGCCGGCAAACAGCATGCCGACCCGTTCGGCCAGCGGGGTGTCCGGGGCCGCCTCGGTCGGGAACTTGTCGACCGGCACCGCCTCCCCGGTCATGGCGGATTCGTCAACACGCATCGCAGCAGCATCCAGCAGACGCGCGTCGGCCGGGACGTGGTCGCCGGTGTCGACCACGATGACGTCGCCCGGGACCAGGTCGGTCCCGGCCACCTGGCGGATCCCCCCGTCGGTGACGACCCGGCAGGTGGGTCGGGTGAGGTCCCGAAGCGCGTCCAACGCCCGGCGGGCCCGAACCTCCGTGACCGTTTCGATCGCGGCCACGACCACCACGATCGCCCCGATCGCGA
>JBBSMS010000334.1:0-1315 GCA_038233055.1 Nitriliruptorales bacterium
GCCGCGTTGGAGTTGCTCGCCTGGGGGCTCACAACGTCCGGCGCGGCCGCTGAAGGCTGGCTGCTCCGTCGTTGGGTCGATCCGGCCGCGTTGGAGTTGCTCGCCTGGGGGCTCACAACTCCCCGCGCAGGGGTTGATCCGTGAGCTGAGGAATGCTCGAAGGGGTTGGTCCCGTTATCCTTGACAGACACAGCCCGCGCCTGCTGGTGATGCGGGCAGTTGACAACTCCACAGCGATGCCACCACTGCCGCCCACCGGCACCATGCCGGCGACGGGCGACGACCTTCCTGGGGCTGAAACGGTTTCGACCGTGGTCAGTCCGCTTTGCGAGGAGCGTGCCGGGAGAATCGACTGACTCCCGTAAATCACCAGTCGAAACACACAAATGCCAAGGACAACCTGGCTCTCGCTGCTTGATTGCAGTGACGTTGCGCCCCTGATGCCCTGTAGGGGGGCCGCAGCGACGACACAGGGCTCCACCGCCTCATGGTGACCATGGTGTGAGGCGGGAAACCTTTGCATGGTGTGGACGACGGACGCTGCCTGGCGCCGGAGCACCGTCGTCCGAGATCATCCGGAACCTACGCACGTAGAGCCACCCTCAGCGGGATCGCGGCACGCGGGTTCGACTCCCGCCAGCTCCACCACTGTGGCATCGCATCCATCCTCCGGCCCGTCCGTTCCCCTTCCAGGGGGAATGGGCGGGCCGTCGGCATGTCCGGGGCCGGGGTGGGGGCTCGTCGACGGACGGCACGACGGTCAGGCGTCGGCGACGGTCGCCTGGAGGTTGGCCGCGGCATCGCTGGTGGCCGGGGGGCCGTGGCCGAACAGGATCACGTCCGGTCGCAGTTCGGCCAGGAGGCCAGCCGACGTCCACGCGGTGTCCATGTCGGGGGTGAACGACGCGTTGGGCCCGACCACGCCGCCGTCGTCGGTGCCGTTGATGGCATCACCGGCGACCAGCAGTCGGGTCGCCGCGTCGAACACGCTGACATGTCCGGGCGTGTGCCCGGGGGTCTCGAACACCTCCAGGTCCATGACCCGCGATCCGGTCCCGACGGCGGCGACCGCACGGGGGCCCGAGATCGCCTCGATGTCGGCCTCGCCGGCCAGCAGTTGAGCCTGCCCCGCGCGCGAGGCCACCTCGTCCAGGCTGCCGACGTGATCGGGGTGCCGATGGGTCAGGACGACCGACGACACGTCGTCCCAGTCCAGCCCGAGCGTCTCCAGGCCGTCCTGGATGGCCAGTTCGGTGCCGCCCTGGCCCGTGTCCACGATGGTGGCCTCCCCGCCCCGAACCAGCACGTAGGCCGC
>JBBSMS010000335.1:0-1307 GCA_038233055.1 Nitriliruptorales bacterium
ACCCGCATCGGAGGATGTGATCATGACCGACAACACCCGTGGTGTCGACCAGGCTGGACGTCGCAAGAAGCGGTTCCTGACCCCGTCGCAGAAGTACGAGATCTGGTTGCAGCTGGTCCGTCAGGAGGTGACCCAGAACGAGGCCGCTCAGGCGTGGCAGGTGGACCGCTCCACGATCCTGCGGATCCGGAAGGTGGCCAAGGACGGCGCGCTGGCCGCGCTGTCTCAGTCGCGACCGGGCCGCAAGGCCACCGAGCGCGACTGGGAGCTGGAGCAGGCCAACGCCGAGATCGCCCGGCTGTCCGAAGCGGTCAAGGAGCTGGCGGTGAAGTTGACGTTGGTGGAGGGAAAAGACGGTTGGGGCTGAGTGGCCGGGTCCCCCGTCGGGTCGATGCGGCCACCAAGTCTGGTCTGCTCGAGCTGGTCGACGGCGCGGTGGAGGCCGGGTGGCCGGTCCGTCGTGCCGCCCGGACTCTGGAGCTGACCGAGGGTCGGGTGTGGCGCTGGCTTCACCGGCGTGCCCACGCAAGCCTGGCCGACCGGCGTCCGGGCGGTAACCCGCTGCACGGTCTGTTGGCCGACGAGATCGACGCGATCGTGGCGCTGTTTCACGACTGGGGCGACATCGACCGGTCCCATCGCAAGCTCGCCCACCGCGGCAGCTATCTGGGTCGGGTGTGGGTGTCCCCGTCGTCGGTTCGACGGATCCTGGCCGAACAGGGGCTGATGCTCAAGCAGCGGCCACGTCCGGGCCGGTCGGTCCGCAGACCGTTTCCGGCCTGGGTGGACTACACCCCGAACTCGATCTGGATCTATGACACGACCCACTTCCCTCGTGCCGGGATGGCCACCACCGTGGTCGAAGATCTCGTGTCGCGTAGGTGGATCGCCGACATCACCTCGTCCGAGGAGACCTCGACCCAGATCGAGATCGTGTTCACCGACGCGCTCGAAACCGAAGGCCTGATCGGCGAGGTCACGTCCCGGCTGGACGGGATCGTCCCGGTCGACGTGGACGACGACGCCCGGCCGATCCTGCTGGCCGTGTCCGACAACGGCCCCAGATGACGTCGGGGTCGACCCGAGAGTTCATGGCCCTGGTCGCGATCGCGACCCACTTCGGTCGGCCCGGGACCCCCACCGACCAGGCCTGGATCGAGTCGCTGTTCGGTCACCTCAAACACGAATGGCCCCACCTGACGGCCATCGACGACCCGGTCGTGCTGCGGGCCGAACTGGCCCTGGCCCGGACCCACTACAACACCATCCGGCTCCACCAGGGCATCGGCTACGTCACCCCCGACGAC
>JBBSMS010000336.1:0-1301 GCA_038233055.1 Nitriliruptorales bacterium
CGACCAGGACCGACCATCGGCTGATGGCGAGGTCGACGTCAGCCGTGGCATCGACGACGACCAGTCCCGAACAGATGACCACGATGACGGCCAGGACGGCCGCGACCGAAACGGCGTTGGGCGTTGCCCGGAGGTCATCGTGGCACCGGTTCGAGTGACAGGAACCGTCGCAGGACCGCCGCCAGCCCGACTGCGGCGATGCCGCCTGCGGCGATCACGGCCCAGCTCAACAGGTCGGCCCGGACCAGCCCGACCGCGTCGCCCACGGGGGTGGTGACCAACACCACGGCTGCTGTCACGGCAGCGACCGTCCAGCCCGGGAAGGCCGGGTTCGCGCGGACCGGCAGGCGGGGTCGGGCCCGCATGGCCCACGCAACCACGGTGTGGGCGACCAGCCACGCGGCGATCGTCACGGTGGGGACCTGGTCGGCACCCAACCATCGTCCCGCCACCAGCGACGTCACCGACACGGCGACGGCCAGTGCGGCGGCGACGCTGGCGATGGCAGCCACCTCGGAGCCGTCCAGGAAGGCCCGGGCCGGGTCGCGGGGCCCGCGCTCCATCGCGGCCGGATCCGACGGTTCGGCGATGAACGCCAACGAGGCCCCGAGGTCCATGAACAGTTCCAGGATGATGATGTGGACCGGGGCGAGGGGGCTGGGCAGGCCGAGGACGAGCGGGAGGCCGATCACCACGCTGATGGCGACCTTGGCGCCGAGGTAGAACGCGACCGCTCGACGCAGTTGGGCGGCCAGGGTTCGGCCTCCCGCGATCGCGGTGGCGATGGTGGGATAGGCGTCGTCGGTGACAACCAGGTCCGCGGCCTGTCGCGCCAGGTCCGTGCTCCGCTGCCCCATGGCGATGCCGACGTCGGCGGCGGCCAGGGCCGGTGCGTCGTTGACCCCGTCGCCGGTCACCGCGACGCGTTCACCACGCGCCTGCAACGTGCGCACGATCCGAAGCTTGTCGGCCGGCGTCGCACGCGCGACCACGGCCCCGTGGACCAGTTCGGCGTCGAGGTCGGCATCCGTTGTCGCGGCCAGGGCCGCCCCACCCTGCACGACACGCCCCACCGGGAGACCAGCACGGACCGCGGTGGCTGCAGCCGTGTTGGCAAGATCGCCGGTGACCATGATCGTTGCGATCCCGGCGTCGGTGAGCGCGGACACGGCCTCCGGAACGCCCTCGCGGAGTGGGTCGGCGAATCCGAGCAGTCCGGCCAGCACCAGACCCTGCTCGGCGTCCTGTGCCGTGGCCGGGATCTTGTCGAGGCGGCGGTGGGCGACGGCCAGCACGCGCAG
>JBBSMS010000337.1:0-1297 GCA_038233055.1 Nitriliruptorales bacterium
CGACCACGATGGTCGGGACGTCGGCGAAGTAGCGGTCGAACATCGTGGTGAGCTGGTCGAGCACCGCCGGAACCGTCGAGCAGACCGCGACCCCGTCGGGTGCGGAGTGCTCCGACAGCAGCCCGCGGAACATCAGCGCCAACTCGTCGGCGGTGACCCGCGAATCGGTCTTGATGCGATAGCTCTCGAAAAGTGCTGCGCCGTCGAACAACCCGAGCACGGTCTGGGTGTTGCCGACGTCGACGGTCAAAAGCACGTGAGATCGACCCCCACATCGAGCACGGGCGCCGAGTGGGTGAGCGCGCCGACCGCGAGGAAGTCGACGCCCGCCGCGGCGACCTCCCGCGCGGTGGCGAGCGTCAGCCCGCCGGAGGCCTCGGACAGCACCCCGTGGCCGCGGCACAACGCGACCGACTCGACCAGCTGGGGCACGGCCATGTTGTCCAGCAGCACCAGGTCGGCGCCGGCCTCGACCGCCTCGGCGACCTGCTCAGGCGTGTCGCACTCCACCTCGATCGCCAGTCCGGGGAACCCCGCCCGTACGGCGTCGAAGGCAGCTCGTACGCTCCCGGCCGCGACGACGTGGTTGTCCTTGACGAGGGCGGCGTCCGACAGCGACATCCGGTGGTTGACGCCGCCGCCGCAGCGCACGGCGTACTTCTCGAGCGCCCGAAGACCCGGCGTGGTCTTGCGGGTGTCGCGGATCCGCGCGCCGGTGCCCTCGATCGCATCGACCCAGCTCTGGGTGAGGGTCGCGATCCCCGACAGGTGGCACAGCAGGTTGAGCGCCGTGCGCTCCGCGGTGAGCAGCTCGCGGACCGGGCCCTCGGCCTCCAGCACCGACAGGCCGGGCAGCGCCGCCATGCCGTCGATGGCGGGCAGCAGGTGCTGCACGTCCGGCACGACGACGTCGAGCACGGCCATGGCAACGCCCGTCCCGGCGACCGTCCCGGCCTGGCGGGGGACGTAGGCCGCCACCCCCCGGAGCCCGGCCGGCACCGTCGCGACGCTGGTGACGTCGACGCCGTCGTCGAGATCCTCGGCGACAGCCCGGGAGACCAGATCCAAGACATACGCCGGGTCGAGCCCTGCGGCGTCCAGTGCCTGTCGGGTGGCTGCGCTCAACGTCACTGCTGCTCCAGCGGCTCGAAGGTCGTACCGTCCGACGTCGTGACCAGGTGGCCCAACCAGGAGTCGGATTCGTCGGGGTGGTCCTCCCGCCAGTGGGCTCCCCGAGTCTCCTCACGGCGGATCGCCGCCGACACCAGCGCCGTCGCGACGGCGTGGAGGTCGGTCG
>JBBSMS010000338.1:0-1291 GCA_038233055.1 Nitriliruptorales bacterium
CACGGCTACAAGAACCTGCGGACCCCGTCGAACATCGCCGGGGTCGCCGTCGACGGTTCGCAACGCGCCAGCGACCTGGACATGAAACTGGCCTACCTGCGCGGCAAACACGGCAATCGGGTCGCGACGTTCGCGACCGCCACCCCGATCGCGAACAGCGTCGCCGAGGCGTACGTGATGCAGCGCTACCTGCGCCCCGATGTGCTGCTCGAAGCCGGGATCAGCGACTTCGACAGTTGGGCGGCGACGTTCGGGGAGGTCACCACCACCCTGGAGCTGTCCCCGGACGGCTCCAGCTACCGGATGCAGAGCCGGTTCGCGAAGTTCCGCAACGTCCCGGAACTGCTGCGCATGTGGCACCTGTCCGCGGACATCAAGACCGCCGCGGACCTGGCGCTGCCGACCCCGACGCTGGTCGGCGGCCAGGCCGAAACCGTCGTCGTCGCCCCGTCGCCGGCGTTGGTGACGATGATGGCCGAGCTGTCCGAACGGGCCGACCGGGTCCAGTCCCGCCAGGTCGACCCGGCGCAGGACAACATGCTGCGGATCGCCACCCACGGCCGGATGGCCGCGCTGGACCTGCGCCTCCTGGGCCGGGCACCGGGCGAGCCGACCAAGCTCGTCGCCGCCGCCAGCCGGATCGCCGCCATCCACCACCGCACCGCCGCCCGCACTTACCCGGGCAGTGCTGTGCCCGGCTCACTGCAGCTGGTCTTCTGCGACCTGGGCACCCCACGGCAGGGCTGGAACGTTTACGACGAGCTGCGCACCCTGCTCATCGACCGTGGCGTGCCCGCCAAGCGGATCGCGTTTGTGCACTCGGCCGGTAACGACCGCCAGAAAGGCGAACTGTTCGCGGCCTGCCGCACCGGGCAGGTCGCGGTGCTGCTCGGCTCGACCGAACGGATGGGGGTCGGCACGAACGTGCAGGCCCGCGCGGTCGCGTTGCACCACCTGGACTGCCCGTGGCGCCCGGCGGACCTCGCCCAACGCGAGGGACGGATCCTGCGCCAAGGCAACGCCAACAGCACCGTGGAGATCGTCCGGTATGTCAGCGAAGGCTCCTTCGACGCCTACCTGTGGCAGACCGTGGAACGCAAAGCCCGGTTCATCGGCCAGGTCATGCGCGGCACCCTGGACGTCCGCGAGATCGACGACATCGGCGAGACCGCCCTGTCCTACAGCGAAGTCAAGGCCCTCGCGACCGGCGACCCGCGCATCCTGGACAAGGCCCGCGCCGACGCCGACAGCGCCCGGCTGGAACGCCTGGAACGCGCCCACACCCGCACCG
>JBBSMS010000339.1:0-1244 GCA_038233055.1 Nitriliruptorales bacterium
CTCATGTCGGCACCGAGGCTGGTGTTCACCAAGCAGCAGCTCCTCGATCACGTCTGGGGCTCGGCCGAGTTCCGCGACGACCACCTGCTGGCCACCCACGTGGCAAACCTGCGACGCAAGCTCGGCGACGACACCGAGGAGCCTCGCTACGTCGAGACCGTGCGTGGCGTCGGATATCGCATGGCACGCCGGTGAGGTGGCCCCGGACGGGGCGCCTGGCCAGGCGCCTGCTGCTCGCGCACGTGGTGGTCGTGCTGTCCGGGACCGTCACGCTGGCGGTGGTCGTCGGGGTGCTGGGACCGAGGGTCCTCGTCGAGCGTCTGGATGCGAGCCCCGGGTCCGGTCTCCCACCGGGATCCGCGGACGAGCTGCGCGCCGCCTTCGCGGCCGCCACCGCCAGTTCGCTGGGCATCGCCACCACGGTCTCGGTCGTCGTCGCCATGGTCGTCAGCACCGTCCTGGCGGTGCGGCTGGCCCGGCCCGTGGAGAACCTCGCCCGGACCGCCCGGGCGATCGAGGACGGCCACACCGACGCGCGTGCGGCCCACCCCGGTGCGGACGACGAACTGCGGGACCTGACCGTCGCCTTCAATGCCATGGCGGCACGCCTCGAACGCACCGAGCTGGCCCGCCGTCGTCTGCTCAACGACCTCACCCACGAGCTGCGGACCCCGCTGACGACGCTGGACGGCTACCTGGAGGGACTGCGAGATGGCGTCGTCGATCCCGACGCATCGACCTGGCGGACCATGACCGCCGCCACGTCACGACTGCGCCGCCTCGTCGACGACGTCGCGGAGGCGTCGCTGGCCGAGGAGAGCCGCCTCGAACTGCAGCACCAGGAAGTCGACGTCGGCGAGCTGGCATCGTCCGCCGTTGCCGCAGCACGACCGGCCTGCACCCGTAACGGCATCGACCTCGACCTGCACGTCCCCCCCGGTCCCCCCATCGTGGTCCAGGCGGACCCCGACCGGCTCGGCCAGGTCCTGTCGGTCCTGCTGACCAACGCCCGCCTGCACAGCCCACGCTCCAGCACCGTGACGGTCCACATCGCTGCCCGCGAACAGCACGCGACCGTGCAGGTCAGCGACCACGGTGCCGGGATCGCCACCGACGACCTCCCGCACGTCTTCGACCGCTTCTTCCGCGCCGACCAGTCCCGCCACCTACCCGGCAGCGGCCTCGGACTGACCATCGCCCGCGCCCTGGCACGCGCCCACGACGGCGACCTCGAGGCCGCCAGC
>JBBSMS010000340.1:0-1231 GCA_038233055.1 Nitriliruptorales bacterium
CCGGCCGCCTTCGAGGACCTGGATGCCGCGATCGTGGCGGAACTGCGCGCCATCGAGGACCTGTGACCCCGCCGACTGCTCCGACCGGCGACGCCACGGTGGCACCCGACCAGGCGGGACGACCGGCACCCACGGCCGGGCTGGCCCGCGGTCCCGTCGAGGCCGTCGGGCTCGTCGTGCACCCCGGTCTCGAGGCCTCCATCGCATTGGCGCGGCGCCTGGTGACGGCGTTCGGCGACCACGGGGTGGACGTCGTGGTTGCCGACCAGGGTTCCGAGCCCGCCCGCATCGGTTGCCGGGTGGCCGACGAGGACTTCGCCGACGGACTGGGCCTGGTGCTGTCGATCGGTGGCGACGGCACCTTCCTGCGCGCCGCGCACCTGGTGCGCGACGCCAGGGTGCCCTTGTTGGGCGTCAACCTCGGCCGCCTCGGCTTCCTCGCGGAGGTCGATCCCGAGACCATCGACCAGGCGATGTCCCGCATCGTCGCCGGGGACTGGCGGGTCCGGGACCGCTGCACGCTCGACATGACCGCGGTGGACGGTGCCGGGGCGGCGGTTGGGATCGGCTGGGCCCTCAACGAGGTGTCGGTCGAGAAGTCGGCCCGGGAACACATGTTGCGCATGGATGTGCTGGTCGACGGCCACCGCTTCACCCGGGTCGGCGCCGACGCCATGATCGTGGCCAGCACCACCGGGTCGACCGCCTACGCGCTGTCCGCCGGCGGTCCGATCGTGTCCCCGCAACTCGACGCGATGCTGGTGGTCCCGGTCGCCCCGCACACCCTGTTCGACCGCACCCTGGTGACCTCCACCCGCCAGCAGGTCACCGTGGCACTGGCCACCGACCAGGAACCGGCCGTCGTCTCCTGTGATGGTCGCCGCCCCCTGATGGTGCCGCCCGGTGGTCGCGTGGAGGTCACCGGCGCATCCGTGCCGGTCCGGGTCGCCCGGCTGGGGCCTCGCCCCTTCCCCGAACTGGTCCGCACCACGTTCCGGCTCGACTAGCACGCGGTCGGCCGGACGCCCGGCGCGCCACGCACCCACCCGTCCACGATCCACTTCGCCACGACCCACCTCGCACACCACCCCCTCCCGACCACAGGCCGACCCGTGCTGGACGAACTGCGCATCCGCAACCTCGGGGTGATCGAGGATGCCGCCGTCACGCTGGATCCCGGGCTGACCGTGCTGACGGGCGAGACCGGCGCCGGCAAGACGCTGGTGGTGAC
>JBBSMS010000341.1:0-1224 GCA_038233055.1 Nitriliruptorales bacterium
ACACGACGTGATCGTTCACGACACACCTGCGGTCTGGAGGCGACGACGGGAGGCGTCCCAGTCGTGCCAGTCGTCACGCTGGCGCTCACGGCGGTGCTGTTCGTCATCGGCGGCATCGGCCGCGTCACGCAGCGCGATGGCTCGGATGCGCAACTCGGCTGCGCGCGCCCGGAGGTTGCGCGCGACACGGTCGACCGCGGCCTCGAACTCCATCGCCAGTCCACCCTGCCAGGTGGTCTGCAGGTCGACGTTGGCGTCATGGTTCCAGTCGATGACCTCCTCGATGAGGCCCACGAACCGGTCACACTCCGCAGCGGCGTGGCGAGCCGCCGCCGAGTCGAACGTCACGTCCACCCAGTTCACCGGGGGCGGTGTCAGCATGTCCGCTCCTCGGGGGTAAGAGGGCCCGTTGCGGTCGTCTGTGAGAATACACGAAATACATCATCGTGCAAGGACCGTGACGCCCGTGTGGACGGTCACGAGCACGGAAGCTGATGACTCCATCGTGAGCTCGTGAGTTCGGGCGGCGGATGATGACAACGCGGTCGTTTCCTGCGGAGAAGGCCAAGGGGAGGAAGTCGTGTGCGCCGTGGTTGTTGCTCGACCGAAGTGGCTCCATCTCGCGTGGGTGCCACGTCGGTTCGAACGAACGGCGCCCGACCAGCGTCCGCGGGCGTGGTCCACGACCTCCAGTGGGCGCAACGCACCTGCGTCCCCGACCATCGAGGCACACCATGACCGACACCGTCACCGACACCACCAGGTTTTGACCAGCAGGTGGACCCCGAACTCAGTGCCCGCTTCCTGCGCGACCAACTCGCCGCGCTGGCCCGTGCCCTCAACGGCTGACGAACCGGAGGAAGACGGCATGGCGACCCGCCGGCCGCGGCCGGCGTTCGCGCCGTCGGGGATCAGTCCTCGTTCGGGTCGGTGCGGGCGTCTTCGTGGGTCTGGTGCACCGTGCCGGGCTCGTGGTCGGGTGGGCCGTAGATGGCGTAGACCTTCATGTCCTCGTCGCCGATGTTGGTGACGTTGTGCCACCTGCCGGCCGGGACCATGATCGCGTCGTCGGCCTCGACCTCCTCGTCGAACGGGAGGTCGTCCTCGGCCGGACCCATCTGGCAGCGGCCGTGTCCCTGTTCCAGGCGCAGGAACTGGTCGATGCCGTGGTGGACCTCCAGCCCGATGTCGTCGCCGGGCGCGATGCTCATCACCGTCAGCTGC
>JBBSMS010000342.1:0-1216 GCA_038233055.1 Nitriliruptorales bacterium
CCGCGCGCCATGCCCAACTGTGCGGGATGGTGGTGCGGCAGTTGTGGCCGCGTGCGAGCCGACTGCCGCTGCCGACATCGATCCCGGCTCCGGCCGTCCTGACCGCCATGGCCGCGGCCTACCAGGACCAGTTCGCCTCGGTGGAGGGTGCGCGGGCAACCGACTGGGTCTGGTCCTCGCGCGCCTGATCGGCGTGCCCACCAACCCACGTCTGCGCCCCCACGGATGCCGGGAGGTTGGCGCGCGTCGCCGGTTCGGGCGGTCCGATCCGCCTGCCCCGGCGCCGCCGTCGGAACGGGCGCGGGTTGCTCGGATCGGGGCGGGGGAACCGTTACGCTGCCAGCGGCGCCGCCGGCCCCGTTCTCGGGGTGGCGCCCTCCGTCCCGATTCCGTGGCGATTGCGTGGTCCGTGCCCGTCGAGGACCCGGGCCGCCCGCTCCACCACCGACCGCCGAGGCCGCCCGATGGACCACTTCGTCGACCTGGAGGTCTTCCAGGGGCCGTTCGACCTGTTGCTGGAGTTGATCGCGCGGCGCCGCCTGGACGTGACCGAGGTCGACCTCGCCGAGATCACGGGCGACTATCTCGCCTCCCTGGACGGCCTCGACCGGGTGGACCTCGAGACGGCCACCCGGTTCCTGGTCGTCGCGGCCACGTTGGTCGAACTCAAGGCCGCCCGACTGTTGCCCGTCGACGACGTCGAGGACGAACACGACCTGCTGGCCCAGGCCCGTGACCTGCTCTACGCCCGCCTGCTGGAGTACCGCGCGTTCCGCGACGTCGCCGGTGCGTTGGGCGACCGGATGGAGGTGGAGGGTCGCCATCGCGCCCGCGACGTCGAACTGGAGCCGCGGTTCCGTCGGCTGGTGCCGGACGCCCCGCTGGACCTGGACGTCGCCGACCTCGCCCGCATCGGCGCGCGCGTGACCGCACCGCGGCCTGACCCGACCGTCAGGCTGGACCACATCCGACGGACGTACCTGTCGATCCGGGATGCCGCCGGACTGGTGCTGGACCGCCTGGGCACCGTCGGGATCGCCGCGACGTTCGACGAACTTGTCACCGGTCGTTCGCGCTCGGACGCGGTCGTGGTGTTCCTCGCTGCCCTGGAGTTGTACAAGCTCGGCCACGTCGACCTCGACCAGGACCAGCACCGGGGACCGCTGGCGGTCGCCCGTCGCGAGGAGGCCGCCGACCTGCGCGTGCTGACCGTGAC
>JBBSMS010000343.1:0-1208 GCA_038233055.1 Nitriliruptorales bacterium
GCGGCGGTCGGCCCGGCCCAGCAGGTCGTCGGTCAGACCGTGGCGTTCGGTGCCGAAGGCCAGGACGGCGCCGGTGGGCAGCGGGGTCGTGCCGAGCGGATCACCTCCCGGGTCGAGGGCGACCAGTGGTCGGGGCGTCGCGGCGAGGTGGTCGCGTCGCCCGACCGGAAGGGCGAACTGCAGCCCTGCCGCGCCCCGGACTGCCCGCGGGTGCCACGGGTCGGCACTGCCCAGGACCACGACGCCGTCGGCGTCGGCTGCGGCCGCGACACGCACGACCGCACCGACGTTGCCGAGGTGGGTCGGGCCTTCCAGCGCCACCACCGGTCGATCCGACGGTGTCGCCAGCACCGCGTCGAGGGTGTCGTCGGGGCGTCGTGCAATCGCCAGGACCGGGGACGGCAGGTCGCCGGCCGTCAGGGCCTGCCACGTGGCGTCGCCCACCGGTTCGACCGCGACCGGCAGCGTGACGTCCGGGGCGAGGTCGTCGAGCAGCGCGGCCAGGCCGTCGGGGTCCGGTGACGCGAGTCGTTCCACGACGGCCCCGAACCGGACCGCGTGCTTGAGCGCGTGAACCCCCTCCAGCAGCACCAGTGTCGGCTCCCGCCGCGCCGCCTCGACCGCCTGCTGCAACGGAAGGTCGCGGCCTGCCATGTCAGTAGTCGATGCCGCGGCGAGCCATGATGCCGCTGTCGAAGGCGTGCTTGACGTTGTCCATGCGCGTGACCGTGTCGGCGACGTCGACCAGGGCCTGCGGGGCGTCGCGGCCGGTGGCGATCACGGTCGTGTGGGCCGGGCGATCGGCGATGGCGGCCACCACCTCATCGGTGTCGATCCAGCCCCAGTTCATCGGATAGGTGATCTCGTCGAGCACCACCACCTGGTAGTCACCGGAGGCCAGGCGGTCGCGGGCCTCGGACCAGGCGGCTCGGGCCACGGCCTCGGACTCGTCGAGGTCAGCGCTGTCCCAACTGAACCCGTCGCCCAGCGACCACCAGTGCGCGCCCAGGCCGGTCAGCAGTTCCTCCTCGCCGACGCGCCAGTCGCCGGACTTGATGAACTGGATGACCCCGACCGTCCACCCGCGGGCGAGCGCGCGCAGGATCGTGCCGAAGGCGGCCGTCGACTTGCCCTTCCCGTCGCCGGTGTTGACCAGCACCAGCGACTCGGCGTGGCGCAGTTCCGGTCCGGTCGAGGTGTCCTTGGAC
>JBBSMS010000344.1:0-1197 GCA_038233055.1 Nitriliruptorales bacterium
GGTCTACTCGTGTACGTGCTGGACTTCCTCATCCTCGCCAACACCGTGTTCCCCCAGTTCCAGATGCCCAACGATCCGCTGGAGCTGGCTGCCCACATCGTGTTCGGCCATGTCCTGGCGACCTTCTTCTACAGTTCGGGTGTCCGCGCCGGCGAGCCGGCGATGGCGCTGACAGCCGGCTGACCTGCGCACCACCCCGGCCGCGCGGCCCTCATGGCATCGAACCGGCCGGCGACTGCTGTCGGCTGACCTGCCGATGACCAGTGGCCCACCGAGTGCGTGGGCGAGGTGGGCCTTGCCGACCCCGACCGGTCCGAGCAGCAACACGTTGTGGGCGTCGGCGACGAACCGCAGCGAGGTCAGCTCGGACCAGATGGTCCGGTCGTAGGCCACCGCCGCGTCGCCGTCCCAGGCCTCCAACGTCATCGACGGGTCCAACTTCGCGTTACGTGCCCGCAGCGCCGAGGACTGCCGGTCACGACGTTCGACCTCGTCAGACAGGACCAACTCATCCCTGCCGTCGTCCGGCACCACGTCTCCGCGCGACGTTGCGCATCGTCAAGGTCGGCGAAGTCTCACCGGCCCAGAACGAGTCGCGTACGTAGGTCACGGTGCGTTCGACCCGGCCCTTGTCCTGGGGCCGGCGCACCCGGGCGGGATCGATCACGAACCCGCGGGCCTGGGCGTATTCGATGAACGTCGGGTTCAACCTCGGGTCGAGCTGGTCCGCCTCAGCCACGATGGCCTTCAAGTTGTCCGGGATCACCACGGCGAACACCCCGTCGAAGAACGCCCACGCCGCGTCGCACCCCTCGATCACATCCTCGACGGTCTGGCGAAACGACAGCCACACGAACGTGTGCCGGGACAGCACCGCCGTGAAGATCAGCGCCTGCACCACCCGACGACGACCCGACTCGGAGTCGAACATCAGACCCATCCTGCCAAGGTCGATCTGCAACTCCTCGCCAGGCTTGCCGTCTGCGACACGGACCGTGGTCGACGGGCGTCCGAACCCGAACTCTTCCTGGGCATACCGGTGCAACGTCCGGTACGGGACCTCGACCCCACGGCGGCCCAGCAACGTCTGGACCTTGGTCAGCTTCAACCCGTCCCCAAGCCAGCCGGCGATGCGGTCGTGCTCGCGCGGCAGGCCGTCCACGTGTCGCCGCGGCCGTCTGGCCGGGACGGGCGGAC
>JBBSMS010000345.1:0-1195 GCA_038233055.1 Nitriliruptorales bacterium
CGACCAGACCCGCACCCTGCGTGATGCCCTCGGCGCCCTGGTCAAAGGGCACCTGGCCGGCCTGTTCGACGAACCCACCACGATCACCCCCGACTGGCGGGCCCCCATCCAGTCGCTGTCACTGTCCCGCCTGGACAGGTCCGGAGACGAAGCGGTCGGGATCGGATTGTTGTGCCTGAACTCGTGGGGTCAGGGGATGCGCGAGATCGCCGACCCCGATGATGTGCGCATCGTCGTACGCGACGAGACGTGGAAGCAGATGCGGCTCGGACTCGAACCGGTGAAGACCCTCGACTCCAACCTGCGGCTGTCTCGGCACGCCGGCGACGTGCAAGTCGTCGTCTACCACAAGCCGTCGGACCCGCTGTCGGCCGGATCCGCTGACAGCCAGGCGGTGGCCATCGCCAAAGACCTGCTGCACCTGGCCGACATCCGCGTCCTGCACGGCCAGGACAAGGCGGTCGCCGACGAGCTCGGGCAGCTGCTCGGGCTCAACCCGGTCGCCCGGCAGGTCGTCACCGGGTGGGCCATGGGCGGCAAGGGCCGCGCGCTGTGGACCGTCGGTGAACGCCCCTACATGGTCGAGGCCCAGATGACCCCGCTCGAACTCGACCTGACCTACACCAACGACGCCCTACGCATCGCCTAACCGGCAGGACCACCCGTGACCGGACTCGCCGCCGCAGCACTCGGCGTTGGGCTGATGCTCGGCGTCTTCCCGGTGCTGGTCGCCAGCGCCGGCGCCGGCGCCGACCCGACAGCCGCCACCTGCACGTCCATAGAAACGGTCACCGCGCCGGCGACCACGTCGGTCGCCACGGTGGACGGGCTCTCCGGGGAGCAGCTCGCCCATGCCGCCACGATCATCCGGGTCGGGCGCAACCGAGGCGTCCCCGACCAGGGGATCGTCGTCGCCCTGGCCACCGCCCTCCAAGAATCACGGCTGCGGGTGTACGCAAACGACGGCCTCGGCGGTGACCTCGACCCGGAGCAACACCGCATCGGCGCGTCGCTGCAGCTGCCGCACGAGGCCGTCGGCACCGACCACGGCAGTCTCGGGATCTTCCAGCAGCAGTGGCCCCAGTGGGGAAGCATGCGCGACCTGATGGACCCGGCCGCGTCCGCCGACACCTTCTACCAGACGCTCACCCAGGTTCCCGGGTGGGAGGCGCTGCCGGTGACGGTCGCAGCCCAG
>JBBSMS010000346.1:0-1195 GCA_038233055.1 Nitriliruptorales bacterium
CCACACCGCGGTCGTGCGCGCGGTCGTGTCGGCCTTCATGACAGCGCCGCCCGCAACTGGTCGATGGTGGGCGATCCGGTCGGGCCGTCCGGGGTCTGATAGATCCGACAGGCCATCCCGAAAGGTTCGTCCCCGACGGCGAACGGATCGCGGCCGTCGACCACCACCGTCGGTGACCCCCGAAAGCTCCACCGTCGGACGTCGTCGTCGTTGTCCACTCGGACCCGACGGACCTGCAGGTCCAACTCCGACGCCAGCTGGTCGAGCCTTTCGGCGGTGGTCTCCCACGACGGGCACCCCTCGAAGTACAGCAACGTGACGTCACGCATCTCGGCCTCTCCAGCTCGTTGGACTACCGTAAACCCTCCACCATGGTGGAGGGTCAAGTGGAGTTCGCGTGCTGATCGGCGATGTCGCCACCCGCACCGGTCTGACGGTCAAGACCCTGCGCTTCTACGAACGCCAGGGCCTCCTGTCCGCGCCTGGCCGCACCGCCGGTGGCTACCGCGACTACGACCCTGCTGTCATCGATCGCCTCGGCTTCATCAAGGCCGCCCAGGCCAGCGGTCTCACCCTGGCCCAGATCGGTCAGGTCCTGGCCATCCGCGACCACGGCCGGCCGCCCTGCGATCACGTCGCCACGCTTGTTGGACAGCGACTTGACGACATCGACCGGCGCCTTGAGGAACTCCACACCACCCGCGACGCCCTCCAGTCGCTCGCGGACCGCGCCGACGGTTACGACCCCGGCGACTGCACCGACACCTACTGCGACCTCATCACACCCCCCTGGTCGAGATCAGTGACGAGTCCGCCACGAACACGGTGGGTCGACGGCTGTGGCTCAGGTGCGGGGTGCATACATGATGATGGCCATCCCGGCCAGACACACCCCGCTTCCGATCAGGTCGAAACGGTCCGGGCGAAATCCCTCGAACACCATGCCCCACACGATCGATCCCACGATGAAGATCCCGCCGTAGGCCGCAAAGATCCGTCCGAACTCGGTCCCGGGCTGCAGCGTCGCCACCAGGCCGTAGCCGGCCAAGGCGAGCCCGCCGAGGACGACCCAGACCCAGCCGCGGTCGCCGCGCAGTCCTTGCCAGACCAGCCATGCGCCTCCGATCTCGGCGATCGCGGCGACGGTGAACAGGGCCAAAGATCGGGCGACCATGGTGGCGTCCTCGACGTGGGC
>JBBSMS010000347.1:0-1194 GCA_038233055.1 Nitriliruptorales bacterium
GACGGGGTCGAGGTCGGCGTGTCGTCGCGCCCGTCGGACGCCCTGGCCATCGCGGCGCGGTTGCCGGGCACGCGAGTCTTCGGTGCCGCGGAGGTGCTGGACGAGGCCGGCGTGGAACTGGACGACGAGGACAGCGTCGACGGCGGGGACGAGACCCGCGAGGCCGAGGCCGAAGTGCGTCAGTTCCGCCAGTTCCTCGACTCGGTGACGCCCGAGGACTTCCTCGAACCGTGATGGCGGGGCGTTGTCCCGGGACGCCCGCACGGTCCGGCACGGTGCCCCTGACGGCGTGCGGCCAGCAGCGTGGTGCGGGAAGCACACGCAAGAAGTTTCACGCGTGTGGCTCGTGTTGCTAGAGTGCTCCTGGACATCGTGGTCCCGTCATGGTGGGCGCGCGATCGAGTCCCGGGTGTGGACGCAGCGATCACGGTCGTCCATGCTCGACGAGTTGGCGGGCGGCCGCCGGGAGGAGCACGCGATGGCGGACAACCAGTTGCGACTGGACGTCGGTGACGAGGCGCCGGTCGGGTACCGCGGCCCGACCGCCTGCAAGATCGTCGGCATCACCTATCGCCAGCTCGACTACTGGGCCCGGACGGACCTGGTGTCGCCGTCGGTGCAGCGCGCCGACGGATCCGGCAGCCAGCGCCTGTACTCCTTCAACGACATCGTCTCGCTGCGGGTCGTGAAGCGCCTGCTGGACGCCGGCGTGTCGCTCCAGCGGGTCCGGCTCGCGATCGAGACCCTGGCCGCGCAGGGCCGAACGCCGTCGGACGTGACCGTGGTGTCGGACGGGACGAACGTCTTCATGGTCGACGACGACGCCGAGGTGATCGAACTCGTGATGGGCGGCCAGGGGGTCTTCGCGATCGCGCTGGGGCCGATCGTCGAAGAACTGGAAGGAGAGGTGTCGGCCTTCCCGACCGAGCGCGCCACCCCGATCACGCCTGACGCCGAGATCGCGACATCCTGAGCCGGTCCGGCCACCTGCGGGTCGCACCGGACAGGGCGTGGTCAGTCGGCGGGCCGGTTGGCCTCCAGCAGGTGCAACAGGGTGCGGACGCCGACGCCGGTGGCCAGTTCGGGCAGGTGCCCCCGGGCCTCCTCGGCCCAGGACGCACCCGCGATGTCGAGGTGCACCCACGGGATGTCGTCGACGAACCGGCGCAGGAACAACCCGGCCACCGTGGCGCC
>JBBSMS010000348.1:0-1192 GCA_038233055.1 Nitriliruptorales bacterium
AGGGCAGCCAGGGGAGCGATCAGCACGGCGGCCAGGAACCAGCGCAGGCTGCGCCAGAACCAGGTACGACCCATCTCCGACAGCAGACCACCGGCCGCGATGGGTGAGGTGGCGACCAGCAGCAGCAGGGCAGCCTCGCGGGCCAACATGACCAGCAGGTAGCCGATCGCGGCCGGCCAGATCAACAACCAGGCACAGACGCCGAGGACGGTGGCGGTGGTGGTGTCGGTGACCTCTCGCGGCCACGATCCTGCGGGCTGGTAGCCGGAGAAGCCGTCCACCCCGACCAGGGCCTGCAACAGCCCGTGGGTCAGCCCGGACGCGGCGCTCACCAGCGCGGCCGCGACGGCGACATAGCCGACCCACACGGCCGCGAACTGGACCACCCCGACCATGACCCGTGCGATCGAGGCTCCGTCACGTTTGAAGGCTGCCATCCCGATCTGGGCGAACCCCATCACCAACGCGACCACCAGACCGAGGCCGAAGGTGTAGGGGTAGATCTCTCGCATCGGACCGTCGGCGGACAGGTCCGGAGAGGTGAACGCGTCGACCGCCTGAAACGCCAGGTCGAGGACCCACAGACCCGACGACCAGGCCGCGACCATCGCGGCCTTCCACGTCTGACCCACCGCCTCGCTGGCCGCCGACCCCAGCCACCTCAACGGGTTGAGATCACCCCAGCCGAACATCGGAACCACCACGGCGCTCGACCGGACCCTCGACCACGCCCTCGACCGGGCGTTCGGTCGGGCGTTACTCATAGCGCAGCTCTCGGTAGCCGACCGCACGGGCGGCCTCGGTGCCGGGCCACACCGACGGTGGCTGCGCGGGTTCCGCGCCGGGGCCGATCATCCAACGGCGACCGTGGGCGTCCTCGACCCACACCATGCGCTGGCAGTCGGCCGCTGCGACCCGGCTCGTCGTGGTGAGCACGGCGCTGACCACGAAGTCGACACACGCGACCACGTAGTCCGGCCCGACCGTCCCTTGGACCAGCCCCCACCACGGTGTAGCCGCCACCGGCCACGTCGGCGCCACCTCCGCCGGGAGGCCGGCGGCGGTGAGCATCTCGGCCACCGCCCGCACACCGGACCACGACTGCGCGGTGGGACCCCCTGGCACCGCCCACGCGTCGATGACCGCTTGCGCCTGGGGCACCGACGCCTACTCCAGGACCGTTCGGTCGATG
>JBBSMS010000349.1:0-1174 GCA_038233055.1 Nitriliruptorales bacterium
ACGCGACAGGGACCGCCGGAGCCGTCCTCCCACGGCACCGCACCGACGAAGACCGTGGCGTTCCTGGCCGGGGCGTTGCCGAGGTTGGCCAGGTTCTCAATGCCGTAGCGGTTGGTTCCGAGGAACCCGAAGTGGACGTCGAACGTCGACGAGTCGCCGGGGTCGAGGCTGGGCGTGTCGACCCCGATGCCGACCGGGTCACGCTTGGCGACCAACCAGTCGGTGGCATCGACGGAGAAGCCCGGGAAGTTCAGGTCGGGGAAGCCGCTGCCACCGAGGAACGTGTCGGGGTCGCCGTAGCGCTCCTCCCATCCGGAATCCATGGCGACGAGCGCACCCCGACGAATCCGGCCGTGACGGCGTTCGTAGGCCACCAGGTCTTCTGGCTCCACCATCGCGTTGGGATTCTCGTTTGCCTTGCGACGGATGTCCACCACGACCAGCGGCGCCACCAACTCGTCGGCCGTCAGGTCATCCACCAGCCGCGCGCCCTGCGCGAAGTGGCCGGGCGCGTCCATGTGGGTGCCGATGTGTTCCGGGAAGGTCCACTGCTTGGAGTAGAAGCCGGTCGTGTCGAAGTCGTCGATCACCTCGTCCACGATGACCGGCTGGGTGCCGTAGAAGCTCGGGAAATCCTTGACCAGCCGGTAGGTGAGGTCGACGGTGCGATGCCTGCCCCGTTCCCGCCCGGCCGCCGCGGCCGGGGGTGCCGAGGCCATCGAGGCGAACATGGCCCCACCTGCCAGCGCCACCCCCGAGCGCAGCAGCCCACGTCGATCCATGGTCGGCGCGGACCCCGCCGCCTCGGGGTCGGCGTCGGCAGCCGTGATCGGGTCGCCACCCGGCGCCCCCATCGACGTGGCTCGGCTGCCGTTGTCGTGTTCGTGCCCGTGCTCGAGCGTTCCTGAAACACACATCTTGCTGGCTCCCTCGTCCGGATGATCCCAGCCTAGTGTGCTGTCACCGAAGTTAAGCCGAACGATCCGGCCATCCCGCAGGTTGGACGAGAACACCAGTCTGACCTCCACCCAGGCGCGTCGTCGCTGTGGCGTCACGGGGCGTGCCTGTCATCGACGAGCAAGGCGGTGACGTTCTGGTCGATGTGGTCCAGGGCGCCGGTCAGGGCTTCGAGCTCGACTGTCGACAAGCCCGCGAACACACGCCGACGTTCGGC
>JBBSMS010000350.1:0-1173 GCA_038233055.1 Nitriliruptorales bacterium
GCGGAGGACCCGGTGGTCGACAGGACGGCGTGCGCGGCACTCATGACTGGGGGCAGACTCGGTCTCCCCATGGGCCCGACGGTACTGACGACTTGATCCCAAGTGGGATGGCGCGCGCCAGAGACGCCCGTGGGAACTAGTCGACGCCGTCGCGACGTCCAAGGGGGTATGCGCAAGATGCTGATCCTCATGCTGGTGGTGCTGGCGGCCGCCTGCTCCAACGGCGACCAAGGCGTGGTGGCCGGAGACGGCCCCCGTGACGATGGCGGCGGTGGGACGGATCCTCCCGCCGGCGCCGCCGGCGGCGGTGACGGCGGGCTCTTCGTCAGCATCGAGATGGGCGGTGGCTTCGTGCCCCGCGGGTTCGACTTCCGGGCCCCGCCGAGCGCGGTGATCTACGACGACGGCACCACCCTGGCACCGGGGGCGGTGATCGCGATCTATCCGGGCCCGGCGGTGCTCCCCTTGACCGAAGGCCGGGTCGACGACGGGCAGCTGCGCCAACTCGTCGCCGAGGCGGCGACCGCCGGACTGCTCGACGACACTCAGGCCGACTTCGGGTCCCCTCCCATCGCCGACGCCCCCACCACCACCGTGACGGTGGTCGTCGATGGCGAGGTCCATGTGACCTCCGTCTACGCATTGGGCCTCACCAACGATGGCCTTCCCGCCGCGGTGGGGGCGCCGGCAACCGGCCCGCCGGCGACCGGCCCGCCGGCGGGGGAGACGGGTTCCAGCGCTTCCGGCGTTGGGTTTCCTGGCCTGGACGAGCCCCAACGCCAGGCTCGGGCCCGGGTCAGCGAGTTCGTCGACCTCGTCTCCAGCACCGTCACCGGGGTCGAGACGGAGCCCTACGAGCCCGATCGGTACCGGCTCCTGGCCCTGGCGTCCGAGCAAGGTCTCGAACCGGTGGGCGAGCCCGACGTGCGCCAGTGGCCTTTCCCCGACGTGCCCTGGTGGAGGGGGAGTGCTCCGCCATCACCGGCGACCGGGCGGTGGCGTTCCGCGAGATGGTGGACGGTGTCACCGAGATCACCCGCTGGCGCACCGACGCCGGCGAGACGTTCGCGCTCTCTGTGCGACCGGTCCTGCCCCACGAGCCCGACTGCCCTCCCGGCCGATGAAGGGAAGACCTCAGGCACCCTCGATGGCCAGCAGGGTGTGCTTGGCCAC
>JBBSMS010000351.1:0-1133 GCA_038233055.1 Nitriliruptorales bacterium
CGGGCTGGCGAGACATCTCCACGACTACTGCCACCGTCACGAGGTCACGATCGACTACCGGTCCGGGATGCCAGCCGGACTGTCGGGCTACTGGCGGCCGTGGAACGACACCATCACCCTCAACACCACGTTGAGTCACGGTGAGCAGACGCTGACGCTGGGCCACGAACTCGCCCACCGCGAAGACCCCGACCTCCGCGCGGCGCTGGACGCCCGCGACCCGCGCTACTACGCCCACCACCGCGGCGACTGTGAAGCCACCGCCGAGGCCGCCGCCCACACCATCGCGGCGCTGCACGGCTTTGACACCACCGCCGCGTCCAGCCACTACATCGCGACCTGGGTCGCCCACGACCCCGATCGGCTCACCCAGCTCGCCGACCGCATCCACACCGTCGTGGACACCATCAGCCCCGCAACCGACCCCCTGGCCGACGCACTAGCCAACACGGCTGCCGCCACGAAGACCGCCACGGTGGCTCGACAACTACCGGCGAGCAGCCGGCCCGGTCCGACATCGGCACGTACGCCATCGCCGCCTCCGTACGCCACAGCCGCCAACTCGGTCGCTGCGCCGGCACGCCCGCGGGGGGTGCGCCGATGAGCCGCGAAACCATCGTGGGCGAACTGGCCGGCCGTCCAGCGTTCACTACCTCCGAGACCGGTCCGGACCACCTGCGGGCGTGTCTCATCGTCGAAGGCCACGCGACCCTGCCCGAGGTCCTCACCGTCGAGTTGCGCAGCCGCAACGCCGCGGTGGCCGCGGCCCGGCTCGCCGACGCCGACGGCCAGCTCGTCACCGCCGAACTGTGGACCGGACCCGCCCACAATTGGGCGGACCTACCTCCAGACCGCCTATCCCCGCATCGACCTGTCCGCGGCCCTGCGCATCGGCGACACGACCCACCCGATTTGGCCCGAGGCTCCACAACCCACGACCGGACGCAACGTCCGGAGGGAGGCCGCACCCCATGACCGACAGCGACCCACACGCCGACCCTGCAGAACCTCCCGGGAACCTGACCGCGATGCTGCGGGCCGGGGCCAGCGGCCACGTCCCGACCGAAGCCGCGATCGACCTGCTCATCGGACACGGAGTCTGGCCGCAGCGCCTCCACCGACAACGACACGTC
>JBBSMS010000352.1:0-1127 GCA_038233055.1 Nitriliruptorales bacterium
ACGCCCAGGCGGCGGCCCTGGTCGACGCCGGTGCCGCCGTGTTCCTGTCCAACGCCGCCGCGGCCCGGGCCGCGGCGGCCCTGATCGAGGGCTGATCCCATGACGTCGCGACTGCTGACCGAGGAGCCCGCCGTCGTCACGGTGGGCGTGGACCTGTTCGAGGCCACCCTGCGTGACCAGGGCGTGGCGGTCACGGCCGTCGACTGGCGACCGCCGAAGGTCGACGGGTCGGTGCTGGCCGCCCTGGCCGACACCGGCCTGGACACCGCCAACGCGACGGCCTTCGAGCGCCTGGTCGCTGCCGAGCCCAACTGGGTCGGGATCGACACGGCGCGCGACGCCGTCGGGCTGGAGGTGGGCCAGTTCCTGCACGCCGGACCACCGTTGACGTGGGAGCGGGCGTCGGGGCCCATGCGCGGCGCACTGGTGGCCGGGATGCTGTTCGAGGGCATGGCCGACACGCCCGAGGAGGCCATCGCCATCGGCGAGCGCGGCGGACTCGAACTGGCGCCGTGCCACACCGCCCGCACGGTGGGACCGATGGCCGGGGTCGTCTCCCCCTCCATGCCGATGTTCCGGGTCCACAATGACGCGGTCGGCAACGACGCGTGGTGCACGCTCAACGAGGGTCTCGGGAAGGTCCAGCGCTACGGCGCCTACGGCCCCGAGGTGGTCGAGCGACTGGCGTGGATGCGCGACGTGCTGGGGCCGGCGCTGGCGGACGCGATCGCCGAGCACGGCCCGCTGGACCTGCGCACGATCATCGCCAACGCGTTGCAGATGGGCGACGAACTGCACAACCGCAATCGGGCCGCGACGTCGCTGTTCGTGCGCGAGATGATGCCGTCGCTGCTGGCGACCGGGCGCGCCGGCAGCGAACTGGCCGACGTCGCCGCGTTCGTCAACGGCAACGACCACTTCTTCCTCAACCTCGTCATGCCGGCGGCCAAGGCCGCGGCTGATCCCTGCCGCGACATCCCCGGATCCTCGATGGTGGTGGCCATGGCCCGCAACGGCACCGATTTCGGCATCCAGGTGTCGGGCACCGGAGACCAGTGGTTCACCGCACCGGCGGAGGTCCCGGACGGGCTGTTCCTGGGCAACTACACCGCGGAGGACGCCAACCC
>JBBSMS010000353.1:0-1110 GCA_038233055.1 Nitriliruptorales bacterium
CACGCGGCGGATCATCCGTACCGGCTGGGTCGCGATGGGGGTCATCATCGCCGCATTGTTGACCGTCCTGGCCGCCCCAGTCGGCGTCGCGGCCTACGCCGCAGGGGCAGGGTTCTGGCTATCGGTGCTTCTGGCCACCGCCGCCGGATGGATGGTCATGATGTGGGCCTTCTGGGTAGTCGTCCCATCCGAGGAGAAGGACGACCTCGGCAAGGGGGTCGGGACGATGTGGCGTCGCCGCTGCTGGGTCGACGTGCAGCTGTTCGTCATCCCCCAGGCCCGCAATCAAGGGGTCGCACGGATCTTGAGTCAGGCCCTCGCAGCCGAACTGCCAGCTGGCGAGCAGGCAGTGATGCGAGTCGAGAGTTCGGACCTGATGGCGACCTACCGCGGGTGGTGGCCAGACGCCGAACAGATCGGGCTCCACCACCTCCGGATCCAAGGGCGTTGAACCCGACTTTGGTAAGGCATGCGCGAGACGGCCGACTACTCACACTGCGGCGTCCCGTTGGGTTGACGGTTCTCGGCCCGCCCAATGTCGGGGGCTCCCCGTCCTGCACCCCGGCTACCTGGCGGCCGGCCTTTCGGCGTCGTTGGCGACTGTAGTGGTGGCGCTGTACGGCATGGCTCGGCCTGGCCGACGTAGCGTGGTCAGCGGCGCGCGGTGAGTCTGCGGGCGGACGCCGGAGACGCGCGGGCAACCCGGCCGGCAGGGACCCGTGCGGGCGAGCCGGGGTCGGGGGTGGGGAAGGTTGCCCGATGGGACGCGGCCATGGTCCGGTACTGGTCGAAGTCGTTGTCACCCAGGGCGGCCTCGTCGACGTTCGGCGTGGTGACGTCGTCGGCTTCGCCGCGGGCCTGGAGGGCAAGCCCCTCGAGGTGGGCAGCCGCCGGATCCGTACCCACAGTCGACGCCGGCGTTTCGGGGGCGTTCCCGACGATGTCGGGGAAGTGCCGCTCCATCGGTTCCGGGGCGGGCCGCGGACGGTGCGGAATCTTGTCGGGCAGTTCGGAGAGGGTGTCGTCGACCGGTGCGGTCACCGGCGGGGCGGGCTTCATGGCGCGGTGGCGCAGCATGGCCTCGGATGCGTACAGGGCGTCGCGGATGCG
>JBBSMS010000354.1:0-1103 GCA_038233055.1 Nitriliruptorales bacterium
AGCGCGTCCAGGCGCTCGGTGGCGCGAAGAACCACATGGTCGTCCTCCCGGACGCCGACCTCGACCTGGCCGCCGATGCCGCCGTGGGCGCCGGCTTCGGCTCGGCGGGGGAGCGCTGCATGGCCGTCTCGGTGGTCGTCGCCGTCGACCCGACAGGTGACGGGCTGGTGAGTCGGATCGCCGAGCGCGTCCTGTCGTTGCGCGTCGGAGACGGGCGCCGCGCGTCCGACATGGGGCCGCTCGTCACCGCCGAGCATCGTGACAGGGTGGCGTCGTACGTCGACGCGGGCGCCGCGGACGGCGCGCGCGTCGTCGTCGACGGACGCGACACCGCGGTCGACGGTGAGCCCGCCGGATTCTGGCTCGGGCCGACGCTGCTCGACCACGTGCAGGGCGACATGTCGGTCTACCGCGACGAAATCTTCGGTCCGGTGCTGTCGGTCGTGCGGGTGCCGACCTACGACGCCGCACTGGAGCTGGTCAACGACAACCCCTACGGCAACGGCACGGCGGTGTTCACCAACGACGGCGGCGCGGCACGCCGCTTCCAGCACGAGGTGGAGGTCGGCATGGTGGGCGTCAACGTCGCCATCCCGGTGCCGATGGCCTACTTCTCCTTCGGCGGCTGGAAGTGCTCGCTGTTCGGCGACACCCATGCGCACGGCGCGGAGGGCGTGCACTTCTACACCCGCGGGAAGGTCGTCACCACCCGCTGGCTCGATCCCAGCCACGGAGGCATCTCCCTCGGCTTCCCCACGAGCGACTGACGTCAGTGGTTCGCTACGGCGCCATGTTCGGCCCCGACCTCACCTTCCTCGGCGTCGAGCCGTGCGACCTCACCGACCCGGCGTCGTACGCCGATGCGGACGTCGTCATCGTCGGCGCGCCGTTCGACGGCGGCACGTCGCACCGGCCCGGAGCGCGTTTCGGACCGACAGCAATCCGCGGCACCGACTATCTCGGCCACGACGGCTCGCGGCCGCACCTGGCGCTCCGCGTGGACTCCTTACAGGAGCTGCGGGTCCGCGACGCCGGTGACGTGGAGATGCCGCCCGGCGACATCGAGCGGAGCCTGCAGGCCCTCGAAGTCGCGGTCGAGGCGG
>JBBSMS010000355.1:0-1093 GCA_038233055.1 Nitriliruptorales bacterium
ACTGTTGGAGGACCTCGAGGGCCAGGCCGCCGACCCGTCCCTGTGGGACGATCCGGACGCGGCCCGCGAGGTCACGACCCAGTTGTCGCGGGTCCGCGACGACCTCGACCGTCACGACACCCTGACCGAGCGTCTCGACGACCTCGAGGTCCTCAACGACCTCGCGCTGGAGGTCGACGACGAGTCCTCGGCCGCCGAGGTGGCGCGCGGGGTGGTGTCGGTCGCCCGGGACATCGACCGGCTCGAGGTCATCACGCTGCTGTCGGGTGAGCACGACGCCA
Source organism: Nitriliruptorales bacterium (assembly GCA_038233055.1). Lineage (GTDB taxonomy): Bacteria > Actinomycetota > Nitriliruptoria > Nitriliruptorales > Nitriliruptoraceae > Salsipaludibacter. The sequence continues at coordinate 282 of JBBSMS010000355.1, forward strand.
GCGACGCGATCGTGTCGATCCAGGCCGGCGAAGGTGGTGTCGACGCCATGGACTGGGCCCAGATGCTCCAGCGGATGTACCTGCGCTGGTCCGCCAACCGGGGCTTCGCCGCCGAGGTCTACGACGAGTCCTATGGCGAGGAAGCAGGACTGAAGTCAACCACCTTCGAGGTCTCCGGCACCGATGCCTACGGGCTGTTGTCGGCCGAGCACGGCGTCCACCGGCTGGTGCGGATCTCGCCATTCGACGGCAACGCGCGCCGGCAGACCTCGTTCGCGATGGTCGACGTGGTGCCGGTCCTGCCCGAACTGGACAACGAGGTCGAGGTCCCGGACGAGGACATCCGCGTCGACGTCTACCGATCGTCAGGCCCCGGTGGCCAGAGCGTCAACACCACCGACTCGGCCGTGCGGATCACCCACCTCCCGACCGGCATCGTGGTGTCCTGCCAGAACGAGAAGTCCCAGCACCAGAACCGGGCCGCGGCCATGCGAGTCCTCAACGCCAAGTTGGCCGAACTGGAACGCCAGAAGCGCCAGGACGAACTGGACGAACTGCGCGGCGGCCGCCAGAAGGTCGGGTTCGGGTCCCAGATCCGCTCCTACGTGCTCCACCCGTACCAGATGGTCAAGGACCTGCGGACCGAGCACGAGGTCGGCAACCCCGATTCGGTCCTCAACGGCAACGACCTCGACGAGTTCATCGAGGCCGAACTGCGGCGCCGGGCCGAGGACCGTGCCCACGCCTGACCGTGCGCCAGGGCCGAGCGAGGGCGCGCCGCCAACTGGCGCGCCGACACTGGCCGGAAGAAC
>JBBSMS010000356.1:0-1092 GCA_038233055.1 Nitriliruptorales bacterium
GGTGGGCAACCCCGAGAGCGATCTCCTCACGCTCCTCGATGGTCAGTCTCGGTCCTGGCATCAGCTCGTCTCCAGCTCGGTGTGAACGTCATCCTTGTCGTTCATCGAGCCGATGTGTTGCAACCACCACCTGAGCGCGGGTGTCGATATCGCAAGACCCTAAGCATGCTGACGACAGGAGACCCGATGTCCGGCCGCACGATCACCCCACGCGGGCCGTTCCGCCTCGATGCCGCCACGACGTTCCTGGGCGGCTTCACGCCGGCTGGCTATGACCGTCCGGACGACGGCCACCTGCATCTCGCGGTCATCGTAGAGGGGACCTGGGAGCCGGCCGCGTTGTGCGCGACCACCGACGGGTCCGACGTCCACGTCGAGTCCGCCGGGGCCGGTGCGGGCGAGCAGGCCGAGGACCAACTCGTTCGCATCCTGTCGTTGGACCTCGACGCCACCGGGTTCGAGGACGTCTGCGCCGACGACCCGGTCCTGGCCGACGCCCGGAGCCGCCACCCCGGCCTGCGACCCGTGCTGTTCCCGAGCACCTACGAATCGCTGGCGTGGGCCCTGCTGTCCCAACGCGTCCGGATGGCCCAGGCCTCGGCCGCGGTACAACGGATCGCCGATGCCCTGGGCACACGCATGTCCATCCATGGCGAGGACCTGGTGGCCTTCCCGACGCCGGCGGCGCTGACCGAGGTCGAGCCGATGCGTGGGGTGCCCCAGGTGAAGGCCGACCGCCTGCGTGCACTGGGCCCGGCGGTCGTCGACGGCGACCTGACCGCCCAGTCGCTCCGCGACGACGAGTCGGCGCTGGACCGCCTGACCATGATGGACGGGATCGGCCCGTTCTCGGCCGCGCTGGCGCTGGTCCGCGGGGCGGGGGCACCGGACCACTTCCCGTGGGAGGAACGCCGACTGCACGCCATCATGCGTGACCGCTACGGGCTGGAAGGCGCGTCGGTCGAAGACCTTGCCGACGTGGCCGAGGCCTGGCGCCCGTTCCGGTCGTGGGCCGCCCTGTTGCTGCGCAACGACGGCCCGGCCTGATCGCCGACCCCAGCCTCCATCACGACCCTGTCTCGTTGCGAGCGA
>JBBSMS010000357.1:0-1073 GCA_038233055.1 Nitriliruptorales bacterium
CGCCTCCGGCGTCCAGCCCGAGCCGAGAGCCTTCGACGAGGCCATCCGCCGGCTCTGCGAGGACCTCGCCGGACAGCTGCTGCGCGACGCCGAGGGCTCGGCGCACGACATCACCCTCGAGATCGTCGGCGCGGCGAGCGAGGACGACGCGGTCGAGGTCGGGCGCTCGATCGCCCGCAGCAACCTTTTCAAGTGCGCGGTCTTCGGCGAGGACCCCAACTGGGGCCGGGTGCTCGCCTCGGTCGGCACGATCTCGGCCGACTTCGACGTCTACGCCATCGACGTCGTCTTCAACGGCGTGCAGGTGTGCCGGGCCGGCGAGGCCTTCGAGGATCCCGCGAAGGTGCGCTTCGAGGGCCGGGACGTGCACGTCCTGGTCGACCTGCACGCGGGAGAGGACACCGCGACGATCCGTACCAACGACCTCACCACCGCCTACGTCCATGAGAACAGCGCCTACTCCACATGACCACCGCCCGCGGCCATGTCGCTCTGCCCAAAGCCGCCACGCTGGTCGAGGCGCTGCCCTGGCTCAAGCTGTTCTCCGGCCGCACGATCGTCGTGAAGTACGGCGGCAACGCCATGACCAGTCCCGCCCTGCAGCAGGCGTTCGCCGAGGACGTCGTCTTCCTGCGCTATGCCGGCGTCCGCGTCGTCGTCGTGCACGGGGGCGGCCCGCAGATCACCGCCCACCTGGCCCGGCTGGGCGTGGACAGCGAGTTCCGCGGCGGCTTCCGGGTCACGACCGCGGACACCATGCAGGTCGTACGCATGGTGCTCGTCGGCCAGGTCAACTCCGAGGTGGTCGGAGGCATCAACGCCCACGGGCCTTTCGCGGACGGGCTGTCCGGCGAGGACGCCCACCTGTGCACCGCCGAGCGTCGGGACGCCACCGTCGACGGCGTGCCGGTCGACATCGGCCTGGTCGGGGAGGTCGTCGACGTACAGCCCTCGATCGTCACGGCGCTGCTCGACGGGGGCAAGGTCCCGGTCGTCGCGACCATCGCGCGCGGCGTCGACGGCGAGGTCTTCAACGTCAACGCCGACACCGCCGCGGCCGCGCTCGCGGTGGC
>JBBSMS010000358.1:0-1072 GCA_038233055.1 Nitriliruptorales bacterium
ACCGTCCCGCGCCCCACGCAGCGACACCGACGATGGCGAGGGTGGTGCCTCCTCGGCGGCCGACGCCCGACCCACGGCCCCCGGCGACCGTCGGACCGCGCCCGCGGCGCCCGAGGCCGAACCGTCGCCGACCGCGGCGCCTGAGCCTGAGCCCGTGCCCGAGGCATCGGCCGTCGGGGCGCCGCCGGCCGCCCCCCGGGTCCCGCCGTCGCCGTCCCCCGTGGTGGCCGCGATGCGCCAGCGAATGGTGGAGGCGGCCACCCCGATGCCGGGGGCCACGACGCCGGACGAGCCCATCGCCGCGGCCGACGCGGGTGCCGACCGGCTGGCTGGCACCAACCACGACGGTACGAACCACGACGGTACGAACCACGACGCCACGAACCACGACGCCACGAACCACGACGGTACGAACCACGACGCCACGAACCACGACGCGACGAAGGACCACGAGTCGCCGCGAGCGGGCACGGACGATCCTGGTCCGGATGCGGTCGCGCCCGCGCCCAGCCCCGTGGAGCGCTGGGGCGCCCCCCAGGAACAGGCCCAGGAGCAGCCCGAGGAACAGGCCGACGAGCAGCCGGGCGGGGACGGCACCTTCGACGAACCGGTCGCGGCGCCCCCACCCGCCACCGAGGTGCGGCAGACGCCCGAGGAACCCACCGGCGACGGCCTGACCGCGAAGCTGCTTCAGCGCATGGAGGACGCCCGTCGGGAGGAGGCCGCCCCGGACGTCGACGAGCACATCGGGTCCCGCTTCGACGGCCAGGCCACCGCCGCGCCCCAGCCGGACGAGCAGGCCCCCCTGACGTCCGCCGACATCCAGCAACGCCTCCAGGGTCGCCGCACGGCGGGACCCGAGGAGCAGCGGCTGCTCCGGGACCTGCTCGATCGCACGGTCATCGAGTCTACCTACACCGCCCGACTCTCCTCCGTGCTCGGCCAGTTGGCACCCTCCCTGCCACCCGGGGACGTGCTGGTCACCGGGGCCGAGTTGGACGGGGAGTTGATGGGCGCCCTGGTCGTCGTGGGGGCGACCGACATCCGGGCGGTGTCCCGGCACGCCGAGGAA
>JBBSMS010000359.1:0-1050 GCA_038233055.1 Nitriliruptorales bacterium
CGCCACCGACGACGACATGGCCGGCGGGGCTCACGCCGACCACATGCCGGTGTTGCGTGGGCTGGAGCCCGAGACCACCTACAGCTACGTCCTCCAGGGTGGCGACGTCAACGGGAACCTGTATCGCAGCGAGGTGATGGAATTCACTACCCCGGCGGCCACGCTGCCCGACACACCAGGCATGAACATCGCGCCCGAGGGCAGGGTCGCCGACGTTTCCTCCGAATTCTCGTCGGAGTTCGCGGCCGCCAGCGCCATCGACGGCGACGCGACGACCGAATGGTCCACCGCTGGCGACGGCGATGACGCATACCTCACAGTCGACCTCGGACGAGAAGCCGAACTGGTGGGCGTGGGCTTCGTGACCCGGTCGATGGGCGACGGCACGGCGACGACCACCTCCTACACGGTGACCGTCAACCCCGACGGCGCGGCGCGTGAGTTTGGTCCCTTCGATGTCGGCGATGGCCTGTCCGTCTCGGAATTTGTCGCCAGCGGCCAAGTTGTCCGCTTCGACGTCGACACGTCGACTGGCGGCAATACCGGCGCAGTGGAGTTGGAGATCTACGCCACGCCATGACCCAGTCCGACGGTTCGGCCCAGGTGTGCGCCGATGATCCGGTCGCCGTCGACCGCCCCCGCGGTTCGCTCAGTCGAACTGGTCGAGGCCGACCTGCGTGACGTCGACCTGCCCGCCCCCACCGAGGCTGTGCTGTCCACCTTCGCCCTGGAGATGGTCCCGACTACGACCACGTCATCGAGCGCATCGTCGCCGCCCCCGACCACGGACGGATCGCGGTGTGCGGGCTGCGCAGCCCCGACAGCTGGCCCCGCTGGGTCATCCGGCTCGGGATCGCACTCAACGCACCGTTCGGCGTCAACGCCCCCTACGAATCCATCCGACCACGACAAGCGATACGGCGCCACACCCGAAGAGATCCGCCACGAAACCGCTCTGCTCGGCGCCGGTCTACCTGTCCGTCGGCCAGGTCTGAACTGGCCCCGCAGACAAGCCCCCACGCTCGCCCCGGTCACCAAGGTCAGGCGCCG
>JBBSMS010000360.1:0-1036 GCA_038233055.1 Nitriliruptorales bacterium
ATCCGGGCGTCGTTGAGGTCGGACTCGGCGACGAGGAACAACGGGCGGCCCGCGGCGGTGGCCAGCGCGTCGACCTCGACGGCCAGTTGCTCCAGCACGTGGGTGGCGCGCTCGTCGACAAGGGCGTGGACGGCGTCGAGCCGCAGCCCGTCGACGTGGTAGTCGCGCAGCCACATCAACGCGTTGTCGACGAGGAAGCGGCGTACCTCGTCCGAACCTGCGCCGGCCAGGTTGACCGCGGGGCCCCACGGAGTGGGATGGCGATGGGTGAAGTACGGCCCGAACCGGTCGAGGTAGTTCCCGCTGGGACCGAGGTGGTTGTAGACGACGTCGAGCACGACGCCGAGGCCCCGGGCGTGGCAGGCGTCGACGAACCGCTTGAAGCCGAGCGGTCCGCCGTACGGCTCGTGTACGGCCCACAGGGCCACACCGTCGTAGCCCCAGCCGTGCCGGCCGGGAAACGCCGCGACCGGCATCACCTCGACGCAGTCCACGCCGAGATCGACGAGGTGGTCCAGTCGGTCGATGGCCGCGTCGAAGGTGCCGTCGGTGGTAAAGGTGCCGATGTGCAGCTCGTAGAGAATCGCCCCCGGCAGCGGTAGCCCGCGCCACCCGGCGTCGGTCCAGGGAAAGGCGGCGTGGTCGAGCATCCGGCTGGGCCCGTGCACGCCGTTCGGCTGCCACGCCGAGCGGGGGTCGGGCAGCGGCGCCCCGCCATCGAGGACGAAGGCGTAGTCGCTGTCCGCGCTGGTGTCGACCGTGGCCTCCCACCAGCCGGGCCGTTCGGCGCGCTGCATCGAGTGGCGGGTGCCGTCGACCTCGACGTCGGCCACGTCCGCCGACGGTGCCCACACCGCGAACCGCGTCATGCCTCTACTCCATCACCGGATCAACAGGGCGACGGGAAAGCCGGCGAGCAACTCGGCCACCTGCGCTTGTCCGGCCTGCCAACGGACACCGGTGAGCAGGTCGTGCCAGTCGCCGGAGGGCAGCTCGACGGTCGAATCTCGCCAGCCGCCCGCCCGCTCCAGCCCAA
>JBBSMS010000361.1:0-1029 GCA_038233055.1 Nitriliruptorales bacterium
GGTGGATCCCTGCTGACGGCCTGCGCATCGGCTATGGGGTCCTGATGCTCGTCCTGGCCGCGGTCCTGCTTCGCGGGGCAGGGCCGGACGATCCGGACGGGGCGTCGCCGGGCGAGCGCGCCCCCCGGACGATCCGACGCGGCGGAGGGTCGCCGCATCGAGACCCGCGACGGCCTGGTGTACGAGTACCGGCCGCACGGAATGGCCGAGCAGCAGGTCCTCTCCGGTGCCGGAGCCCTCCTGGCCGGCCTGATCTCCACGGGCGTGGGCGAATCCACGCTGCCAAGGCTGGTCCGGCGTTCGCGTGTGCCGGTCGCCGTCGCGGCCGCCACCTCCACGGTCGTCGTGGCCGTCACCGTCGCGGGCACGGCCGTGGCCCACCTGGTCGAACTGGCACGCGAGGGCGGGCTCAGCGCGATCCGCCGTCGTCTGCTCAACGACCTCACCCACGAGCTGCGGACCCCGCTGACGACGCTGGACGGCTATCTGGAGGGACTGCGAGACGGCATCGACCTCGACCTGCACGTCCCCCCCGGTCCCCCCGTCGTGGCCCACGCGGACCCCGATCGGCTCGGCCAGGTCCTGTCGGTCCTGCTGACCAACGCCCGCCTGCACAGCCCACGCTCCAGCACCGTGACGGTCCGCTTCGCTGCCAGCGGACAGCACGCGATCTTCACCCTCACCCTGCCCCGATCCACGCCCGCAACCTGACCGCGTCCCGTGCACATGGTTCCCACGAACGCCGCCGTCGCGCAGTAAAGACGCCACGACCGGCCCCGCGTGGGCCATGCGGCTGCGTATCCGACCGCGATCAGCAGCACGTCACCCTGCCGCCTGCAGGGATCGCCACCCCGGAATCGAATGGCACAGGACTCCGTGGGCGTTCTCTCAGATGAGGCTGAGCAGCAAGATCACGAGGGCGCCGGTGGCGACATGGCGCGTACGCTCGGACGTCACGACGCCCGCCCGAACGCTGAGCTGCGCGACCGGCCGTCATCGCAGTTCACCGGGCCTCGGGGTCGCCGACGA
>JBBSMS010000362.1:0-1022 GCA_038233055.1 Nitriliruptorales bacterium
CTGCAGGTAACGAGCCACGAGGGAGGTGATCGCCTCCTCGTCGTCGACGACCAGGACCCGGTGTGGCTGCGGGGTGCTCATCGACCCAACGCGTCACGCCGCCGGGCGTACTCGTCGTCGTCGATCTCACCTCGGGCGTAGCGCTCGTCGAGCAGCCGGCGGGCCTGGTCGCCCGTCCCGCGATCGGACGGGGACAACCGACCGATCGCCCACACGACCACGCCCACCACGAACGCCAAGACCAGCAGCATCCACAGCCATCCAAGTCCCATCATGCCGGACATCATGTCGGTGCCTTCCATCATTTGCATCATCGGGGAGCTCCACATCATCAGGGCGCCGAGGACCACGGCCACGAGCACCACGCCGGCCAGAGCCACCAACGCCCACGAGAGCCCACCGGAGCCGGGCACGGGGGTGTCCTGCAACACCTGGCGGCGGGCCCGGTGCTCGTCGACGGCCAGCTCACCCGCAGCCAGTCGGTTGTCCAGGATCATCTGGGCGTCGTCCCGCCGGTTCGGCGATTCGGTGGTCCGCGCCACGGCGACCGCCAGGGCCACCACAGCGATCAGGATCACCAGCGTCATCGGTCACTCGCGGTCGTCGGTCGCGTCGCCCGGCTGGTGCATCTGATGCATCTCTCCGACGTTCATGCCGGCATCCTGCATCTGCTCATGCATCTGCCCGATGTCCATGCCCATGTCACGCATGTGCCGGTGCATCCTGCCGACTGGCATGTCCTGCATCATCGACGCCATGTCGGTGCCGTCCATCATCGACCCCATGCCGGCGGTGGCGTCGCTGTGGTCGGACGGCCCGGACCGGGGCGTCTGGGCCGTGGCGGCCAGCGCCAGACCGGCGGTGGGCAGCACGCCGGCTGCCACGATGGCGGCGATCAGGGTGCGGGTGCGGGTCCTCATGGGGTGCTCCTCGTCGTTGTCGGTCGGTGGCACGAGTGTGGGCCATCGACGTCTGCCTGGGGCGGAGCGAACATCAAGACGCGGTCAAGACTACGGGTCAGA
>JBBSMS010000363.1:0-1018 GCA_038233055.1 Nitriliruptorales bacterium
AGTGTGTGGGTCGGACAAGGAGCCGTACGTGGTCGCAGCCATCGGCGAGGTGCCCACGGACCACGAGGTCCGGCGCGCCACCTGGGAGGACCTGCCGGCCGTCGCCGCGCTGTTCCAGCGGGCGGAGGCCGACCGGCAGGGAACGATCTCGTTTCGCACCGACGACCTGCGCCTGCGCTGGCTCGGACGGGACGGGTTCGACGACACGGTGGTGGTGTCGGACCCGGACGGCGAACTGGCCGCGTTCGCCGAGTTCACCGTCGAGGACGGCCTGCTGTCGGACCAGCCGGCCGTGTGGATCGACGCCCGGGTCGACCCGCACCACCTCAAGAAGGGCCTCGCGACCTTCCTCCACGACCAGGGCCAGGAGCGTGCCCGAGCGGAGGCGCACGAGCGCGGCACGGCCAGCATGCTGTTGCGGACCACCGTGACCGCAGGCGATCGACCGGCCGAGTCGTTCCTCGCCAACCAGGGCTTCGCGCCCGCCCACCACTACCTCACCATGCGTCTGGGCCTGCACGAACCACCGGCCCGCCCGGTGTGGCCCGACCCCGTGACGATCCGGTCGGCCTCGAGTTCCGATCTCGCGGCGATCCACCGCACCCACCAGGTCGCCTTCGACGACCACCCCGCAGCGATGCCGATGGGGTTGACCGACTGGGTGGGCTCACGCACGGCGGGCGCGCCGCCCGACTGGCCGCTGTGGCTGGTGGCCGAGGTCGACGACCAGGTCGTCGGCATCTGCCTGGGCCGCTCCGGCACGCCGGAGGGCAAGGAGGTGGGCTACATCCGCGACCTGGGCGTGATCCCGTCGTGGCGGCGACGGGGGATCGCGCTCGCGCTGCTGATGACCGAGTTCCGACGCTTCTACGCGCGCGGGCTGTCGGCCGTGGCCCTGGAGGTCGACGACGACACGCTGGACGGGGCTGCCGACCTCTACGAACGTGCCGGCATGGAGGTCATCCGCCGCACCGACGTGGTCGAACACGTCGTCCACGCCTGACCTTGACCCCGGAGG
>JBBSMS010000364.1:0-1015 GCA_038233055.1 Nitriliruptorales bacterium
CCCGAACTTGGGGCACAACCCGAACAGGATCGCCACCGCCGCGGCCACGTAGTAGGCGGCAGTGGAATAGATCCGGGTGGCCGCCATGACGCCGATGTTCTCGGCGTACGTCGTCGTCGGCGATCCGCCCACCGACGTGGCGACGACCGTCCCGACGCCGTCGGCGAAGATGGCTCGGCCGATGACCGGGTCGAGGTCCGTGCGGGTCATCGCCGCGACCGCCTTGACGTGGCCGGTGTTCTCCGCGATCAGGGCGATCACCGCGGGCAGCGTCAGCACGATCGCGGCGACCTGGAACTGCGGGGCGTGGAACGCCGGGAGCCCGATCCACGGCGCGGCGGCCAGCGCATCGAAACTGACCCGGGCGTGAGTGTCCACTTCGCCGGTGGCGGCGTTGAACGCGGTGATGTCGCCCATGGTGCGGTCCAGCACCCAGGACAGCAGGTAGCCGAAGATCAGCGCGAGCAGGATGGCGATGCGGGCCAAGAAGCCGCGCAGCACCACGGTCATGACGAACACCGCGAGCATGGTGGCGAGGGCGACCCACTGGTCCTGCTTCCAGTAGATGTCGGCGACGACAAAGGCCAGCCCGAAGCCGATGAGCATGACGACTGCGCCAGTGACGACCGGCGGAAAGACCCGGTGGATCACCGTGATGCCGAGCATCTGGATCGCCACCCCGGCGGCGGCGAGGACCAACCCCGCCACCAGGATCGACCCGGTGACCAGCCCGTCGCTGTCCTGGATGGCCCGGATGGCGATGACGGCGCCGACGAATGACGCGCTGGTACCCAGGTAACTGGGCACCCGGTTCTTCACGATCAGCAGGAACAGGATCGTGGCAATGCCGGACATCATGATGGCCAGGTTGGGGTCGAGGCCCATGACGAGCGGGAAGACGAACGTCGCCCCGAACATCGCCACTACGTGCTGCGCCCCGATGCCGGCGGTGCGGCCCCACGACATCCGTTCGTCTGGCCTGACCACCTCTCCGGGCGGAGGGGTCTTTCCGTCG
>JBBSMS010000365.1:0-1004 GCA_038233055.1 Nitriliruptorales bacterium
CCCGCCCTCGCCCAGCAGGCGGATCGCGTCGTCGACGGAGTCGGCGACTGCATAGTCGAACTCGACGGGGATCATGCGGGCACGCCTCCCTTGGCCTTCTCGATGGCCTCCCACACCCGCATGGGCGTGAGCGGCATGTTCATGAAGGTCACGCCCAGCGGCCGGACCGCGTCGATGACCGCGTTGGTCACCGCGGCGGAGGAGGCGATGGTGCCCGCCTCGCCGACGCCCTTGACCCCCAGCGAGTTGCTCGGGGAGGGTGTCTCCGTGCGGTCAGTCTCGAACATCGGGACCTCCGCCGCGCTGGGCAGCGAGTAGTCCACGAACGTGCCCGTCACGAGCTGGCCGTCGTCGTCGTAATGGACCCGCTCGTAGAGCGCCTGGCCGATCGCGTGGGTGATCCCGCCGTGGATCTGGCCGTCGATGATCATCGGGTTGACGGCCGGGCCGCAGTCGTCGATCGCGATGTAGCGGGCCACCGTGACCTTCCCGGTTGCCGCGTCCACATCGACGATCGCCGCGTGCGCGCCGAACGGGAAGACGAAGTTCTCCGGGTCGTAGAACGTCGTCTCCTCCAGGCCCGGCTCCATGCCCTCGGGCAGGTTCTCGGGGATGTAGGCGGCGCCGGCGACCTCGGCCAGCGACATGCCACGGTCGGGCGAGCCCTTGACCGAGAACCGGTCGCCGGACACCTCGATGTCCTGCGCGGCGGCCTCGAGCTCGTGCGCGACGATGGCCTTGGCCTTCTCGGCCACCTTCGCCGTGGCGCGGGCGATCGCCTCGCCGCCCACGCTCAGCGAACGCGAGCCGTAGGTTCCCAGACCCTGGGGCCCGGTCCCCGTGTCGCCGTGGATGACCTCGATCACCTCGGGGTCGACGCCCAGGCGGTCGGCCACGATCTGGGCGAAGCTGGTGTCCAGCCCCTGCCCGTGTGGCGACGCGCCTGAGTAGACGGTGACCGCGCCGGAGATGTGCACGCGCACCATCGCCGACTCCCACAGGCC
>JBBSMS010000366.1:0-1000 GCA_038233055.1 Nitriliruptorales bacterium
CGCCTCCTACGATTCTGGCGTTGGGTGGGCGATGCTGGGGTATGGCTACCTCGACTGGAAGTGACCGGGACCCCTACGCCACCGATCTGACCCCTGCCCAGTTCAAGCTCATCGAACCGTTGCTGCCTCCGGCCAACCTGGACGGACGCCACGAAAAGCATCCTCGACACGAGATCGTCAACGCGATCTTTTACATGCTGCGCACGGGCTGTGCGTGGCGCCATCTGCCGCATGATCTGCCGCCGTGGCAGACCGTGTACTGGCACTTCCGACGGTGGCGCGACGACGGCACCGTGGATCGCATCCACGACGCCCTGCGTGACCAGCTCCGCGATGCCGACGGTCGCGACCCGGCCGCTTCGGCGGGAATCATCGATGCCCAGTCGGTCAAGGGAGCCGACACCGTCGCGACCTCGACTCGTGCTATGACGCCGGGAAACGGGTCAACGGACGCAAACGCCACATCGTCACCGACACCCTGGGGCTACTGATGGTCGTGGCAGTCACGACCGCGTCGGTCCAGGACCGCGACGGCGGCCGCACCGTGCTGGACCGGCTCCGGTTCACCATGCCATCGATGGTCACGGTGTTCGCCGACGGGGGCTATGCCGGACGGCTGGTCGTCCACGCCCGACAGTTCCTGCGCATCGCCGTCGAGTTGGTCAAAAAGCCCGCCGACCAGAAGGCGTGGTCCTGCCGCGCCGCTGGGTGGTCGAACGCACCTTCGCCTGGCTGGTGCGCTGCCGCCGGCTCGACCACGACTACGAACGCCTGCCCGCCACCGCCGAAGCCATGGTCAAATGGGCCATGATCGGCATCATGACCCGACGCTTGGCACCCGGACCAAGACGCCGCCCGTGGCAACCCCGACCCGCCCGCTAACCCCTTGTCAAACACGTTCTCAGGGACACCAACACGGCCAGCAGGCCCCACGTGACCGCCGTGCGATCAAGCCTGGTCATCGGCCGCCCTCCGATCGGTGATCGACTCTAGCGACGTC